>JAJUGV010000002.1 GCA_029265795.1 Alcaligenaceae bacterium
GGCCGCTGCCGTAGCGGCTGTCGCTTGGGTGGCCCTTCCGTACTTCACCGCGGGCACTCAGTCGGCAGTTGATGCCCCGGTGCTTGCCACATCCGAAGGCAGCGGGCTGTATGACTATGTCGCTGCACATCGCGATTACACGGGGGTCGGCTCAGTCCGGCCGGTGTCTCTGGATTTTGTCGGAGGCGAACGATGAGTCGTGGGTTGCCCAGCAGACTCCGGCTTACAAGGTGTCGGTACTTTGAAGCGGTATCGCGGGCGCTGCTATTTCTTGGGCTGACTGCGGTGCTGGGGGGCTTCGCTCCACACGGTGTACTCGCAGCACAGGCGGAGTCGCCCGGCATGGAGATGCTGCGCAAAATGCAGGAAGCCGCACGTACGCTTGACTACGCGGGGGTATATACCTACCAGCAGGGTGGTGTCGTGCTGTCGACCCGAATTGTGCACGTTGTGGATGGAACCGGCGAGCGTGAACGTGTATTGGTGCTCGATGGTCGCCCGCGTGAATACATCCGGCACAACGAAACCACTCAATGCTTGCTGCCGGAACGCAAACTCGTACTGGTGGAGCGCCGGGATTCCGACCGATTCCCAGCTGTGCTGTTCGACGAAGGCGACAATCTGCCGGCTCACTACGACATGCAGGTCAGTGACACTACGGAACGTGTGGCAGGCCGCCCATGCCATGAGCTCAGGCTGGCGCCGCGCGACAGCCAGCGTTATGGTTACCGCTTTTGTGCCGACAAGGAAACCGGACTTGCTCTACGGGCTCAGACCATCGGCCCTGAAGGCGTGCTGATTCAAATCGTTTTCAATACGCTCGAGGTGGGCTCTGACGTTAGCGCTGAAGCGCTCAGCCCGGGATGGAACACAAAGGATTGGAAGGTCGTGGAACTGCCGGTACACAAGGTGGACCTGGCTTCTGAGGGTTGGCGTATTCCCTTACCGCCCGGGTATAGGCAGCTGACTCAAATGGCTCGTCAGATGAAAGCTGATAGGCATGTCAAGCAACTGGTGGCGTCCGATGGCTTGTCCACAATTTCCGTGTTTATCGAGGCTTATTCTGAGACGGCGAGCCATCCCCACGCGGTCGGCCTGGTGCGTGAAGGAGCTATGAATGTTTACCGAAAACGTATCGGCGACCATTGGTTGACGGTGTTGGGCGAGGTTCCTGCTGATACCGTGCGTGACCTTGCTCATCGCACTGAGTACGTGCCCCTGGCCGTGCCTTAATCTCAGGCTCAGACGCAAGCCTTGTTCTTCATTGATTCTTGACTGGAGACTTAGATGCAATTCAACCTGCTAGGCTGCCGCCGCATTGTGCGTATGGTGGCGGGGGCAACGGCAGCGGCCCTGCTTGCATTCGCCCCCCTCGGAACCACTGCAAGCGCGCAGACGGACGTGCTGCAGAACGCCATGCCGGATTTCACGCGTGTGGTGGAACAAACCGAAGCATCCGTCGTGAACATCCGCACCACCGAAACGGTCCGCATTCGCAATCGAATGGGCCCTGGTGGCAACGATCCTTACGAGCTGTTTCGCTGGTTCTTCGGACCCGATTTCCTGCCTCCCATGCCCGGGCAGCCGCGTGGTCAGCCGGAACCCGATCAAGAACGGACCGTGCCGCGTGGAGTGGGATCCGGTTTCATCATTACCGAAGACGGCTTCATTCTCACCAATAATCACGTTGTGGCCGGTTCGAGCGATATCTTCGTGACGCTTAACGACGGCAAGGAGTACCGTGCCAAAATTGTGGGAACGGATACGCGCACAGACCTCGCGCTTCTGAAGATCGATGCCAAAGGCCTCAAACCGCTGCCGATTGGTGAGTCGCGCTCCTTGCGCAAGGGGCAGTGGGTGCTTGCCATCGGGTCTCCTTTCGGCCTGGAGTCCACGGTCACCGCAGGTATTGTGAGTGCCATCAATCGCGAGACGGGTGACTACCTGCCGTTCATTCAGACAGACGTTGCCGTTAACCCGGGTAACTCCGGTGGGCCGCTCATCGACCTGTCCGGCCGCGTTGTAGGGGTGAACTCACAGATCGTTTCCCGTAGCGGCGGCTTCATGGGCATTTCGCTCGCTATTCCTATCGACGAAGCGATGCTCGTGGTCGAACAGCTGAAAGATCATGGCAAGGTCACCCGTGGGCGTATCGGGGTGCAGATCGGTACGGTTTCAGAAGACGTAGCCAAGGCGATCGGGCTGCCCAAGGCCATGGGTGCCATGGTGAGCAATGTTGAGCGAAACGGCCCGGCTGATCAGGCGGGTGTGCGCTCCGGCGACGTCATTACCCGCTTCAACGACCGCGAAATCAATCATATGTCCGACTTGCCGCGCATCGTGGGGAACACCAAGCCCGGCACACGGGCAACGATGGAGCTCTGGCGCAAGGGAAGAACGGTCAAGGTCAATGTGAAAGTGGGCGAGATGCCTAGTACCGATGACGACACCCCTGCGCGACCCAGCACCCCTGAACCCGGTCCGGCAGATGCTCTCGGCCTGACGGTGACCGACGTCCCCGCAGCGTTACGCGACAAGTTCCAGTTCGAGGGCGGCGTGCAAGTGGCGCAGGTGGAAGGCCCTGCTGCCGACGCCGGTTTGTCGCCGGGCGACATCGTACTCACCATCAATGACACGGATGTCACCAGCCCCTCGCATTATGCCTCGGTCGTGAGCAAGCTAGACAAATCGCGTCCTGCCGCCGTTCTGGTGATGCGTGGCGATCAGTCACAGTGGGTGACCATAACTCCGCGTAAATAAACAGTTAAAATGCGAAACGGTTAAAATGCCGTGTTGCGAAGGGGGGACGCCCTGTGCGGCCCCCCTTCTTTTTCCGCCACCGGCTGAACGAATAGCCGGCTGGTTCATCCGGCCCGCAGTTGCGGGCACCACGTTCCCGGGTATATGGATCACATCCGTAATTTTTCCATCATTGCTCATATCGACCATGGCAAGTCCACGCTGGCCGATCGCCTGATACATCGTTGCGGCGGGCTGGCAGACCGCGAAATGTCTTCGCAGGTGCTGGATTCCATGGATATCGAGAAGGAACGCGGCATCACGATCAAGGCCCAGACGGCGTCGCTTGAATACAAAGCGCGTGACGGCAAGGTCTATGCGCTGAACCTCATCGATACGCCCGGCCACGTCGACTTTTCCTATGAAGTGAGCCGCTCCCTTTCAGCCTGCGAAGGCGCTTTGTTGGTGGTCGACGCCAGCCAAGGTGTCGAGGCGCAGACCGTTGCCAACTGCTATACCGCCATCGATCTCGGCGTAGAGGTCATTCCTGTCCTGAACAAGATGGATCTGCCGTCTGCCGATCCCGATGCCGCCGCTCAGGAAATTGAGGACGTCATTGGCATTGATGCTACCGAAGCCATCCGTGCCAGCGCCAAGACAGGCGAGGGCATCGATGACATCCTCGAGAAAATTGTTCACAGCGTGCCGCCCCCCAAGGGCAATGTCGACGAACCGCTGCAGGCGCTGATCATCGATTCTTGGTTCGACAACTACGTGGGTGTCATCATGCTCGTTCGCATTGTGAACGGCGTGCTTCGACCCAAAGATAAAATTCTGCTCATGGCCACGGGTGCCAGCCATCTGTGCGAGCATATCGGTGTGTTCACACCGAAATCCGTACCGCGCGAGCAGCTCTCAGCCGGTGATGTCGGTGTCGTCATTGCCGGCATCAAAGAACTCGAAGATGCCAAGGTGGGCGACACCATCACGCTGGCGGGGCGTAAGGCGGCGCAACCGCTGCCGGGCTTCAAAGAAGTCAAGCCACAGGTGTTTGCCGGCGTGTACCCCGTAGAAAGCAGCGAGTACGACCAGTTGCGCGACGCACTTGAAAAGCTGAAGCTGAACGATGCATCGTTGATGTTCGAACCCGAGGTGTCTCAGGCACTTGGTTTCGGCTTCCGTTGCGGGTTTCTTGGCCTGCTCCACATGGAGATTGTGCAGGAGCGCCTGGAACGCGAATTCGACATGGACATCATCACCACGGCGCCGTCCGTGGTGTACGAGGTGCTCACCAGCGACAACAAGGTAATTTATGTGGAAAGCCCCTCGCAGATGCCGGAAGTCGGCGCTATCGAGGAAATCCGCGAACCCATCGTCACCGTATCGCTGTTCATGCCGCAAGATTACGTCGGCCCGGTGATGTCGCTGTGTAATGCCAAGCGTGGCATTCAGACCAATATGGTTTACCACGGCCGGCAGGTGCAGTTGACCTACGAAATGCCTCTGGCGGAAATCGTTCTGGATTTCTTCGACCGTCTTAAGTCGGTGTCGCGTGGCTATGCATCGATGGACTACGAGTTCCTCGAGTATCGCCATTCCGACGTTGTGAAGGTCGACCTGCTCATCAATGGCGACCGTGTCGATGCGCTGTCCATGATTGTTCACCGTTCCAACGCGCGTCAGCGTGGCCGTGAGGTCGCATCACGTATGCGCGGCCTGATTCCGCGGCAGATGTTCGATATCGCCATCCAGGCGGCCATTGGTGCCGAGATCATTGCTCGCGAGAACGTGAAGGCGCTGCGCAAGAACGTGTTGGCAAAATGCTACGGTGGTGACATCTCCCGCAAGAAGAAATTGCTGGAGAAACAGAAGGCCGGCAAGAAGCGAATGAAGCAGGTCGGCAACGTCGAGATACCTCAAGAAGCATTTCTTGCTATCTTGCAGGTTGAAGATAAATAACGTCGCCGAGGTCGTACCCGTATGAGCTGGGATTTTGCCCTGATTCTCTTTATTTTGCTGGTTGTGACCGGAGCCGTCTGGTGCATGGACGTGCTGTGGTTGAAGAACCAGCGGCGCACGGCGGCAGTGGCTGCCATGGGGGCCATCGAGCCGGCCATTGCGGGCCTGGACAAGGCGGAAGCAGCCAGACTGCGTCAGGAGGCTTACGACAAGGCCAACCGTCCGCCTTGGTGGGTCGAGTATTGCGCCAGCTTTTTCCCCGTCATCGTGGTGGTGTTCCTGCTGCGCTCGTTCTTGTTCGAACCCTTCCGTATTCCTTCGGGCTCTATGCTGCCGACCTTACAGAATGGTGACCTCATTCTGGTGAACAAGTACGAGTACGGCATACGGTTGCCCATCATCGATCGCAAGGTGGTCGAAGTGGGCGAGCCCGCTCGGGGCGATGTCGTCGTGTTCCGCTACCCGGTAGATCCATCCATCGATTACATCAAGCGGGTGATCGGCGTGCCGGGTGACGTGGTGGAATATCGCGACAAGGTGCTAAGTGTGAACGGCCAGCGCATTGAGACGGTGCGAGCAGGCGATTATTACGAGCCCGACCGTGCTTCTTATGTGGGTCGCTATATTGAGTCTATCGATGGCGTCAGCCACGAGATTCTGCTCAATCGCCAGCAGCGCCAGGGCTACGTGCCTATTTCAGATTTTCCTCACCGCGAGAACTGCAACTACGTCAGTGGCGCCGTGCAATGCACCGTTCCCCCGGGCCACTATTTCATGATGGGTGACAATCGCGACAACAGTCTGGACAGCCGTTATTGGGGCTTTGTCCCTGACGACCACATTGTGGGCCGCGCCTTCCTCATCTGGATGAATTTCAGCGAGCCGAGCCGCGTCGGTAGGGTGCGCTAATGGCAGTCCGTCTGTCCCGCTTGGAATCCGCGCTTGGCTATGTGTTCAAGCAACGCAGTCTGCTCATCCAGGCGCTGACACATCGCAGCCATGGTGCCACACATAATGAACGGCTGGAATTCTTGGGCGACGCGGTGCTGAATTTTGTGGTGGCATCGTTGCTCTTCGACCGCTTTCCACGAACGGACGAAGGCGACCTTTCACGTATGCGCGCTAGTTTGGTGCGGCAGGCAACGCTTGCGGATATTGCTACCAGTCTGTCGCTGTCCGATTACCTGAAGTTGGGCGAAGGCGAAATGAAAAGCGGCGGATTCCGTCGCCCCTCCATTTTGTCTGATGCGCTCGAGGCTATCTTTGGCGCGGTATACATTGATGGCGGTTTTGATGCCGCCCGAGGCGTGATCGCCACGCAGTACGAAACGCTGCTCATGAATGTGGATCCGCTCAGCCAGGGCAAGGACGCGAAAACGCTGTTACAGGAGCAATTGCAGGCCCTGCGCCTTGAGCTGCCCGTCTATACCGTTGTCGCTACGCATGGCGCGGCGCATAATCAATTGTTTGAAGTGGCCTGTGAAGTCGCGCAGCTGGATATCCGGGTGCAAGCGGCCGGCTCCAGCCGTCGTGCAGCTGAGCAGGCTGCCGCCAAGCAGGCACTTCAGCGGCTTGACACCATAGAAGGCCTGCAGAACGGGCCGCGCCGGCGCAAGCGACGCGCTCAGTTGAGCCTGCCCGTGGCCCTATCCCAGGAACACAAATGAGTACTCCTTTTCGTTGTGGCTTCGTTGCCATTGTGGGTCGCCCGAACGTGGGAAAATCCACTTTGTCCAACGCCCTGATAGGCGCTAAGCTTTCCATCGTGTCGCGCAAGGCACAAACCACGCGGCACCGCATTCACGGTGTGTTGACCCGAGAAAACGAGCAATTCGTTTTCGTTGACACGCCGGGCTTCCAAACTAAGCACGGCGGGGCAATGAACCGCATGATGAACCGGGTCGTGACACAGGCGCTGTCAGAGGTGGACGTGGTTGTGCATGTCGTGGAAGCCGGTAAATGGACTGAGGCCGATGCCCAGCTACTGCCGCTACTGCCCGCAGCAGAAAAAACGATTCTGGTGCTAAGCAAGGTGGATCGGCTGAAAAGAAAGAATGAACTTTTCCCGTTCACCGAAAAACTGCTTCAGCAATTTCCTTACAGTGCAGTTGTTCCTGTCAGTGCCGTCAAAGAGGTACAGCTGGATCCGTTGTTGGATGAAATCGCCGCCCGCCTGCCCGAGGGCGAGCCAATGTTCGAGCCGGACACTCTCACCGACCGGCCCATGCGTTTCATCGTCGCCGAGCTGATCCGCGAGAAGATCTTCCGGTTGGTGGGCGACGAACTGCCCTATAGCTGTACCGTCGTGATCGAGCAGTGGGAAGAGAACGAGACCGGCGCACGCATTTCGGCCTGTGTCCTGGTAGAGCGTGAGAGCCATCGCCCCATTCTGTTGGGCGCCGGGGGCAATCACATGAAGCGCATCGCTACCGAGGCACGCCAGGACATCGTCAAGTTGCTTGATAAGCCCGTGTTCCTGGATGTTTACATCAAGGTGCGCAAAGGGTGGTCGGAACACGATAGCGCCTTGCGCGACCTGGGGTATGAGTAAACGCGGCCACCGCGTTCGCGACGTCGGGGCCTACATGCTGCATGCTGCGGCCTGGCGTGAAACTTCTCTGATCGTGCAGATTTTCAGTCGCGATTACGGCAATGTAGCCATGGTGGCCAAGGGCGCCAAACGGCCGTATTCCGTGCTTCGTCCGGTACTGGCGGCCTTTCAGCCGCTGATGGTTTCCTGGAGTGGGACAGGTGAGGTCAAAACGCTGACGCGGGCCGATCTGGCTGGGCTACGGCCGCTTAGCGGGCGCTCCTTGATGTCAGCCTGGTATATGAATGAATTGGTAATGCGCCTGTTGGCGCGTGAGGACCCTCATCCGGGGCTTTACGATGCCTACGACGCCGCCTTGCTTGCATTGGCGGAGGGCGCACAGGCTGCGAGCGCGTTACGACGTTTTGAATGGATATTGTTGGAAGAAACCGGCTATGGTCTGGAAGGGGATATCCCTAACTTTGACGATCCTGCAGAAGAAAAGCGCTTGCGGCCTATCTTACGTTCTAGGCTGGACGAGCTGTTGGGCCGGCCTCTACGCACCCGCCAGGTAATGCTGGATCTGCAGCGATATTCATGAGTACTACAACCCACTCCTGTGCCGATCTCGCCTTCATCTTCGGCGCAGAGGCGGCGACACCTGAAAACGGCAATATTTCGGCTGGGTCTGTGCCGCCGAAATCACCTTCTGTGATGGCGGCAACCCATAGCGTACCGGGCATCCTGGTTCTGGATACCTGTGTCCTGCTTTCAAATGTGCTGCGCCGGGTGCTTTTGCGCCTTGCCGCCCAGGGCTGCTTCATCCCGGTATGGAGCGACCGTATAGGGAGCGAGTGGCGTCGCAATGCAGCCCGCATCTGGAGAGTCCCCCTGGCTGATGTCGAATTGCAGTGGGCGGCGCTTCAGGAGGCTTTCCCACAGGCGAATCAGGGTGACGTCAGTTCCCATGAAAGCGGATTGCACCGCAGTGACCCCAAGGACTGGCACGTCATCGCGGCAGGTAGGGCGGCCAAGGGGCGTCATCCGGGCCGAACGGCGGGGGTTGTGACGCGTAACACTAAAGACTTCAACCGTACCGAGCTGCGCGGCTATGGGATGACCCTCTTCGAACCCGACGCCCTATTGCTGCGCCTGCATGCGGCATATGCCCGGCAGGTACGCGATGCAGTGCAAGATGTTCCGCGTTTGGCGGTGATGCCGAATCAGGAACCGGATAGCCTGGAAGCTATCCTCAAGCGAGAACGGCTGTTTCGGTTAAATCGACTCATCCGGAGCAGCAGTTGAAGCAGGGTGTTGCGCTTTCGGTAGCGTCTTCTGTCCTTTTCGCCACCTTGTATTATTACGCGACCGTGCTCGAACCCCTGTCAGGGGAGAGCATCTTCGCTTGGCGCATCCTGTTGGCGCTGCCGGCGCTGGCCCTACTGATCTCCCGTGCGCGAGGCTGGCGTGGCGTTCACGAGATCCATCTGCGCTTGCGTCGGGAATGGCACCTGTGGTTGGTCTTACCGCTGTGTAGTCTGCTGCTGGGCATTCAGCTGCTGCTCTTCATGTGGGCGCCTCTGCATGGCTACGCCATGGACGTCGCCATGGGCTATTTTTTGCTGCCGTTTTCCATGGTGGTTGTGGGGCGTCTGCTTTATAAGGAGCGGTTGACCCGCTTTCAGAAGGCGGCGCTGGCTATGGCGTTGCTGGGTGTCAGCCACGAACTGCTACGTATCGGCAGCTTTTCATGGGCCACGGCTGTCACCATGTTGGGATATCCGCCCTATCTGGTGTTACGGCGTCGTCTGCGCATGAACTCGCTGGTAGCGCTGTGGTTCGATATGTTGCTGATGGCGCCCTTTGCCCTGTGGCTGCTGCTCAGCCAGGATACAAGTGTGTGGATGCAGTTTGTGGGCCGCCCATCGCTATGGCTGCTCGTGCCGCTGCTAGGTGCTATCAGCTCCACCGCACTGGTCTGCTATATCTCGGCCAGCCGCCGCCTGCCTTTAAGCTTGTTCGGCATCCTGGGTTACGTTGAGCCGGCACTGCTTTTCTGGGTTGCATTCCTTTTGCTGGGAGAGCCGGTCACGCGGGAATCCCTGGGCACTTATGTACCGATCTGGATAGCGGTGGGATTGATGGCTACGGAAGGGGTGCTCGCCTGGCAGCGCGAACGCCGCGCCACCCAGCTGCAGCATTGATGGCAAAGAGTTGCCGGACCCGGAAGGACGGGCCCGGCCGGCAAGAGGATTAGTCGCGGTCGCCGCCGAAGATGCCGAGCAGCATCAGCAGGTTGGCGAAGATGTTGTAGAGATCCAGATAGACCGCCAGTGTCGCGGAAATATAGTTGGTCTCGCCCCCATTAATAATGCGCTGCAGATCAACAAGCAGAAGGGCCGAGAAGATTCCGATAGCCATGACGGATATCGTTAGCATCAGCGCCGGCAACTGCAGGAAAATATTGGCAAGCGCGGCCACAATCAGTATGACTACGCCGATGAACAGGAATTTTTGCATTCCTGAAAAATCGCGCTTGGTGGTGCTGGCGACCGTGGCCATGGTGCCGAATACGGCTGCCGTGCCACCGAAAGCAAGCATAATGAGCTGAGCGCCGTTGCCCATGCCCAAAACAAAGCCCAACAGGCGCGACAACATCAGGCCCATGAAAAACGTGAAGCCCAGAAGCAGCACAACGCCCAGGGAGCTGTTCTTGTTGCGCTCAATGGCGAACATGAGGCCGAAGGCACCGGCCAGGAACAGAATGGCCGTCATGCCGGGGCTGGCACTCATCACCTGGTTGAAACCGGTGGACAGGCCGACCATGGCACCCAGCACAGTGGGAATCATGGACAGCGCAAGCAGCCAGTAAGTATTGCGCAGCACCTTGTTGCGTGCTGCTTGAGACATCGAGCCGCCGTAGCCTGCCTGGCCGGCCAGCGGTTGACGAAAATCGTTCATGTTGCGAACCCCTGTTGAAATGAAACACGCGCAATCGCACTATGCCGTGAGCTTAACTTACAGAAAGCTGAAATATCAAGCATCACGTGGGTTCATCTGGAAATTAAGCGCTCAGGTACCGGAAATATCGAATGCCCGCAATTCGAAGCCGGTTTCCTGATAGCTGCGCCAGCGGCGGCGCGCCGCTGCCTTGTCGTCCGGGTGACCCGAAACGATTTCCAGAATACGCACGAAGTGTTCCGCGCCGGGTGGGCACTCGGTATCGAGATTAAGCAACCAGACGCCTTGGCGCGCTAGCTCCGGATCAGGAGCACTGGGTTCCAGCAAGACCGGTGTGCGCTCTGCCAGAGGGTCGTCCGACAACACGTGAGGAACGAACGCCGTGGATTCAAATTGCCAGAGCAGCCGGTCGAATTTGGCAAGCCGGGCGGGGTTGCGGGTATAGACGACCAGCCGGCGGCCCGCCGCCACCTGCTTCTGCGTTACCTCGCAGGCTTTCAGCAGGCGGTCAGCGGCGCCAAAGGCGAAATCCACCCGGGTGCTCATCAGCTACGGGCAATCAGGAATTGGGTGAGCAGGGGAACGGGGCGACCGGTCGCGCCTTTATCCTTGCCACTCTTCCAGGCAGTCCCCGCAATGTCCAGGTGCGCCCATGGGTAGGCGGTGGTGAAGCGCGACAGGAAGCAGGCAGCGGTGACAGAGCCGGCAGGCATGCCACCGATGTTGGCCATATCAGCGAAATTGGACCGCAGTTGCTCCTGATACGCGTCGTCCAGCGGCATGCGCCATGCGGTGTCGCCCGTTTCCTGGCCGGCAGCCAGCAGCTCGTTGGCGAGCTCGTCGTCTTTGCTGAAAAGACCGCTATTGATATGACCGAGGGCGACAACGCAGGCGCCGGTCAGCGTGGCGATGTCAATCACCGCTTCAGGGTTGAAGCGTTCTGCGTAGGTCAGTGCATCGCACAGCACCAAACGCCCCTCAGCGTCTGTATTGAGGATCTCGATCGTCTGGCCGGACATGCTGGTGACAACATCGCCCGGTTTATTGGCGCGCCCACTGGGTAGGTTTTCGCAGGCGGCGATCAGGCCAATCACTTCCCGGTCCAGCTCCAGCTCGGCGACGGCTCGCATAGTGCCCAATACACTTGCGGCACCGCCCATGTCGTACTTCATTTCGTCCATGTTCGCCGATGGCTTAATGGAAATACCGCCCGAGTCAAAGGTCAGGCCTTTGCCCACTAAAACAAGGGGAGCTTTGCCTTTGGCCTTGCCGCTCTTGGGGGTATGGCGCAGGACAATAAAGACGGGCGGCTCGTCGGACCCGCGTGCCACGGACAGGAAGGAACCCATCTTTTCGGCTTCGATCTTCTTGCGATCCAGGACTTCGACCTTGAGTGATTTGAATTCCTTGCCGAGCTTCTTGGCGGTTTCGCCCAGGTAGGTGGGGGTGCAATGGTTGGGAGGCATGTCGCCAAGCAGTCGGGCGAGATTCACCCCATTGCCGATGGCAGAGCCTTCCGTCAGACCCACTTGCGCCTCGGCGGCATTGCTGCGGGAGACCCACAACGACAGCTTCTTAAGACGAGGTGCCGGTTCCAGGTCTTTGGTACGCGTCAGGTCGTAGCGGTAAGTACTGCGCCGTCCGGCCAGAGCCATGGCCCGTGCACGCGAGCGCAGCGTCGTCTGCTCGCATTCCACGCCGGCAAGGGTGGAGACCCCTTCTGTTACGTTCAGGCCGGCGCAGACGCTGGCAAATGTCTGTTCCGCCGCCGCATGACCGGCAGCGCGGTAGGTTTCCTGCTTACCCAGGCCGATTACAATGACGCGTTCCGCCTTGATTCCAGGGAGATTACGCAGTACCAGGTGGCTATTGGCCTTGCCCTTGAATTCCGTTTTGAGCACAGCGCTGATGGCGCCCTCACTGGCGCGGTCGATGACCTCTGCGGCTGGGGTGAGTACACCGTCGGCAAAGACACCGACGCCCAATGCCGCCGAACGAACTTGCTGGAGGCCAGCTGTGGTCTGTGTGCTAAATTCCATTCAGATTTTCCCCGTGAAAATTAAGCGAGCTGTCTGCCGATATTGATCGGCGAAGCCGTCAAATAGCAAAACAGGATGCCGGGGATTATCTCGCAAATTCAGATATGTCACTATTCAAGCGTTCCGTCGTCTCCGAGATATTGAGCCATGCAGGGGTGGTTGTGTCCACTTTACTGGTCGTCTGGCTCAGTGTTTTATTGGTGCGCTTGCTGGGTGAGGCGGCCGCAGGTGCCATCGGAGCCGACGTGGTGGTGGGGCTCGCCACCTTCTCCAGCATCACGGCCTTGCCCGTCATTCTTTCGGTATCGTTGTTCATTGCCGTCCTCACCACGGTCACCCGTAATTTTCGCGAGTCCGAAATGGTGGTGTGGTTTGCCAGCGGCTTGTCGTTGCGTGATTGGATCGGGCCGGTCCTGCGGGTTGCGGTGCCTTTTGCAGTCGTCATCGCGGTGCTGACTCTCACCGCTTCCCCTTGGGCATATCGGCAAATCAGTGAATACCGTCAACGTTACGAACAACGCTCCGACCTGTCCAAGGTTGCGGCGGGGCAGTTCATCGAGACATCGGGCGGTGAAAGGGTGTTCTTCACGGAAGAGCCGCGGGGCCCTGATGAGGAACTGGGGAACATCATTGCGCGGGTCATTGACGGCGAATGGGTCAGCCTCATCACAGCCGAAAGCGCTCGGATACAGGACGAAGCCAATGGCGATCGGTTTTTAGTGCTGTCTGAAGGGCACCGCTACGACCTTCAGCCGGGTAAGCCAATTTTCCGACTCGTTGATTTCGATCGCTACGGGGTGCGCCTGGAAAGTGATGCGGAGCAAAGCTCACCGGAGGCGGTGCGTGCCCGCGCCGAACAAAGCATCAAGGCCCGACCCACGCTGGCCCTGCTGAACGACGATACAGATACGGCTCGCTCGCAAGTCATGTGGCGATTGGCGATGCCTCTGGCCGCACTGAATCTGGCATTGCTTGCCATCCCGCTGGGTGCGGTGAACCCGCGCCTGGGGCGTTCGGGCGATATCCTTATTGCCGGCCTGGTGGGGCTGCTCTATATGAATCTCATCAACCTGTCGCGAGGCTGGATAGGTGGCGGCAAACTCGACTTCTATATCGGTGTGTGGTTGGTACACGCGTTGTTTGCAGGTCTGATGGCCTACATGATGTGGCGTAAGTTGCAGGTGAGGGCGCCGCGCAGGCGCGGCTTGCGCCGTCGCGCCGGTTGAGCCGCTGGGCGTGTGCGTCCTTTAGGGCAAATAGCTCAGCGTTGTACCGACGCCGGCCAGCAGGGGTCGGTTCAGCTCCACAGAACGTTTCAGGAAGTCCCACAACGCCATGACCCGGCGTGATTGCCGCAGGTCTTCGTGGCAGTACATCCAGAAGCGTCGCGTTACCTGTATTTCGTCGGCCAGTATCGGCACGAGCCTGCTGTCCTGCGCAGCCATGAAACAAGGCAGAATGGCTAGTGCGTTGCCTTGCAAGGCGGCATGATATTGCGCGATGACACTGGTGCTGCGCAAGCCCACTCGGGCTGTCGGCACGACATCTTCCAAATAGCGTAGGTGGTCGCTGAACAGCAATTCTTCCACATAACCGATGAAACGATGGTGGCGCAGGTCGGCGGCCTCCCGGATTGGGTGGTGGCGCTCCAGATAGTCTTGTGTCCCATACAGCCTTAATGCGTATTCACTTAGCAAGGTGCGTAGGTAGGGTCCGCGCTGCGGTTGCTCCAGCGATATGGCAATGTCCGCCTCCCGTTTGGAGAGGCTGATAAAACGGGGCACCGGCATGAGATCCAGCGTGATATCGGGGAAGCGTCGCTCGAAATCCACCATCAGGGGTGCCAGCACATAACTGCCAAAGCCTTCCGTGGCGCCGACGCGCAAGTGTCCTGACAGGGCGGCCGCCTGGCCGGACACTTCCTCCTGAGCGCTTAGCAGCACACTCTCGATGCGTTCCGCGTGAGCGAAAAAGCGCTGCCCGTCCTCAGTCAGGGTGTAGCCGGATGCCTTCGATTTATTGAACAGCACCGTATCTAGCGATTGTTCCAGCAGATGTATGCGGCGTGAAACGGTGGTGTGCCGGACTCCCAATCGCCTAGCCGCAGCACTGACGCGCTGCGTGCGCGCGACTTCCAGAAAATAGCGGATGCCATCCCAGTCCATGATGTGCGTAAATGTGCATTGAATGTGCGCGTAATTGTATGGAGTTTAGTTTTTTACACAACTAAACTCGAGATAGGTGCCCGATGAAACGCGTGGAACTAGGCACCTCCGACACGGCGCATATGCAGGCGCGCCGCAGGCGACAAAACACACAAGACCAAAACACCGGAGACAATCCATGAAATTCCATTCCACCGTAGTGGCTGCCTGCTGCGCGCTTGTAGCCGGAGCGGCGCACGCCGCGCCCACCGTCAAAATCGGCGTTCTGACGGATATGTCGGGTACCTACGCCTCCATGGGTGGCCCGGGCTCCGTGGCCGCCGCCCAGCTGGCCATTGATGACTGCCTGGCCAATGAATGCAAGGGTATGGACATCTCCCTTGTGTCTGCCGACAACCAGAATAAGGCCGATGTGGGTGCTGCGCGAGCACGCGAATGGTTCGACCGCGATGGGGTGACAGCCATTGCCGACCTTACGAACTCTTCCGTGGCATTGGCTGTACAGGACATTGCGCGCGACAAAAATCGTGTCGCGCTGTTTTCCGGGCCGGCCACGGGTGCGTTGACCAATGACAAATGTTCCCCGGTCGGCTTTCACTGGATGTTCGACGTTTATTCGCAGTCTGTGGGCGGGGTGAAGGCCTCCATCGACAAAGGCGGCAAGTCTTGGTTCTTCATTACGGTGGACTACGCCTTCGGCCATTCTCTGGAGAAGGGTGCCGCCGAAATGGTGAAGGCGCAAGGAGGCACGGTGGTCGGCTCCGTGCTTCACCCGCTCAATGTGCCTGATTTCGCTTCCTTCCTGCTTCAGGCCCAAAGTTCCGGTGCACAAGTGGTCGCCTTGGCCAATAGCGGTGCCGATGTGGTCACCGCCATTAAGCAGGCCAGGGAATTCGGCATTGTGGAAGGTGGCCAGCGCCTGTCTTCTTTGCTTATCTTTCTGTCAGACGTCAAGGCGCTGGGTCTGGAACACGGCCAGGGCCTGACCTATGTCGATGGCTTCTACTGGGACTATGACGAAGGCACGCGCCGCTGGTCGGAGCGCTTCTCCAAAGCTTTTCGCGGTGTGAAGCCCACCATGACGCACGCCGGAGTCTATTCCAGCGTGCTGCATTATCTGCGCGCAGTGGCCGCCGCTCAATCGGTTGAAGGGGAGGTCGTGGCGCAGAAAATGCGTGAAATCCCCATTCAGGACGACGTCATGCGCAATGCATCCATCCGGGCCGACGGCCGGGTCATACACGACATGTACCTCTATGAAGTCAAAAAGCCGTCCGAATCCGAACACGAGTGGGACCTTGCCAAGCTGGTCGCCACGATACCTGCTCAAGAGGCCTTTCAGCCTCTGGAGCAGTCCACCTGCCCGCTGGTGAAAAAGGGTTGATTAAGGAGATTGAAATGAGTGCAGTACCGCAGCAAAACGAAACCCCCCGCATTCCTTTATTGATCGGCGGCAAGCTGATTCAATCGAAGTCCACGGAATGGAGGGACGTCATCAACCCCGCTACGCAGGAGGTCGTCGCCCAGGTGCCGTTCTGCACCCGCGAGGAGCTCGATCTGGCCGTCAGCAATGCCAAGGAGGCCTGGCAGAGCTGGCGTCATACGAGTCAGGGCACTCGCATGCGCATCATGCTGAACCTGCAGAAGCTGGTGCGTGACAACAGCGCCGCATTGGCTAAGGCCATCACCATGGAACATGGCAAGACACTCCCGGATGCAGAAGGGGAAGTCGGCCGTGGGCTGGAGGTCATTGAACATGCATGCTCTATTGCCAGCCTGCAATTGGGCGAATATGCCGAAAACGCCGCCAGTGGTATTGACGTCTACACATTGATTCAGCCTTTGGGGGTGTGTGCAGGTATTACCGCCTTCAATTTCCCTGTCATGTTGCCGGCGTTCATGTTCCCCATTGCTGTGTCGGTAGGTAATACCTTTGTGTTGAAGCCTTCTGAGCAAGACCCCAGTTCGACGCTGATGCTGGCGCAGCTGGCGCTCGAAGCGGGGCTACCGCCGGGTGTGCTCAACGTCGTGCACGGTGGGCCGGACATCGCGAACGGTCTGTGCGAGCATCCTGACATCAAGGCAGTGTCCTTCATTGGGTCGACCCGTGTAGGCACGGAGATCTATCGTCGGGCGTCTGAACACGGCAAGCGTTGCCAGGCCATGATGGGCGCCAAGAATCACTGCGTGATTCTGCCTGACGCCGATCGCGAGGTGGCGCTCAATCAATTAGTGGGCGCCGCCTTCGGTGCAGCCGGCCAGCGCTGTATGGCAACCTCCGTGGCGGTCTTCGTCGGTGAAAGTCGTGAATGGATTCCGGACTTTGTGGAGCGGGCCAAAAAGCTTAAGGTGAACGTGGGCACCGACCGCGACGCGGACCTGGGGCCCCTTATTTCGCCGCAGGCTCGCGAACGCGTAGAGAGCCTGATTCAGAAGGGGGTGGAAGAGGGCGCCGAACTCTTGCTCGATGGCCGCGGCCTCGAGGTGCCGGGTTATGAGCAGGGCAACTTCGTAGGGCCGACGGTATTCGCGGGCGTGAAAGCCGATATGGCCATCTATCAGGAAGAGATCTTCGGGCCTGCCTTATGCATCGTCACGGCCGAAACCCTCGATGAAGCCATTGACTTCGTCAATGCCAATCCGAACGGCAATGGTGTCGCGCTCTTCACGCAAGATGGGGGCAATGCGCGCTACTTCCAGAATCGCATTGATGTCGGCCAGGTGGGAATCAATATTCCCATTCCCGTCCCGGTTGCATGGTTCAGCTTCACCGGCTCAAGGGGATCCAAGTTGGGTGACCTCGGCCCCAACGGCAAGCAGGCGGTGCAGTTTTGGACGCAGACCAAGACGGTGACGGCTCGCTGGTCCGCTCACGCACAAGGGGTGAATACCACAATCAGTATGAAGTAAGCTTATTTCTAAAAATAATATGTAATGGCTGCGTTATTACATATAATGGCTCTGTAAAGAAGTGCCGGGTATAAGCCAGGCGCTTCTACTGAATTTGACAGGGCCTTCATGAACCTACAGCAATTTCGTTTCGTTCGCGAAACCATCCGCCGCAATTTCAATCTCACTGAAGCTGCGCGCAGTCTACACACCTCGCAGCCCGGTGTATCCAAGGCCATCATCGAGTTCGAAGATGAGCTGGGTGTCAAAATTTTTGAGCGGCACGGCAAACGCATTAAAGGCCTGACCAAGCCGGGTCGTGCTGTGGCGCAGGTGGTCGAGCGCATCATGCGTGAAGTCGACAACCTCAAGCGGGTTAGCGATGACTTCGCTCGCGAGGACGAAGGCAACCTGATCATCGGCTGCACACACACCCAGGCACGTTACCTCCTGCCCCGCGTCATCCCGGCATTCAGAGAACGCTTTCCTAAAGTGCGCTTGCAGCTGGCGGAAGGCGATCCTTCCACACTAGCGCGTATGGTATTGCACGAGCAGGCCGATATGGCCATTGCCACCGAGACGCTGGCGCGCACGCCTGGCTTGGCGACACTGCCCGTGTATGAGTGGGAACACACCATTGTGATCCGGCCGGACCATCCACTGGCCGAATTACGCTCTAGCGCAGCCCGTGCAATTTCTCTCGAACAAGTCGCGCACTACCCGATCGTCACTTACGACCGCGCGTTTACCGGTCGAGGCTCGATTGATGAGGCCTTTGCCGCCCAAGGTATCCAGCCGGATATCGTGCTGGAAGCCATTGATGCTGATGTCATAAAGACCTATGTGGATGTCGGACTGGGCATAGGCATAATTGCCGGCATCGCTTTCGACCCGCGGCGCGACAAGGGGCTCATCGGCCTGCCGGCTGGGCACCTGTTCGGTACGCATACGGCCCGAGTGGCGGTGAAATCGGGCGTGTTTCTGCGCGACTACGTCTATGTGCTGATCGAAATGCTGGCCCCCGAGCTCACGCGCGATATTGTGATGGAAGTGGTAGAGCAGACACCCACCGTAGAAGCGATGGCTTAACAGCAAGATGCGCGTCACCCTGCTTGAGCGCAGACAACCACCCCGCATGCATTGACATAGTAAATAGGAATGATTATCGTTCAGATTGCGTATTGATTCTCGGGAGTCACCATGTCTCAGCTAGTTAGCGCAGTCGTCGTCGGAGCCGATCGTCTGGGGAATATTCCCGACGTTCTTCGCAGCCACAATATTGCGATCATGCAGCACATTAGTGGCAGGGATCCCGCGCATCAAAAGAAGAAAAGTCTGCAACTGCCGTCGGGGACTCAGTTACTTATTTTGTTGACAGATTTTCTGGGCCACAACGTGATGAAAACGTTTCGCGCGGCGGCGCAGCGTGCGGGTGTGAGGGTGCTGGTCTGCCGCCGGTCAGTCTGCAGTATGAAGCAGGCATTAGCTCAGTGTGGTTATTGTGAGGCGGCGTGCTCACGTGCATGTGGGCAGCGACAGAAATGAATGGGCGCCGCTTATGAACGCCAGATTCTTTAGAAGCCGCTGGATTCTTTAGAAGTCACGCGATTATTTAGAAATCGCGGGATTATTTAGAAGCGACCTTGCGGGTCTTGCCGGCCGTGTTGCTGCCGGGTGAGACCGGCAGGCGACGCGCGCCGTTGTAGCGCTTCTTCCAATAGGCAATATTCATGTCTTCGACCCGTACCCGGGAGCCGGTGCTGGGAGCGTGCACGAATTTGCCGTCGCCCACGTAGATGCCGACGTGCGAGAAACGACTGCCTCGGGTGTTGAAGAACACCAAGTCGCCCTTTTCGAGTTCACTGCGTTTGATCGATTCGCCAAGGCGGGCCATGTCGGCAGAGCGGCGGGGTAGTTTGAGGCCCAGCGATTTCTCGGCGGCATAGCGAACAAGGCCGCTGCAGTCAAAGCCTTGGGTGGGGTTATTGCCCCCGAAGCGGTATTTAATGCCGAGGTAGTTTAGCGCAGTAGAGGCCAGACCATTGCTATGCGGACGGCTGACTTGATCGGCTGCAGCCAGGTAGGCGCCCAGCGGGTCAGAGCTGACATTGGCCAAATATTGCTTGCGTACGCTGCGATCACCGACCAAAAATGACGGCTCGGTTTCGCTCAGGCCGGCGATTTGCTGGTTACCCTGGGTGGCACACCCCACCAGCACCGCGCAAGCACCCACCACCAGCAGTCGGAAGAAAGTTCCGGACGAAAATGTACGATTTGCCTTCTGGTGATGTGGCGGTGGAGCGGACATTGGATACCAAAGAAAAAACCCGTAACGGGAATGTTGGCGCCCGTTATGGGCTGAATCTGGCGACGGTGCCTTGAAAACCAGCGGAAGTTTACCCCACCCCCAAACTAGCGGTAAAGTGCTTGGAGGGAAATATCAAGGTAAGTACTGAGTTAAGTCAAGAGGGCTGCCCGCATCAAACTGGTGCAGCAAATATCTATTTTTTTCAGGAAGATACATGAATACCAAGCCCATGCTTTCCACCGATGATGTTCAGGCAGTGCTCGAAGCAGCGCGTCGCCATGCCGAAGAGAACAACTGGCCTGTCACCATAGCCGTCGCCGACGACGGCGGGCATCTGCTTGGCTTGCTGCGGCTTGACGGCGCGGCACCTCTATCCGCTCATATCGCTCCGGCCAAGGCCCGCACGGCGGCGTTGGGGCGCCGTGAGACCAAGGGTTATGAAGACACCATCAACCAGGGCCGGTATGCTTTCTTGTCAGCGCCCCTGGAAGGCATGCTGGAAGGGGGAGTACCCATTGTCCATGACGGCCATGTTGTGGGCGCGGTGGGGGTGTCGGGCGTGAAGTCCGACGAAGATGCTCAGATCGCGCGTGCCGGCATCGCGGCATTGAAGTCATGAGCGCGGCCGGGTCGCAAGCTGCGTCCCGGCTGGGCGAGGCGCTGAATCCGGGGGTCACAAGACGCGAGCTCTGGGCGTGGGCGATGTACGACTTCGCCAATTCCGGCTACACCACGGTCGTCCTCACCACCGTATTCAGCGCCTATTTCGTTGGGGTGGTCGCCGCGGGTCGCGATTGGGGCACACTGGCGTTCACCAGTGCGCTGTCGGTGTCCTATCTGCTTGTCATGCTGACCATGCCGGCTCTGGGCGCACGGGCGGATGCCAAGGCACGCCGCCGCCGCTTTCTTTTTCTTAGCACGGCGGGCTGCGTCGCTGCAACCGCTATGCTCGCGCTGGCCGGCCCCAACGATATCGCCATCGGCCTGCTGGCCCTGGCGATCTCCAATTACTGTTACTGCGTGGGCGAATCTCTCATCGCCGCCTTCCTGCCGGAAATCGCGCGGCCGGATGCGCTGGGTCGTGTGTCAGGCTGGGGCTGGAGCTTCGGCTATTTCGGGGGCATGCTCACGCTTGGTATCTCATTAGCCATTGCCACGCAGGCTGAAGCCGCCGGCTTGCCCGCTCAAGCATATGTTCCATGGGTGATGCTGCTCACTGCGCTCGTCTTTGCATTGGCCGCCATTCCTTCCTTTCTGTTTCTGCGTGAGCGCACACAAGCGACGCACCGTCCTGCCGAAGGGATCTGGCTCCGGCTCGTCAATGCATGGCGTGATACCAGCCGGAATTTTCCAGATTTTCGCCGCCTGCTCATTTGCGGAGCCTTCTACCAGGCAGGGATAGCCGTGGTCGTCACATTGGCGGCGGTCTATGCCTCGGAAGCCATGGGCTTTACGATGGCACAGACCATGTTGCTGGTTTTTACGGTGAACATTGCCGCCGCAGTCGGGGCGTTTAGCTTCGGACATTTTCAGGATCGCATCGGCCACAAACCGGCATTGGCCATTACGCTGGGCGGCTGGATACTGATGGTGCTGGTTGCCTATGTGGCAGTAGAGGCCTGGCTGTTCTGGCTGGCGGCGACGCTGGCGGGGCTGTGCATGGGAACCAGTCAAAGCGCGGGCCGTGCCATGGTGGGGGCGTTGGCACCGGCCGGCCGGCTGGCTGAGTTCTTTTCCCTGTGGACCTTCGCCATTCAACTGGCTGCTGTGGTCGGCCCGTTGTTCTACGGGGTGATTACATGGGTCAGCGGTGGCAATCACCGGCTGGCGTTGCTGCTCACCGGAAGTTTTTTTGTGTTGGGGCTGTTGGTCCTGGCGCGCGTCGATTTCGCCCGCGGTATGCGGGCCCGCCAACAGGCGGCCAATCTCGAAGGTTTCGTTCCTGCCGGGGTTGCGAGTTCATAGCGGTACCACCAACAAGGAGACAGAGATATGTCGAGTGCAATCGATTCGGTTCTGACGGAGACCCGCGTATTCGGCCCGTTCGACCGGGTAGCAGCCACCGCAAACATTTCTGGCATGGATGCCTATCGGGCATTGTGCGAAGAAGCCGAGGCCGACCTCGATGGCTTCTGGGGCAGGCTGGCGCGCGAACACCTGGTGTGGGATAAACCCTTCACCAGAGTTTTGAACGATAGCGACGCTCCGTTCTATCGCTGGTTCGATGACGGCGAACTTAACGTGTCGGCCAACTGCCTGGACCGGCATCTGGGTACACCGACCGCCAATAAAACCGCCATCATCTTCGAGGCGGACGACGGCCAGGTCACGCGCATCACCTACAAAGAGCTGTATGAGCGGGTCTGCCAGTTTGCCAACGGCATTAAGTCGCTTGGCTACAAGAAGGGCGATCGCGCCATTATTTACCTTCCCATGTCGATCGAGGTCGTGGTGGCCATGCAGGCATGCGCCCGTCTGGGTATCACGCACTCGGTTGTCTTCGGGGGGTTTTCTTCCAAAAGCCTGCACGAACGCTGCGTTGATGTGGGTGCGACGCTGGTGATCACTGCCGACGAGCAAAAGCGTGGTGGGCGCAATATTCCCCTCAAGAGCGCCGTCGACGAGGCTCTGAGCCAGGCAGGAACAGAGGGCGTGCGCCATGTCATTGTTTATCGCCGTAGTGGCAGTAGCGTTGAGTGGAAGGACGGCCGCGACATCTGGATGCATGAGCTCGTGGAAGGGCAGGGCACCGACTGCGAACCCGTGCCGGTCAATGCCGAACACCCGCTTTTCATTCTGTACACGTCGGGTTCGACGGGCAAACCAAAAGGGGTGCAGCATAGCTCCGGTGGGTATCTGCTTTCAGCGCTGCTCACCATGCTATGGACCTTCGATGTCAAGGACGATGACATCTTCTGGTGTACCGCTGACGTCGGTTGGGTGACGGGCCATACTTATATTGTTTATGGGCCATTGGCGGCCGGTGTTACGCAGATCATGTTCGAGGGCGTGCCCACCTATCCGACTGCCGCGCGATTCTGGGAGATGATCGAGCGTCACCAGTGTACGATCTTCTACACCGCACCCACCGCGATACGCTCCCTGATCAAGGCGGCGGAATCCAACGACGAATACCATCCCAAGAAGTTCGATCTCACCAGCCTGCGCATCATCGGGTCCGTCGGTGAACCCATCAATCCAGAAGCCTGGATGTGGTACTTCACGCATGTAGGTCGTGAGCGGTGCCCGGTGCTTGATACATGGTGGCAGACTGAAACCGGTGTCCACATTCTCACACCACTGCCAGGCGTGACGCCGCTGAAGCCAGGGTCCTGCACCTTGCCGCTGCCGGGTATCGAGGCCGCAATCATCGATGAAAACGGGCAGGAGCTACCACCGGGTACAGGGGGTTTTCTAGTCATCAAGAAACCGTGGCCTGCAATGATACGCACCATTTGGGGCGACCCTGAACGCTTCAAGAAGAGCTATTTTCCGCCGGAAGCAAAGGGCTATTACCTGGCAGGTGACGGCGCCCAGCGCGATGCCGATGGCTACTTCTGGATCATGGGTCGCATCGATGACGTGCTGAATGTCTCGGGCCACAGATTGGGCACCATGGAAGTAGAGTCTGCCATGGTGGCGCATCCGCTAGTGGCCGAGGCCGCGGTGGTAGGCCGCCAAGACGCCACAACGGGCGAGGCGGTGGTGGCCTTTGTGGTGTTGAAACGCCCGGTGCCGACGGGCGAAGAGGCGCAGCAGCTGGCGCGGGAGCTGAGGGACTGGGTGGGCAAGGAAATCGGGCCGATTGCCAAGCCGCGTGAGATCCGCTTTGGTGAGAATCTGCCGAAAACGCGGTCTGGGAAGATTATGCGGCGTCTGTTGAGGGTGGTGGCGTTGAATGAGGAGATTACGCAGGACGTGTCTACGCTGGAGAACCCGGCGATTTTGGATCAGTTGTCGCAGGCTTATTGACGTGTTCGGCGTGGAGCTTGTTCTTTAGCAGGCGTTGGAACTTGTTCTTTAGCCGGCCGTGGTGGGGCTGCGCGAAGTCGGCTAAGCCTTCGGGGTCCGGCTGCGCCGGACTTCCCTAGTCGTTCTGCTGGACGGGGCGGGCGCAAAACTCCCGCGATCGGACAGCCCCCGGCTGTCCGAAAACGCCGCGGTCAAACAGTTGCGCCCTTGCACCCCCGTCCAGCAGCCCGCCCGCGGCCCTCCAGAATCGCCGACTTCGCACAGCCCCACCTCGGCCTCACGTTTCCTCAGTTCGAAGCGTTGTCACCCCCGCTCGCCGCAGTTCGCTGTCTTCAACGACACGCCCGTCGCGGGGTACAGGTTCCCGCTATCTGCTGGCAACCATCCCACGCATGCTGCCGATGTCAGGTGCGGGTGGCAGGTGTGCGATGCGCCGCAGCCTCTGAGCCGCCGAGCCGAAGGCCCTGGACAGAGCGCACCTGTCACCCGTGCCCTTAGCACCTCGGTCAGCGTCTACATCCCGTTGTAAACCGGCCCCTCGCCACCTTGCGGTGCCACCCACACAATGTTCTGCGTCGGGTCCTTAATATCGCAAGTCTTGCAGTGCACACAGTTCTGCGCATTGATCTGCAGACGGTCCTTGCCGTCGTCGTCCTTCACAAATTCGTAGACCCCGGCAGGGCAGTAACGGGCTTCGGGGCCGCCATACTTGGCGAGGTTCACTTCGACCGGCACTGCTGCGTCTTTCAGCGTCAGGTGGACCGGCTGGTCTTCTTCGTGGTTCGTATTGGAGATGAATACCGAGCTCAGGCGGTCGAAGGTGAGCTTGCCGTCCGGCTTGGGGTACTCGATGGGGGCGCATTCCGATGCTGGTTGCAGACAGGTGTGGTCGGCCTTTTTGCGGTGGATCGTCCAGGGCATTTTGCCTTTCAGCAGCCACTGTTCGATACCGGTCATCAGTGTGGCGACAGTGCGGCCTTTCTTAAACCATTGCTTGAAGTTGCGCGCCTTGTTGAGTTCGGCGTGCAGCCAGGATGATTCGAAGGCATGTGGGTAGGCAACGAGCTCGTCGCCGCTGCGTCCGGCTTTAAGCGCTTCGAATGCGGCTTCGGCAGCTAGCGAACCCGATTTGATGGCCGCGTGGCTGCCCTTGATGCGGGAAGCGTTCAACATGCCGGCTTCACAGCCCACCAGCACGCCGCCCGGGAAGCATAGTTTGGGTATGGACAGCAGCCCGCCGGCGGTCAGCGAGCGCGCGCCGTAGGCGATACGCTTGCCGCCTTCGAAGGTGGGGCGGATTGCAGGATGCGTTTTGTAGCGCTGGAACTCTTCAAACGGCGACAGCCAGGGGTTGGCATAATCCAGGCCGACCACCAGGCCCACTACGACAATGTTGTCGTTCAGATGGTAGAGGAAGGAACCGCCATAGGTGTCCGAATCGAGCGGCCAGCCGGCAGTGTGTACGACCAAGCCGGGGTTGGACTGTGACGGGTCGACTTCCCACATTTCCTTGATGCCGATCGCATAGCTTTGCGGATCGCGACCGGCGTCCAGCTTGTAGCGGTCAATGAGTTCGCGCCCAAGCTGGCCGCGTGATCCTTCAGAAAAGATGGTGTAGCGGGCATGCAGTTCCATGCCCGGTTGGTAGGCTGCAGTGGGTTCGCCATCACGGCCGACACCCATGTCGCCCGTGGCCACGCCCTTGACCGCGCCGTTCTCGTCGTACAGAACTTCCTTAGCGGCAAATCCAGGAAAGATGTCCACGCCAAGGGCTTCCGCCTGTTCCCCAAGCCAACGCGTCACGTAACCGAGGCGAACGATGTAATTACCTTCGTTCTGGAAACACTCGGGCAGCAGCCAGTTGGGCGTGGCACGCGCGCCATTTTCGGAAAGGAAGAGGAAACGGTCCTCGGTGACCGGCGTCTCCAGCGGGGCGCCTTTTTCCTTCCAGTCGGGAATGAGTTCACTCAGCGCACGCGGGTCGATGACTGCACCAGAGAGGATGTGAGCTCCGATTTCCGCGCCTTTTTCCAGCACGCATACACTAATGTCGTGGTCTTGCTCGGCGGCAAGTTGCTTTAGGCGGATGGCCGCTGACAGCCCGCCTGGACCGCCGCCGACCACCACGACGTCGTATTCCATTGATTCGCGTTCAGCCATGGTTCCGAGTTTCTCCTTGTCGTGAACGTTCCGGCTGCGCTAGACGCCGGTTGTCCGGAACACCCTCTAATTGATTGACATGTCCATTGTATTGCAGCCAGAACCGCTTTTGTTGCACTGCCACGAAAGAAGGCTTCGCCGTTATACTCAGGTGACCATGAACTAGGAGGGACGGCGTGGCAGTACAAAGCGGGGTTGAAAAGACCCTGTCAGTTCAGACAGGTGGCAGCTATCTCATCGAAATACCGGTACGTTGGGGCGATCTCGACGCACTGAATCATGTCAACAATACGGTGTATTTCCGCTATATGGAAGAAGCCCGTGTGCAATGCGCTCGAGCCTGTAACATTGGCGCTCCGGGTAGTGGCCGCGATATTGTGCTTGCCCATGTCACCTGCGATTTTCTGCGCCCCATTCTTTGGCCTGCCACAGTGCGGGTTGACACCAAGTTGGTCAAGGTGGGCCGTTCCAGTGTCGAGTTCGAAGTCGAGATGAGCGTCAAGGGCGAGGAGGGCGTGTGCGCGCGCTCGCGCAACGTGATCGTAGGAGTGGATCCTTCGACGGGCCGTCCCGCTCCCTGGACCGACGCGGAGCTCGAAGGGCTGCAACGGGTGTTTGCCTCTTAGAATTTTTGTTTTACACAAGGATGCGTGTAATGGATAAAGTTTATGCAAGTGCCGAAGAAGCATTGAAGGGCGTCGTGGCCGACGGCCAGACAATTGCCGTCGGGGGCTTTGGCCTCTGCGGTATACCCGAGGCGCTCATTGGGGCGCTGCGGGATTCGGGTGTGAGTAACCTGACCTGTATCAGCAACAACGCTGGTGTCGATGGCTTCGGCCTCGGGTTGTTGCTTGAAACCCGCCAAATCAAAAAGATGATCGCCTCGTATGTCGGCGAGAACAAGGAATTCGAGCGTCAGTATCTGGCGGGTGAACTTGAGCTTGAGTTCACCCCCCAAGGCACTCTGGCCGAAAAACTGCGCGCCGGCGGCGCCGGTATCCCCGCCTTCTATACCAAAACCGGCGTGGGTACCATCGTCGCAGATGGTAAGGAAACTCGGGATTTCGACGGTGAAACCTATGTGATGGAACGCTCGCTGGTGCCCGATGTGTCGCTCGTGAAGGCCTGGAAGGCCGACCGTGCCGGCAACCTGCTTTTCCGTCGCACGGCGCGCAACTTCAATCCGAATGTGGCTATGGCGGGCAAAATCACCATTGTTGAAGTTGAAGAAGTGGTGGATACCGGTACGTTCGATCCAGACAGCATTCATCTACCCGGCATTTACGTACATCGCATCGTCGTCAACCCGAATCCTGAAAAGCGCATCGAGCAGCGCACCGTCCGTAACGTACAAGGAGCTTGAACATGGCCTGGACACGCGATCAAATGGCAGCGCGCGCCGCGCAAGAACTGCAAGACGGCTTCTATGTGAACCTGGGCATCGGTATGCCCACATTGGTGGCTAACCATGTGCCGGAAGGCATCGAAGTCTGGCTGCAATCCGAAAACGGCTTGCTGGGCATCGGTCCCTTCCCGACGGAAGACGAGGTCGATCCAGACCTGATCAACGCTGGTAAGCAGACGGTCACAACGCTGCCCGGTTCGTCCATCTTTTCCTCGGCTGATTCCTTCGCCATGATCCGCGGCGGGAAGATCAACTTGGCCATTCTGGGCGCCATGCAGGTGTCCGAGAAAGGTGATCTGGCCAACTGGATGATTCCCGGCAAGATGGTCAAGGGCATGGGCGGCGCGATGGACCTGGTCGCCGGAGTGGGCCGCGTCGTGGTGCTCATGGATCACGTCGCGCGTAAGAAAGACGGCACGGAAGACCTCAAGCTGCTGCCGGAATGCACGCTGCCGCTGACAGGCGTAGGCGTAGTAGACCGCATCATCACCGATCTCTGCGTGCTGGACGTCACCGAAGACGGTCTCAAGTTGGTTGAGCTTGCCGACGGCGTAACCGTCGACGAAGTCGTCGCCAAGACGGCTGCCAAGCTGGATGTCTCTGCGGTGGCTGCCTGAACGATGACAGCACAGGTAGTGCAACGGCTGCAGTCTCTGCGGCAGGCAATGCGCGAACATGGGGTGCAGGCTTGCGTAGTGCTCACCTCAGATCCTCATTTGTCTGAATACCTGCCGGAACGCTGGCAGGCGCGGGAATGGCTATCCGGCTTCACGGGGTCTGCCGGCACGCTGGTGGTCACTCTCGAAGACGCCCGCCTCTGGACTGACAGCCGCTACTGGGAGCAAGCGGAATCCGAGTTGCAGAGCACAGGGATTGTGCTGATGCGTGCCGGGCAAGCCGATGTTCCCGGCCCCCCTGCATGGGCGGCGGCAACGTTGCCCAAGGGGGCCTGCGTGGCTCTCGATGGTCAGGTGGTGTCGGTGCAGGTCTGTCGTCAGTGGCAGGATGCCTGTCGCAAGGCGGGCCTTCGCCTAGCTACCGATTTCGATTTGCCGGGCATGGTGTGGGTCGATCGGCCCGGTCTGCCGGCAGGTCGCATCACCGAGCACGAGCCGCCGTTTGCATGCCGCAGCCGGCACGATAATCTGGCGGCGATTCGCGCCGAGCTGCAGCGTCAGGATGCTCATTGGCATTTGGTGTCAGCGTTAGATGACATCGCCTGGCTCTTTAACCTGCGTGGCAACGATGTTCCCTATAACCCAGTCTTTCTGGCGCATGCGTTGGTAGGAAGGGACACGGCCCGTCTGTTCGTCGACGCGGCCAAACTGGACTCCGGCGTACGTACGGCACTTGAATCGGACGGTATACGCATCGAACCCTACGAGGATATCGCTGCTGCGCTGGCGTGCCTGCCCGAGAACGAAACCCTGCTCTTCGACCCCTCACGTACCACCGTAGGTTTGTTGAATGCGGCCGCCTACGTGGGTAAGAAAGAAGGGGTGAACCCCGCACACTTGCTTAAGGCGCGCAAGAATGCTGCCGAGCTTGCTAACGTGCGCCGGGTCATGGAAGAGGATGGGGCTGCACTCTGCGAGTTCTTCGCCTGGTTCGAAGACGCGATTAGCACGCAGCGTATTACCGAGCTCACCATCGATGAACGCATTACCGCCGCCCGTGCAAAGCGTAGCGGCTTTGTCTCTCCCAGTTTCGGCACGATCGCGGCATGGCAGGCGAATGCTGCAATGCCGCATTATCATGCCACCGATGCGGCCCATGCGGTCATCGAAGGAGATGGGCTATTGCTCATCGATTCGGGCGGGCAATATCTGGGCGGTACCACCGACATAACCCGCGTGGTGCCGGTAGGGCAGGTCAGCGCAGAACAAAAACGGGATTACACCGCCGTGCTGAAGGGCATGATCGCGTTGTCTCAGGCCGTTTTTCCCACTGGATTACCCGCTTATGCACTGGACGCCTTGGCGCGCGGGCCGGTGTGGCAGCTGGGCGCAGACTATGGGCACGGTACAGGCCACGGCGTGGGTTATTTCATGAATGTGCATGAAGGCCCGCAGTCCATTTCCTGGCGCAATACCGCCAATCCCGATGCAATCATGCTGGAAGGCATGATCACTTCGAACGAACCGGGCCTGTACCGGCCGGGGCGCTGGGGGATACGCATCGAAAACCTTGTGCTGGCGGTCGCCCATGACACGACGGAATTCGGTGATTTTCTGCGTTTCGAGACGCTGACGCTTTGCCCCATAGATACACGTTGTATCGACACTGAAATGTTATCCGCAGCCGAGATCGCCTGGCTGAATCAATACCATGCCCAGGTACGTGAGCGTCTAGGGCCGTTGGTGCAGGGTGAGGCAAGAGCATGGCTGGAACGCCGCACCCAGGCACTGAGCATTTCGTAAGGCTCACAGGTTTCGGCTACAATTCAAATTTCCAGCAGCGGCCCGACAGCCCCGGGCCCAACCCGACATGACCAAGTACGTATTCGTCACTGGAGGCGTCGTTTCCTCCTTGGGTAAAGGTATTGCCGCAGCGTCGCTGGCGGCAATTCTCGAGTCCCGCGGCTTGCGCGTCACCATGCTCAAGCTCGATCCCTATATCAACGTCGATCCCGGCACCATGAGTCCCTTCCAGCACGGCGAAGTCTTCGTCACGGAAGATGGCGCGGAAACCGACCTGGATCTCGGCCACTACGAGCGTTTTATCTCGGCGCGCATGCGCAAGGTGAATAATTTCACCACCGGCCAAATCTACGAGTCGGTGTTGCGCAAGGAACGCCGTGGCGATTATCTGGGCAAGACCGTGCAGGTGATTCCCCATATCACCAACGAGATCCAGGATTTCATCGTGCGCGGTGCCAAGGCGGCCTGGGACGGAGCAGCCGATGTCGCCATTGTTGAAATCGGCGGTACGGTGGGCGATATCGAATCGCTGCCGTTCCTAGAAGCCGTGCGTCAAATGAGCCTTCGGCTGGGCCGCAATAACTCTGCATTCGTGCATCTGACCTTGGTGCCCTATATCGGCTCCGCGGGCGAGCTGAAAACCAAGCCTACACAGCACTCCGTGCAGAAACTGCGTGAAATCGGCATCTACCCGAACGCTCTGTTGTGCCGCGCCGACCGTCGCATCCCCGACGAAGAGCGCGCCAAGATCTCGCTGTTTTCCAATGTACCGCTAGACGCGGTGATTTCAGTCTGGGACGCGGAAACTTCCATCTACGAAATTCCGAGCATGCTGCACGAGCAAGGCTTGGATTCCATTATTTGTGATGCATTGGGGCTGGCGCCACCACCCGCCGACCTCACCATGTGGGAACAGCTCATCGAGGCGATTCGTAATCCCGAGCACCACGTGCGCATTGGGATGGTTGGCAAATACGTCGATCTCACTGAATCCTACAAGTCGCTCTCTGAAGCCTTGACCCATGCGGGCATACATACGCGTTGCCGCGTCGAAATCGAATACCTGGATTCCGAGCTCATCGAAACCGAAGGCACGGCTTGCCTGGAAGGCCTGGACGCCATTCTCGTTCCCGGCGGCTTTGGAAAACGGGGGACGGAAGGCAAAATTCGCGCAATCCGCTATGCGCGCGAAACCGGTACGCCGTTCCTGGGTATTTGCCTGGGCATGCAGCTGGCCGTGGTGGAGTTCGCACGCAATGTGGCAGGGCTGGGCGGTGCTAACAGCACTGAATTCGACCCCGCCGCAGCACATCCGGTCGTGGCGTTAATTTCCGAATGGCAGGACCGCGAAGGCAAGATTGAGCGCCGTGATTCGGATTCCGATCTGGGCGGCACCATGCGTAAGGGGGCCCAGCGTTGTCCGGTGCAGCCAGGCACCCGTGCCGAGGCCATCTACGGTGCAGAAGTCAATGAGCGTCACCGCCACCGCTACGAAGTCAACAATGTTTATGTGCCGCGGCTCGAAGAAGCCGGTATGGTCATCAGTGCGCGGACGCCGACCGAAGACTTGCCGGAAATCATGGAGCTGCCGCAGCACCCGTGGTTTATGGGCGTGCAGTTCCATCCGGAATTCACTTCAACGCCGCGCGATGGCCATCCGCTGTTTATCAGCTATATCAAAGCCGCGCTCGCAAATCAGGAAAAGCGCGTAACGGTGCAAGACACGCAAAAAGGATAGGGCGATGAAACTTTGTGGTGTGGAGGTCGGGCTGGAGCAGCCGTTCTTTCTAATTGCGGGCCCCTGCGTTATTGAATCACGGCAGATGGCGTTCGAGACGGCGGCTGCACTGAAAGAACTCACCTCTGAGCTTGGGATCCACTTCATCTACAAGAGCTCCTTTGACAAGGCGAATCGCAGCTCGGGCCGTTCCTACCGTGGGCCCGGCATGGATGAAGGGCTGCGCATCCTGGCTGATGTTCGTGACGAACTGAAAGTGCCGGTGCTCACCGACGTGCACACCACCGAACAGGTTGCTGAAGTCGCCGCTGTGGTCGATATCTTGCAGACGCCTGCCTTTCTTTGCCGGCAGACCGATTTCATCCATGCCTGTGCGGCGACGCTGAAACCGGTCAATATCAAGAAAGGGCAGTTTCTGGCCCCGCACGACATGGCGCAGGTGGTGGCCAAGGCCAGGCAGGCGGCCCTGGATGCGGGTGGCGACGGCCACAACATCATGGTGTGCGAACGCGGCGTGTCCTTCGGCTACAACAACCTGGTCTCGGATATGCGCTCGCTGGCGATCATGCGTGAAACCCAGTGTCCGGTCGTGTTTGACGCCACGCACTCCGTCCAGCTGCCCGGCGGGCAGGGGACATCCTCCGGTGGGCAGCGTCAATTTGTTCCGGTGCTTGCACGCGCGGCGGTAGCGGCGGGTGTGGCCGGTCTGTTCATGGAAACCCATCCCAACCCCGACGAAGCACTGTCCGACGGGCCGAACGCAGTACCGCTTGCCGAGATGCGTCAGCTACTCGAATCTCTGCAGGCCATCGACCGTGCTGTCAAGGGTTCCGGTGTACTGCTGAACGAATTCCGGCAAGGCTAGCACCGACAGTCAAGCAGTCCTTTTTGTTCAGGCACCCATGTGTGCCTGTTCTTCGCTAAAATAATTGACAGGTCAATTGATTATTCAATAATGAAATCATCTCCCGCGCGGAGTCCGGTGGCAGGCATGCTGTTATCCGTCAGAGAGTCGTTGCTGGCGATGCTGGGACTGGGCTTTGTCACCATGATGGTCGCCATCGATCAAACGGTGGTGAGCACGGCTTTGCCTACCGTCGTGGCGGAGCTGCGCGGGTTCAGGCTCTATGCCTGGGTCACGACGGCGTACCTGCTGACGTGCATCATCACCATACCGATATTCGGCAGACTGGGTGACTATTACGGGCGCAAGCCCTTCGTCGTGACGTCTATCGCGCTGTTCCTGGTCGCCTCTGTCACCTGCGGCATGGCACAGTCCATGACGCATCTGGTATTGGGGCGTGCGTTGCAGGGCGTGGCCGGGGGAATGATGCTCGGTACGGCCTTTGCGGTGGTGCCCGATCTTTTCCCAGATCCCCGTGTACGTCTGCGCTGGCAGATCGTGCTTAGCAGTTGCTTCGGAATCGCCAATGCGGTTGGGCCATCGCTCGGCGGTTTTCTCACGTACTACATGGGCTGGCGCACAGTCTTTTTCATGAATGTGCCGCTGGGCTTAGGGGGGCTGTACTTCATTATGCGGCACTTGCCTCACATTCGTCAGATGCAGGCGACCGACGTGCGACTCGATTGGCAGGGCGCCGTGTTGATCGCCATGACATTGGCTGGGCTGCAATTCCTGGTGCAGTGGTTACCTGTCTATGGCGCCAGCCTCGCCATGGTGGGGCTAGGCCTGTTCACCGTTGCCTGCGCGAGCGCGTTCATCTGGTGGGAAAAACGCTGTACGGCCGCCCTGATACCGCTGGACATGTTTTCGGATCGCAGCGTTTCCATTATGTGCCTGCTGTCCGTTCTGCTGGGTTTTGTCATGTTCGGCCTGCTCATTTATGTGCCGCTGTTGCTGCAGGGTGGCTTTGGCCTGAGCGCACGGCAAGTGGGGGTGCTGATCACACCGTTGGTGGTATCCATTACGGTCGGCAGTATCTTCAGCTCGCGTATTGTGCCGCGAATGCGAAAACCGGCCTACATCCTGCATGCGGGTTTTGGGCTGCTGGCGGTATGTGGTGCGAGCTTACTGCTGACTGGTTCTCAAACGCCGCGGTTTTGGCTCGTAACAAGCCTCGTGGGCTGTGGCGTCGGCTTGGGTATGCTCATGCCGAATCTCACAATTTTCATTCAGGAACTGGTGGACCGATCACGTCTGGGAATATCAACAGCAATGTTGCAATCCACGCGCATGGTCGGCGGCATGATCGGTACTGCGGTCATCGGCTCGGTCATCAGCCACTATTACATCGAGCGTGTGCGCGAACTTGATATTTCGGCATTTGGCAAAGGCAACTGGCTGTCGCGTCTGGAAGATCCGCAGGTTTTGGTGAATGCGCAGGTGCAAAGCGAATTCATTGCCACACTGCAGCGTCAAGGGCTGCATGGTGAAACCTTCATTCTGTATGCGCGCGAGGCCCTCGTGTGGGGCATCCATGCCGGCCTGGTTCTGTCCGTCGTCATGGCGGTCATCGGTCTGTTATGGCTGCTGCGTTTGCCTGCGTTCGAATTCGCGCACAGGCGCAGTAACGTGGAATCAGGTAAACCGGCTCGCTCGCAAAGCGAATCTGCTGTTGAATCAAAAGGGCAGGCTCAGGCATGATCGACTCCCACCACATTCAGTTTATTCAGCAGCTGGGACGAAGCTATCGCGCATTCGTGGCCGGTTTCGAGGCCCATACCGGCCAGTCCATGGCGCGCTGGCGCATTCTGATACTGCTCTATCGCTATGGTGAGATGTCGCAGAAGCAACTGGTAGGGGAACTGGGCATCGACCCCGCCGCTCTGACCCGGCAGCTGAAGGCTCTGGAACGTTCAGGCTTGGTCGAGCGTCACAGCGATTCACGCGATGCCAGGCTGACGAATGTGGCACTGACCGAAGCAGGGCGCGCGACGGTGAATTCCACAATGGCTTTGCGTAATGAATATCTCGAGTGGGCGCTGGGAGACCTGCCTGTTCCCGAGATGGAAGTCCTGTCCAGAACGCTGGTAAAGATGGAAGAACGGCTCGCCGGTCGCCAGGAAGCAGCAAGTGTGCGTTCGAAATTGATACAAAATATCGAATGATGGTGATGGTCGTCGCCCAGACCCGAGCTGGGGGCGGCTACAATCAAGCCTTTATCCCTGCAGCCCGTGTCGGCCTTCTGCAGGATTTCCACCCAATTCAGGCAGGACTGATAAAGACCATGAGTGCAATCGTAGACATCATCGGGCGCGAAATTCTCGACTCGCGCGGCAATCCCACCGTGGAATGCGACGTGTTGCTGGAATCCGGCGCGATGGGCCGCGCGGCAGTGCCGTCGGGTGCTTCCACCGGCTCGCGCGAAGCAATTGAGCTGCGCGACGGCGATGCCGCGCGTTATCTGGGTAAAGGCGTGCTGCGTGCCGTCGAGAACATCAATACAGAAATTTCCGAAGCACTGATGGGGCTGGATGCCCAGGAACAGACTTTCATCGACCACACTCTCATTGATCTGGACGGCACCGAAAACAAAGGCCGGCTGGGTGCAAACGCCATGCTGGCGGCCAGCATGGCCATCGCCCGCGCCGCGGCAGATGAGGCAGGCCTGTCGCTATACCGCTATTTCGGGGGCAGTGGCCCCATGCAGATGCCGGTGCCCATGATGAACGTCATCAACGGCGGGGCCCATGCCAACAATACGTTGGATATGCAGGAATTCATGATCGTACCCATGGGCGCTACCAGCTTCCGCGAATCCCTGCGTATGGGTGCGGAAGTCTTCCATGCCCTCAAGAAGCTGATCGACAAGCAGGGTATGTCCACCGCGGTGGGTGACGAAGGCGGCTTTGCACCGAATGTGGCCAATCACGAAGCGGCTATCCAGTTGATCCTGAATGCGATTGAAGAAGCCGGCTACGAAGCGGGAAGCCAAGTGGCGTTGGCTCTCGATTGCGCCAGTACAGAGTTCTATCGTGACGGTCTGTACCACCTGCAGGGCGAAGGCGGCCTGGCACTCAGTGCGGCGGATTTCGCGAATCTTCTGGCGGGCTGGTGCGACAAATACCCCATCGTTTCCATTGAAGACGGCATGGCTGAAAACGACTGGGAAGGTTGGAAACTGCTGACCCAACAGTTGGGCCGCCAGGTGCAGCTGGTGGGTGACGACCTCTTCGTTACCAACACCAAGATCCTGAAGCAAGGTATCGATCAGGGTGTAGCCAACTCCATTCTCATCAAGATCAATCAGATTGGTACGCTGACCGAGACCTTTGCGGCCATTGAAATGGCCAAGCGTGCGGGTTACACCGCAGTCATCTCCCACCGATCGGGTGAAACCGAAGACTCCACGATCGCCGATATCGCGGTGGCGACCAATGCCATGCAGATCAAGACGGGCTCGCTCTCACGTTCCGATCGCATGGCCAAGTACAACCAACTGCTGCGCATTGAAGAAGAGCTGGGCGACGTAGCAGCCTACCCCGGCCGCGAGGCGTTCTACAACCTGCGTTGAGACCGTGCCCGGCCGTGACAGGCGGCCGGGCCATCTCACACAGCCATGCGCCTGCTGCTTATCGTTCTGGTTCTGCTGACCGCCATGACTCAATACCCGCTCTGGTGGGGAAAGGGTGGTTGGCTGCGAGTGCGCGAGCTGCAGGCAAAGCTGCAAGCTCAAGAAGAAACCAACGAGGCCCTGACCGCCCGCAATAACGCATTGGCGGCAGAAGTGCAGGACCTCACGGCCGGTACTGACGCTATCGAAGAGCGGGCCCGTACGGAAATGGGGCTGGTGCAGAAAGACGAAATCTTTGTGCACTTACCACCGGTGGGTCAATCGCAGCAGCCGGGGCAGTCATCTGCAGGGGCTGCCGCGTCGGGATCCAGATAGACGTCTGCTGGACCGCCGCTTTCGTTCACCGCCTGCCCGTCTTCGACTACACGCACGGCGCCGTCCCCTGCCTGGCCGGTATCGCCCGATGCACTTCCGCCGTTGGCCGATGCATTCCCGCTGTCGGCCGCTGTTTGCTCGCTATAAGACCCGACTTCGCCGGGCGGGTTCACGTTAGTGTCGGGGCTGGTGGGTTCGTTCAGTGCCGTATTGCGAACGACGCGCCCATGCGCGGGCGTATCCCAGTTGACGGCATGCGATTGCATCACCAGCGCCACCTGCCTGTGTATGGGCAGAAAGCCGGCGGACGCCATGGCGCGCGAGCCGTAGCGTGTGTCAGCCGGCGCGAGTTGTTTCAGGAGCTGCTTCATGCCGGGCAATAGGGGTTCATGCAGCCAGGTGAGCTTAAGTTGCAAGGTATTGGCTTCGAGTGTGGTCTGGCCGGAGTGCGGACCACGGCCTTGCGGCCACCCCTGGGCCAAGCGCGACAGGTGCTGCTCTTGCAGATAATCGTTATCGATGACCGGCCGGCCCCCACCACCGAGTTCAGGGTTCGTGGAAGCGAAATCAGCAAAGCTGGCAACTGAGGGCGAGATAATGCGAATTTGCCAGGCCGGCAGACCGGTAGCGGCCTCCCGTCGATAAATAGCACGTGCCAAGCGCGCCTGGCTAACAGCTGGTGTTGGGCCCGCATGCAGGGGAAGTAAGGCTGAGGTGAAGGCTGAATCGAGTACTGCAGGGTCGGCATGTTGGGTGATGGCCGCGCGGCCTGCCTGTACGAGCGCGAGGCTGATAGCTTGCCGTACAAAATACCAGTGTATGAATTCGATGCTGCCCAGTGCCAGCAACAGAAGTGGTGCGGCCGCCACCAGAAACTCTACCGCGCCTTGCCCGAGCTGACGGGTAGGATGGCGCGACCGGAATCCCTGCGGGTCGCCGGCAGCGAGTGTGCGAAGTAGGGTGCTGTGTGGAACAAGGCGGTGCATTCCTGCAGTGTGCGGGGCGGCCGCCGCCTTGTCGATTGTGGAGAGTGCGTAAGGGTAGCGCCGCGGTAATGCTAAGGGTATTAGTGCAAGGTACGTGAACCGCTATCGTCGACGTTTTCCATGAAGAGCCCCGCGCAGTCGACGGCATCGAATTCGTATGGCTTACCGCAGAAGTTGCAAGAAACTTGTACCGTTTCACGCTCTGCAAGCAAAGACTCGATTTCTTCGCGACCAAGCATGCGCAGCATGTTACCCACCCGGGTGCGCGAGCAGGGGCAATACCAGCAGAGGTTGCGGGATTCGAGTTCGAGCAGAGATTCCTGCCAGAAGAGACGATGAATAATGGTGTCGATATTGGCCTGCAGCAATTCAGCAGGGGTCAGTGTGGACGCCAGATGAATGATGCGATTCCATGATTCCGCCCGGGTGTGCGGATCGCTTGCGGTAGTCGAACCGGCGCCCGCGGGGCTGTCGTTGCTGGTCGTGCCGCCCGCGTCGGGCAGGCGCTGCAATAGTACGCCACAGGCATTTTGGCCGTTTGCCGCCAACCACATGCGGGTGTCGAGCTGTTCTGAATTGCGCATGTACGCTTCCAGCACCTCCGCCACCGTATCGCCTTCCATGGGGACGATACCCTGGTACGGCGCCATGTCGGTGTCACGGCCGGGATCGAGTAGAACCGTGAAACGACCCGCACCGTTCGCATTCAGCAGCGTTTGTAGATTGCCATCGGTCGGAACGAGATCAGGGTCACGCAGATTGACTGTGGCGCGAAAGGTGAGTTCGGATGTGCACTCGACCACAATCAGCGTGACCGGCCCGTCGCCCTGCAGCTGCAGTACCACCGAGCCATTGAACTTGATGTTGGTAGCCAGCAGGACCGCCGCCGCCGTCAGTTCGCCCAGCAGGCTGCGTATGGCTTCGGGGTAGGGCTGGTGGGAGAGGCCGGTCTGCCAGGCCGATTCCAGACGTACCGCCTGGATGCGTGCGCTGTTATCGGCCATGAGGTATTTTTTGAAGATGTCCGTCATCAGCGTATTTTAATCGTTAGTGCAGCATTATGGGCGGCGGTGCGTCAGCGTTTGCGCCCCGCACGGGCGGGTTTGGCACCGACTTTTGCCAACATGCTGCGCTGTTGTTCGCGTGCGCGCAAAACATGGCGTCGAATTTGGCCGTCAGCCGTGGTAGGCAGACGGTCAACGAATTCGATCTCTTGTGGCATCTGCCACGACGCAAGGCGATCACAGACATGGTTCTGAAGTGCAGTATTCAGCTCTGTGTGGTCAAAGCCTGGTGCGGCCACGACAAAAGCCTTGATGGCGTGGCCGCGTGAACCCTGCGGTTTAGGAATGATCGCCACATTGACGACACCGGGGTGCTGCTTAAGGCAGTCTTCGATTTCGAGTGGGCTGACGCGGTGACCCCCCGCCCGGAACACGTCGTCGACGCGGCCAAGAAACCAGAAGTAGCCGTCTTCGTCGACTGAAGCCATGTCTCCTGTGAGAAACCAATCGTTTTGGTAGCGTGCCTGGGTGAGCGCTTCATTGGCCCAATAAGACAGGAAAAGGCAAGGGTCCGGGTAGCCGTTGGCATCGAAGCGGTGGAGTGCAAGCTGGCCGGCGGAGCCGGTCCGGCAGGGTTGACCCTGCGCATTGAGCAGGGCGATGCGATGACCGGGAATGGGGCGGCCCAGACTGCCGGCACGTAGCGGCCATCTTTCGTGACTGTGCCCCAGTATGCCAGGCGCTTCTGTCAGCCCGTAAATTTCGTTGGCGGGGGCGCCCAGGTAGCCGGCGGCCCATTCGCGTATGGTGGGTGACAGGGTTTCGCCTGTGGTGCAGAGGGCGCGCAGCGACACGTTGTTGGTGGAAATGCCGCCCACTGCGGCTTCGTGCATATGAGCGAGATCACTGGGCAACAGCAACGTGTGGGTGACGGGCAGGCGGTTGAGCAGCGAAATGGCGTCGCCGCCGCGTGTGGGCAGCTCGGTGCTGATGAGCGCACGGCCAAAGTACAGTACCGTCAGCAACCCATGAAGAAGGCCGGGTGCCGTGGTCCAGTCAATGGGGCTCCAGAAAAGATCGGCCGACTGAGGATACCAATTTTGTGCCGCCACGAAGGCGGGCAAGACGCCTATGAGCACCCTGTGTGCATGCAAGACGCCCTTCGGCATGCCGGTGGTGCCGGCGGTGTACAGAAGCAGAGCGGCGTCATCCGCGCGAGTGGTGACCGTGCGAAATGTGGCGGACTCGCGTGCCTGCAGAGAGCGCCACGATAACGTGTAGTCGTTTTCGAAGCCCAAGCCCACCAGTTGCTGTACGCCCGGACATTGCTCCATGATGATGGCAAGCTCGGGGGCGGCGGTGCTGTCAGCGATGATGCATCGGGCTTCGGCATCGCGCAGCCGCAATGCTAAGCCGTCTGTGCCCAACTGAGGTGATAGCGGCACAAGCACCGCCCCCACACCCAAAACTGCCAGCGCTGCGGCGACGGCTTCCGGGCGCTGAGCCATAATGAGCGCCACCCGATCACCTTTTTGGACGCCCATCTTGATAAGGCCGTTGGCCAAGCGGTTCGATACATCTGCTAAGCGCCGGTACGACCATTCAGCACGCTCGCCCGAGGCGTATTCGTGCAGAATGGCGATGCGGCGACCTTCCGCCACATTCGCTGCCCACCGCTGCAGGCACACCTGGGCGATATTGAACTGGTCGGGCACCAGCCATTGGTAAGAGGAATACAGAACCTGATGCTGATCGCTCATGTGTTCGATACCTGAGTGTCAGGACGTAGTGGGCACCATGTATCAGCATGGCCGACTTCGCGATTCTGTGCAATCCCCGACCCTGACGCAGCGCTCAGGGGTTTCCCCGGGTTCTAGGGCGCTTTGGCATCGACCAGGCGGGTGCGGGCCAGCCTGTCATGCAAAAACTGACCGTCGCGATCGAACCAGCTCCAGACGAAAATAATGAATGGAGCGAAAACAATAAGCAGGTCAGTGGAGGTGTAGCCGGTTTTCATGGAGGCCGCCTGCACCAGCAGGGCCCCTAAGAGCGGCAGGGGCCATAGCAACAAATAGCGAAGCAGCAGCTGCCCAAATGTGGGGCGGGTACCATCGCGCGCCACCAATCGGATGTTCCAGGTCTTCATGGGCAGCGTTTGTCCGCCACGCCAGCAAGTTAGGAAGTAAACGCCGATTGCCAGAAATAGTATGAATTGACGCAGATGGCGGAACATCAGCGCATCATGGCTTTCGGTAAGGACATCGAACAGATAACCTACTGCAAAGACAATCCCAAACAGCAGGACGCCTTCATACATCATGCTGGCGAAACGGCGCAGACGCGACGCGGTGGGAGCTAAGGATGACTGGGACATGAGACACTTCACCGATTCAAGGGTGCATCATTATCCATCAGGCGTGTGCGCAAAAGAAAGCCGCCCCGGAAGGCGGCTTTCGGTCTCTTTCGACATCTGCACGGCGCACACGCTGATAAATCAGGGCGCCTGAACGGCGTGATGCTTCAACGAACAGCGTATTGGCTATTCAGCGAACTATCGGCGCGCACGTAGCCAAACAGTGCAGCGACGCGATCGGCGATACGCTTGAAGTCAAAAACCGGTGCAAAAGACATCTGGCGACTGATTTCCTGTTGGATCAGTTCGCGTTCCAGATCGTCGGTGAGTGTCGTGTGATAGTTAAATTGGTTCATGGCGCGTAGCTCCTAGGGATTACCCTAATTATACGGGTAAACCCTAGTCATCGCAACTATCGCCGACGATCAGAAACAAAGGGTATATGCGGGTTTTGCATATACGCAACAGGCGCTTCAGTCGCGGTAGCTTTTCTCCACCATGTCAAAACTGAACAGCCGGCAATCCAGCGCACCGTTATAAACCGGGTAGCGACGTTTGGGGCGTAGCCGCATACGCGAGGGGAGCTCCAGATCGCTGCTAATCACATTCACCTTCCAACCCGCATAGTGTCGCTTCAGATTCTCGGACCATTGTGGCCAAAAGGAATCGTCTTCTTGCATACGCTCGCCGTATGGGGGGTTAGTGACAATCCAGCCAGGTTCGCAGTCGGCGGTGATGTGGCGCGCGTCGCCCACTTCGAATCGTATGGTATCGGGGGCCAAGTGGGCTCGTTCCCGGTTCTCTTGCGCCGCGGCGATCGCGCGGGGGTCGATGTCATAACCCAGTAGTGGGGCATCCACCCCGCGTGCGATACGGCTGCGGGCCTCGTCTTTGATGTCGCGCCAATGCCGGGCGTTGTGATCGCGCAGCCGCTCGAAGCCGAATGGACGCCAGATGCCAGGGGGCACACCCAAAGCGATCCAGGCCGCTTCAATCAGGATGGTGCCACTGCCGCAGAACGGATCCAAGAGGGCAGCGGCAGGATCCCAGTCGGCCAGCGCCAGCAGACCGGCTGCAAGATTTTCGCGCAATGGGGCCTCGCCTTTGTCGAGGCGCCAGCCGCGTTTAAACAGTGACTCGCCGGTGGTGTCCAGATACAGGGTGGCGCTATGCTCATCAAGGAACAAATGCACTCTGGCATCCGGCCTGACTGTATCGATATCGGGCCGGTCGCCTTCCCGTTCACGCAGTCGGTCGCAGATGCCGTCTTTTGCGCGAAGGTTGCAGTACTGCAGGCTCTTCATGGGGCTGCGCACCGCTGAGGTGTCGACCCGCAGCGTGTGTTCCGGGCCGAACCAGCGTTCCCATTCAGTCTCGCGCGCCAATGCAAGAATGTCGTCTTCCTGGCGAACAGGAGCATGGGCGAGCTTCAGCAAAATACGGGTGGCCAGGCGCGAGTAGAGGTTGGCCTTGATCACCCCGGTCCAGTCGGCTTCGAAGTGGCAGCCCGCTCTGGCCTTACGCACATTCTGGTAGTCCAGAGCAGAAAGCTCGGCATGTAAGGCGTCTTCCAGACCGTGCGGGCAGGGCGCGAACACCTGGAAGATTTCGAGCGGCCGTGGTGTCTTGCGGCGTTTGGCGACGGGCCGGACCGGCTGGATCTTTTCCTGCTCTAGCCGGGTCTGCGCGATATGGCGTGCCCTTGCGCCGCTGCGCTTGCGTCGCGATTCGCTCTCCCGTTCATGATCGGCGGGGGCGGCAGGAGTCTTTTTTTTCAGAGTTAGCGTCTTGCGCGGCTTGGAATCGGTCATAGTGCCGTTTAGAAAGGTTTGACCACGACCAGCACGAGAACGATGGCCAGCAACAGTACAGGCACTTCGTTGAACCAGCGGTAGTAGCGGTGGTCACGTGTATTGGCGCGCCGCTCAAAAGTGGCAAGCATGCGCGCACAGGCGTAGTGGTAGGCGATAAGAAGCACAACAAAAAGCAGCTTGGCGTGCATCCACCCGGAGGTCATCCCGATGCCATAGCCCAGCATGAGCCACAAACCGAACACGATGGCCAGTACACCCAGCGGGGTCATGAAACGATACAGACGCCGCGCCATGCCGAGCAGGCAATCGTAAGTGCCGGCTTCCTGCGTTTGAGCCAGATTCACGTAGATGCGGGGCAGGTAGAAAAGCCCTGCGAACCAGGACACGACAAACAGCAGGTGGAGTGTCTTCACCCAAAGCATGGCGTTTTCCTTTCTCAGCCGCGCAGCTGACCTTCACCCGTCAGCACCCACTTCATTGTGGTTAGCCCTTCCAGGCCGACCGGGCCGCGAGCGTGCAGACGGTTGGTGGAAATGCCGATTTCTGCACCCAGGCCATACTCGAAGCCATCGGCGAAGCAGGTCGGCAGGTTTACGTAGACGGAGCTGGAATCGACTTCACGCTGAAAGCGTGTGGCAGCGCCGAGGTCCTCAGTGATGATGGATTCGGTATGCTGGGAGCTGTATGTCTCGATGTGCTCCATGGCTTCGTCGATGCTGTCGACGATACGTATCGCCAGGATAGGCTCCAGGTATTCGGTACCCCAGTCTTCTTCCGTGGCCGGTAAAGCGGTAGGCAGGATGGTTCGGGTGCGTTCGCAACCGCGCAACTCCACACCTTTACTGACCAGGGTTGCCGCGATCGGCGGCAGCAGCGTTGCGGCGACGTCTGCATGCACGAGTAATGTTTCCATAGTGCCGCAGATGCCGTAGCGGTAGGTTTTGGCATTGACCGTGATGTCGTGCGCTTTGGCCGGGTCGGCCGCCTTATCCAGGTAGACGTGGCAGTTGCCGTCAAGGTGTTTGATAAGTGGCACTTTTGCCTCGCGCGACAGGCGCTCGATCAGGCCTTTGCCCCCACGCGGCACGATGACATCAATGTATTCGGTCATGGTGACCATTTCACCGACGGCGGCGCGATCGGTCGTATCTACGACCTGCACAGCGTGCTCGGGCAGGCCGGCGGCTTTCAGGCCTTCCTGGATAATGGCGCCCAGCGCCTGATTGGAATGGAAGGCTTCGCTGCCACCACGCAGAATGGTGGCATTACCCGACTTCAGGCACAGGGCGGCGGCGTCGATCGTGACGTTGGGTCGCGATTCATAAATAATGCCGATCACCCCCAGCGGGACGCGCATCTGCGCCACCCGCATGCCGTTGGGCCGAATGGTAGTGGGGCCGGTGCTGCCGACCGGGTCGGGCATAGCAGCGATCTGGCGCAGACCCTGGGCCATGCCGCTGAGTGTTTTGTCGGTCAATGCCAGGCGGTCTACCATGGCCTCTGCCAGCCCATTGCGTCGGGCGGCTTCCAGATCCAGGGCGTTCTCACGTTTGAGTGATGCACCACGCTCCTCGAGCAGGTCGGCCATGGCCAGCAGCGCGCGGGCCTTGGCATGGCCGGCGGCGTTACGCATCAGTCGTGCGGCCGCGCGGGCGCGCTGTCCAAAGGCAAGCATGGCCGTGTGAGTGTCGGCTTGCTTATCGAGTTGAGTCATGTCGTTCTTTCCAGAGTAATGCGTAGTAAGAGCCTGGCCAGTTCTTCCCAAGGGTCGTCCAACAGGCCGGGTACCTTCAGGCCTTTGACGAGCCGGTCGATGTCGTGAACGTGCTGTGCCGCAGCTCGCCAGGCACGATGCGGCAGTCGGGTCAGTGTGCGGCGCAGCCCTTGTTCGCGGGGGCCGAACACCCGGTGGCGACGCATTTCAGAAGCAAGGTCCCCGCCGCTAGCCTGTAGATCGGCTAAGCGCGACAAGAGGCGGATTTCTTCGCCCACCGCCCATAGCACCAGAGGCAGTGCCTCGCCTTCGCCACGCAGGCCGTGCAAGATGCTCAGCGCTCGTGTGGCGTTGCCGGCAAGCATCGCGTCACGCAGGTCGAATACATCATAGCGCGCCACGTCCAGCACGGCACGGCGGACATCTTCGCCCGAAATTTTCCCGGCGGGGTGAAGCAAGCCCAGCTTTTGGATTTCCTGGAAGGCAGCGAGTAGATTGCCTTCCACCTTGTCGGCCATCCAGTTCAGCGTGTCGGCGTCGAGCTCCTGCCCTTGCCGGGCCATCCGTTGGCCTATCCAGCGCGGAAGGCTTTTGCGATCGATGCTGGGCACTTCCACCAGTGTACCGGCCTCGAAAAGCGCTCCGGCCCACTTTGAAGAGCGAGTGGCTCTGTCGAGTCGGGGCAGACTCAGCGCGACCAACACGTCGCTCAGTTCGCCGTCACGGACTTTTCGGGCTAAGGCTTCCAGTGTTTCGCCGCCTGTACGCCCGGGTTTGCCGGAAGGCAAGGCAATATCGAGCAGCTTGCGGTCGCCAAAGAGCGATACGTTCTGCGTAGCGCCCATAACGGCCGACCAATCACTGCGCGCATCCATTACGAGCCGGATTCGTTCTGTATAGCCCTGAGCCACTGCGGCACTGCGCAGCGCATCCAACGCCTCGATGACAAGCAGGCTTTCGTCACCGCTGACGATGTAAAGCGGTGATAAGGGTGCAGTGGACTGCTGCAACTGCCGCAGCAGGCCGTCGTGGTCAAGGCGGCGTGCCATGGTACTTTGCCCTCAATGCAGAGGGCCGGCAGGGTTCAGACTGGGCGCCCCCCAAAGATTCTGGCCGCTCGGGGCGGGGTCTGTTGATACCGGGCTCAAATCGGCCGGTGTGTCTGCTGTCGGCTGACGTTCAGCGTTGGCAAAGGCGGCGCTGACATCGGGCGCACTCAGCAGGCGCAGCACACGGTCGACCATCGATTGCTGCATTTGTTGGAACACGTCTGTGATTTCGCTCTGCTTAGCCTGAACCATGGTGTCGTCGTACGGCAGTTCACGGGTGGCCCGTAACGTGGTTGGGGGCAAGATGACATGGCCCCCGGCGTCGAGCAGCTGGAACACGAACTCAAGGGTGAGTTCGTATTCTTCCACGCGCCCATCGGCGTCAATGGACAGTTCGCGCAGACGTTGATTGTTTGCCACCTGAAGCAGACGAGCCTGCGCTTCGGCCGGGTCGGCGACAAAGCGGGTGTTCGGCGACGCCGCCCTGATGGCTCGGCGCATGGATGCTCCAAACGCGGAGTTTTCCGCGATATTGGTATAGAGCGTGTCGAAAGGTAGTGGCGTGACCCCTTTCAGCCTGAATCCGCATGCCGCAAGCACAACGCAGCTGCCCAGCAGCGTGAGCAGAATCATACGGCGCAGCGAGCGGCTGAGCTCCAGGCCAAGAAAAGGGGTATGAGCCATGATTTCCTATCCGACGACGTTCACGAGTTTACCCGGCACCACAATGACGCGCTTGGCCGGGCGGCCTTCCAGGAAGCGGGTGACCGCTTCGTGAGCCAGAGCTGCTGCTTCGATATCGAGCTTTTGCGCCCCGTTGGGCACTGTCAGCGAACCGCGAAGCTTGCCATTGACTTGCAGCACCAATTCAATTTCGTCAGCCACCAGGGCGGCCTCATCCACCGCCGGCCAGGCTGCATCAAGCAGATCACCGTGCTGTTCGGCGTAACCCAGGTCGCGCCACAGCTGCCAGGTCAGGTGCGGTACTACAGGGTAGAGAACACGCAGCAAAATGGAGGTGGTATCGGCAAGAGCACGAGCAGCTACGTCGGTGTCAGGCAGTTTCGCGGCTTCCAGCACATTCAGCATTTTCATGCACGTGGACACTACGGTGTTGTAGTGGATGCGCTGGTAGTCGTAATCCGCCTGTTTGAGCAGCGTGTGGATTTCGCGGCGCAAGGTACGTGAGGCGTCGTCGATGCCTTCCCAATTGCTCTCGCTGTGGGACAGCCCCCGACGTATGGTTTCGGCACGGGACTGCCCGAATGCCCACATACGACGCAGGAAGCGGTGCGCCCCGTCAACACCGGAATCCGACCATTCCAGGGTCTGTTCCGGAGGGCTGGCAAACATGACAAACAGCCGTGCTGTATCGGCGCCCAGGGTGTCGATCAGCGACTGGGGGTCCACGCCGTTGTTCTTCGACTTGGACATCGTGCCGATGCCGCCGTATTCAATCGGCGAGCCGTCGGACTTCAGGCGGGCACCGCTGATGGCGCCCTTTGCGTCGTAGACGTTTTCGACGTCTTCCGGCCAGAAATATTCAATGCCGCCCTGCGGAGTCTTGCGATAGTAAATATGGTTCAGCACCATCCCTTGGCAGAGCAGGCGGGTGAAAGGCTCGTCGAACTTCACCAGACCCAGGTCGCGCATGACGCGCGTCCAGAAGCGCGCATACAACAAATGCATCACGGCGTGTTCGATACCGCCGATGTACTGGTCCATGGGCATCCAGTAATCATTGCGCTCATCGACCATGGCCTGATCGTTGTCGGGCGAGGTGTAACGCATGAAATACCAGGACGAATCCACGAAGGTGTCCATGGTGTCCGTTTCCCGTCGGGCAGCTTGGCCGCACTTCGGGCAGGAGCAGGAAAGGAAATCCTCATCTTTGGCAAGCGGATTGCCGCTGCCATCGGGAATATGATGCTCAGGCAGGATGACGGGAAGATCGGATTCCGGAACGGGCACCGGGCCACAGTCCGGGCAGTGAATGATGGGGATGGGGGTGCCCCAGTAACGCTGGCGGGAAATTCCCCAGTCGCGCAGGCGCCAGGTTGTTTGTTTCTCGCCCAGGCCCATTTCGACGAGGTCGTTCGCCACGGCATCAATCGCGTCGGCGGTGGACAAGCCGTTGTACTTGCCTGAATTAACGGTCTTGCCTGACTGTTTGTCGGCATACCATTCTTGCCAGGCTTCGGTCGAGTAGTCTTTGCCTTCAATGCCAATGACTTGTTTGATGGGAAGGCCGTACTTAAGTGCGAACTCGAAGTCGCGTTCGTCATGGCCGGGTACGCCCATGACTGCACCGTCGCCATAGCTCATCAAGACGTAGTTACCCACCCAGATTTCGACGGGTTCGCCGGTGAGCGGATGCGTGACGCTCAGCCCGGTACGCATGCCTTCTTTTTCGCGAGTTGCGACTTCGGCTTCCGTCGTACCACCCAGCTTGCACTGTTCTATAAAAGCAGCGAGCTCCGGGTTGCTTTGCGCAGCGTGAACAGCCAGCGGGTGTTCCGGCGCGACGGCACAGAAGGTGACCCCCATGATGGTGTCAGCGCGTGTGGTGAACACATACATGCGACCGTCCTGGATGAGCTCACCCTTGTTGTCGCGGATGTCGTGAGTGAAAGCAAAACGCACGCCTTCGCTCTTACCGATCCAGTTTTCCTGCATCAGGCGCACACGTTCGGGCCAGCCGTCCAGGCCATTTTGCACATGCTCCAGCAGCTCTTCGGCGTAATCGGTGATGCGCAGGTAGTAGCCGGGGATCTCGCGCTTTTCCACCAGAGCACCGGAGCGCCAGCCGCGCCCGTCGATGACCTGTTCATTCGCCAACACAGTCTGGTCGACCGGGTCCCAGTTGACCACTTGGGTTTTCCGATAGGCGATGCCCTTCTCAAGCATCTTGAGAAACAGCCACTGGTTCCACTTGTAATACTTGGGATCGCAGGCACACATTTCGCGTGACCAATCGATGGCCAGCCCCATGGCCTGCATCTGCTCTTTCATGTGAGCGATGTTGTCGTACGTCCACTTAGCCGGAGGCACACCCGATTTCAGTGCCGCGTTTTCGGCCGGCATGCCGAAGGCGTCCCAACCCATGGGCATAAGGACGTTGTAGCCGCGCATGCGCAGCTGGCGCGTCATCATGTCATTGATGGTGTAGTTGCGCACGTGTCCCATGTGCAGTTTGCCGCTGGGGTAGGGCAGCATGGAACAGGCGTAGAACTTAGGCTTGGGTGAACCGTCAGCGTTGACGGCATTTTCGGTGACGCGATAGACGTCGCGGGCGGCCCAGTCTGCCTGGGCGGCGGCTTCGACCTCGGTGGGACGGTATTCCAACATGAGCGTGCGTATCAGTAGGTTGCGCAAACCTGCCATTATAAATCGGGCGGCGGTTGACGCTGTGTAAGAGATGAAGGCATAAAAAACCCCGCCTCGTGGGGCGGGGTAGGGAAACTTTGGTCTGCTGCGAGGCAGGCGACTGGCCGGGGCGTTCCGCCAGGCGTTGCCGTTGCGCGACCGCGCTGATTATTTCAGCTTGGTTTCCTTGTACTCAACATGCTTGCGAGCGACGGGATCAAATTTCTTGATCAGCATCTTCTCGGGCATGTTGCGTTTGTTTTTGGTGGTGGTGTAGAAATGACCGGTGCCGGCTGTGGATTCCAGCTTGATCTTTTCGCGCACGCCTTTTGCCATGATGTGCTCCTATATTCTAGCGAATGGCTTAGGCCACTTCGCCACGGGCACGCATATCGGCCAACACGGCGTCGATGCCTACCTTGTCGATCGTACGCAGCGCTTTAGCGGAGACACGCAGGCGAACCCAGCGATTTTCACTCTCGACCCAGAAGCGGCGCGATTGCAAATTAGGAAGGAAACGACGCTTAGTCTTGTTGTTTGCGTGCGAGACATGGTTGCCCACCATCGGGCCCTTGCCGGTAACTTGGCATACGCGTGCCATGGTTCACCCCTTGTTGAAATCTGTGTAAAGAAAGCGATTCTACTACGAATTCAAACAAGCGAGCAAGGCGCCCACCGGCCGCAACGGCAATGGGTGCGGCATAGAAGCAACCTGAAACGTTTGCCGAGTCGGCGGCGAGTTCTGACGTTATCATAGCTTTCGCTTTCTCCCCACACACGTGGAGTTGGGCCCCTGTTTAAGCACTATCCTTCCAAACACTGTCCTTCAGGAGGTTGTCTTGAGTTCGATCTTGTCTGCAGTGGAAAGCAAGTTGGCATCTCTACCTTTACCGGTAAAACTGACGTTGCCGGATGGTAACTCGGTCGGGGCCAGCGACCCGGCGATTCACTTGACCATACGTGAAGCCAGCACGTTGGGGCATTTAGCCGCGGGCCAGGTGGGCACACTGGGCGAGGACTACGTTGAAGGCAAGTTCGAGGTGGAAGGCTCAATGCGCGACTTGATGCGGGTTGCAGCAGAGATTCTGCCGCAGTCCCCCATTGATGCGGCGCGCGCGGGCATGTTTACTAAGCTGATACGTCGCGTGATGTCAGTGTGGCGGCACACCTTGGAGCGCGATGCCAAGCAGATCCAGTTCCACTACGACTTATCGGATGATTTCTACGCTCTGTGGCTGGATCCGCGTCGTGTTTATTCCTGCGCCTATTACCGGGAAGACGATATGACGCTGGCGCAAGCCCAGGAGGCAAAGCTCGATCATATCTGCCGCAAGCTGCGCCTAAAACCGGGCGAACGCTTCCTGGACATCGGCGCCGGGTGGGGAGGCCTGCTGCTGTGGGCAGCCGAAAATTATGGTGTTGAGGCTACCGGCATTACGCTTTCACGTAATCAGCATGCGTATGTAAACCGCCTGATCGAAGAAAAAGGGCTGGCAGGGCGGGTGCGTATGGAGCTGCTCGACTATCGCAAATTGGATGAAAGCCGGCCCTACGACAAAATTGCTTCGGTGGGCATGTTTGAGCACGTGGGTCGCGCACAGCTGGTGGATTATTTCTCCAAGTTGCGCCGGCTGCTACGGCCAGGCGGGCTCGTCATGAATCATGGCATCACTGCCGGAGGTGTAGACAACACCCAGCTGGGCGCAGGCATGGGCGAGTTCATCGACAAATACATATTCCCGGGGGGTGAACTGACTCATATTAGTAATGTGCTTCATACGATGACCGAGGGCGGAATCGAAGCACTGGATATAGAAAACCTGCGCCCCCATTACGCGCGCACGCTCTGGGCATGGAGCGACAGTCTTGAGGCTCAGTTGCAGGCGGCCCGTGCCACATTGACGGGTGAAAACGGCGAACGCTCCCTGCGTGCCTATCGCATGTACCTGGCCGGTTGCGCCATGGGCTTTGAGCATGGCTGGATCGCTCTGCACCAAGTTTTAGGTCAGCACCGTGAAGGCTGGAAAGCCGATGAACTCTCCAGCAAGAGCGAGCAAGGCTACCCGTGGCGACGCGACTACATCTATGCGTCGGAAGATGCTTCTAGGGCGAAAGATTTGTGACGTTGCGATTTCGCTTCTGATCATTGCGGGTCGCATCTTTATGCTACTTCACGTAAAATGCGACCATTTTCAAGCCTGGGGCCGGCCTTTGGTTGGCAACCTGTCAATCAGCAGGCGGGCGGTGCGTCCCCAACGCGCCACCCGACCGTCTTTCGATGGCGTTTTCACGGTCGCATACCGCCTTTCATAGCCCCCCTTGAAATGGGGCAGCCTCGGGCTGCATCCCTGCAATTTTACGGAGGCGAAGTATGTCGATCAGTGCAGAATCCCTGCATATCCAATCTAAGAATAATGGCCCTCTGGCGCGTAAATCCCGTGCATTCGCATTGGGTTGTGCGCTTGCACTGGGCAGCCTGGGCATGATGCCCGCTGCCGCCAACGCCGCCGAGGCCGCGCAATGTGAACTGGATCGCCCGATTCGTTTCGCCGGCATGAACTGGGAAACCAACCTGTTTCTGGTCGAGGTCGAGCGCTATATCGCCGAGAAAGGTTACGGCTGCAAGTCAGAGGTCGTGCCGGTCGAAACGTTGCCCGCATTGGCTGCACTGACTCGTGGCGACGTAGACATCAATACAGAAGTGTGGCTGAACAGTGTGGCAGAGCCTTGGGAAAAGGCGGAAGCCACCGGGAATGTGAAGCGCATCGGCGAGCTATACATGGGCGGCGAAGCCTGGTTTATTCCGCGCTATACCGCGGAGCGGCTGCCCGAGCTGAAGGCAGCATCCGATCTACCCAAGTTCAAAGATGAGTTCACCGATCCTGAAGAGCCTTCCAAGGGCCGCTTCTATGGCTGTCCGGCCGGCTGGGGTTGCGAAGTCGTGAGCACGAACCTGCATGAAGCATTGGGCCTGGGAGACAGCTTTACCTATTTTTCGCCCGGCACAGGCGCGACTCAGAAGGCCGCTCTGACCGCTGCCTACCAGCGCAAGGAAAATATTGTCTTCTACTACTGGTTCCCCACACCATTGGTGGGCTCTATGGATCTCGTCCAACTCGAGTTGCCTGAGTACGACAAGGAACGCCATGCCTGCCTGACAGACGTGAACTGCGCGAACCCTGAACCTTCCGCCTACCCAGAGAACCCGGTCTTCACGGCCGTACATACCGGCTTTTCCGAGCAGGCACCGAAGTACACCGAGTTCTTGTCCAAGATCAGTGTGCCGCTTGACCTCATGAACGCAGTCATGGCGCATATGGACGAAAACGAGCTGGAGCCCGATGAGGTCGCTGAATGGTTCCTCAAGAACCACCAGGACGTCTGGACTCAGTGGCTGCCTGAAGCCACCGCTCAGCGGGTGAAAGCGTCGCTATAAGCTGGCCGCCGCCACTGTGCGATTCATTACCAGCCACTGATCAGCAAAAGGATATATGTTTCCAGAACTCATACCGCCCAGAGCCTTACGAGCGCCTATCGATACCTTTGTGGGCAACATCGTCAACGATTACGCAGGTCTGCTACGTGCCCTCAGCCAGCCTTTGCTGGATCTGCTGGTGTGGATGGATGCGCTGCTGCGTAATTCGCCCTGGTGGCTGGTGATTCTGGTTGTCGCGGCATTGGCCTGGCTGGCCGGCCGCCGCTTCTCTTTGTCGCTGGCCGTGGCCGGTCTGATGTTCATGCTGGGCGTGCTCGGCTTATGGGATGCGTCGATGCAGACGCTTTCCATCATGGTGGTTGCGGTCATTCTGTCGGTGGCCATTGGGGTGCCGATCGGTATCCTCATGGCCAGCTTCAAATGGCTGCGCAACATCATGTTGCCCATACTCGACGTCATGCAGACGATGCCCAGCTTCGTGTATCTGATCCCGGTGGTCATGCTGTTCAACCTTGGCAAGGTGGCCGCCATCATCGCTACCGTGGTCTATGCCGTACCGCCTGTCATCCGTCTCACCGACCTGGGTATCCGGCTGGTGGACCCCGAAGTCCTAGAGGCCTCGCGCGCATTTGGCGCCAACCGGGTCAAGCAACTGTTTGGGGTTCAGCTGCCGCTGGCTCTGCCGAACATCATGGCGGGCATCAACCAGACCACCATGATGGCGCTCGCCATGGTGGTCATTGCGTCAATGATCGGCGTGCGTGGCCTGGGCTACGAGGTGCTGCAAGGCATCAACCGCCTGCAGGTGGGGCGCGGGTTGCTGGCGGGCGTCGGGATCGTCATCCTGGCCATCGTCTTTGACCGCATCACGCAGGCATTGGGCCGTCGCTACCAGCACAAGGAGGCCTAAGATGGCCAAGATTGAAGTCGAGAATATCTACAAAATCTTCGGGCCCCGGCCACAACGCTGGCTGCAAGCCGCGCGCGAAGGCATCAGCCGGGAAGACCTGCTGGCCAGTAGCGGGCACACGCTGGGGCTGCGCGATATTTCGCTCTCTATTGAAGAAGGCAGCATCCATGTGATCATGGGCCTGTCGGGTTCCGGCAAATCTACGCTTATCCGGCATTTCAATCGCTTGATAGAGCCCACTGCCGGTCGCATCCGGGTGGACGATGTCGATGTCATGTCGCTAGGTGTGCGCGAGCTGGAGCGCTTCCGGCAGCAGAAGATGAGCATGGTCTTCCAGCGCTTCGGCCTATTTCCGCACCGTTGTGTACTGGATAACGTGGCTTACGGGCTGCAGATACAGGGCGTGGAGCGTAAAGAGCGCGAACGTCGTGCTATGCACTGGGTCGAGCAAGTCGGTTTAAGCGGATACGAAAAACAGTTCCCGCATCAATTGTCCGGAGGCATGCAACAGCGGGTGGGTCTGGCACGCGCACTTGCTACCGACGCAGAAATTCTGCTCATGGACGAAGCCTTCTCGGCCCTGGACCCTCTGATCCGGCGCGAAATGCAGGATCAGCTTTTGCAGCTGCAGTCGCGCCTGAATAAGACGATAGTTTTCATTACCCATGACCTGGACGAAGCGCTACGCCTGGGCAACCGCATTGCCATTCTGAAAGCCGGCGAACTGGTGCAGGAAGGCACCCCGGAAGACATTCTGCTCGCTCCGGCCGATGACTACGTTCAGGCTTTCCTGCAAGACGTGAACCGTAGCAAAGTGCTCAACGCGGCCCACGCCTGTAATGCGGCCACACTGTCTCTTACTACGCGTTCACAACCGGCACATGCTGTCGAGCTGATGGCCCGCAAGAACCTGCGATTCACTCCGGTTCTCGATGGCAAGCGCCTCTTTGGGGTGATCACGCGACAGGCTGCAGAGCGTGCGCTGCGCGAAGGTGCTCGCGACATCTCGCAGCATGTTGAGTCGATGGCCACCGTGCCGGCCAATGCGGGTCTGGATGAAGTGCTGGGCCGCATGTTAAGCAGCACCGAGCCGCTGGCGGTTACCGACGAAAATAATGAGTTTGTCGGGGTGCTGTCACGTAGCAAGGTGGTGGAGTTGATACGGCCCGCCTTATCCGCCGAAGCCGATTCAGACGAGCCAGGCGATTCATCGGGCACAACTCAACGCAGCGCAGCCTGAGCCGCAACCGGCTCCTCCTGGCGGCGGGTATAACCGCGCAGTACGCGGCTATACCAGAAGAAAAGCATCCCGGCTGAAATCATCAGGCCCAGGGTGGACATGACCCACAATGTAGTAGTGCCGATGGGTGCGTCGGGCATTAGGCCGTGAACGAGGCCGGCCAGCGCACCGTGGCCGGGACCGAATCCCAGCCACCAGCCTCCGCCCAGACCAATTCCGGTCAGGGCGATGACTTGCATCATGAGCGGCACCACCGCGATTTTGTAGGCCCGCAACAGATAGCTGCCCATGCACTGCAATGCATCGCCAATGTGAAAGAACGGCAGGAGCGTAAGCAGCACGGCAGCTACAGCAGCCACTTGCGCGTCATCCGTATAGACTTTCAGCAGGGTTCCGCGCCACTGAATTATCAGTGCGGCCGTCACGAGCGCCGCGCCCAAAGCCAACACTATTCCGGCTCGCCCGTTGAGCCGGGCCAGATGCGGGTCGCGTGCACCGATGGCCTGGGCGGTGAGCGACGAGGTGGCCACGCCGAGCGCCATGGGGATCATGTAGCAAAGCGCTGCAATATTGGCCATGATCTGGTGAGCGCCGGTCACAAACATGCCTTCACGTGCAGCGAGCAAGGCCATGAACGTGAAGGCGCAGACTTCGATCAAATAAGACGCGCCCATGGGAATGCCAAGGCGTAATAGTTCAGCCTGATCGCGCCACCGGATGCGCCCCAGCCGCGGTTGAAAGCGGCGATACCATGGGTTGCGCAGGACGGTCCATAAGCCGGCCGACAGCATCATCCAGGACACCACAGCGGTAGCCAGGCCCGCGCCCGCAGCACCCATCGCCGGGAGCCCCATCTTGCCGAACATGAAGATCCAGTTGAAGATCAGTTTGCATGCCAGGCCGCACACATTGATGATCATGATCGTGCTAGGACGTGACACGGCGGTGGCCAGGGCATAGATGCTGCGAAAGGCAAGCGCGGCAGGCAAGGCCAGTGTAAGCGCCTGAAGATAGCGTTTCACCCCGCGACGGACTTCTGCATCCAGTCCACCTGCCACACTTAGCCAAATGTCAGGTAAGAGCAGGAATACTGAGCCCACTACACACAGACCGGCTGCCAGCCATATCCCTTGCCCCCACAGGCGACCGACTTCCGCATGGCAACCCGCGCCGTAATGCTGTGCCAGGATGGGGATCAAAGCGTGCATGACTCCCATCAAACCCACGAATACGGTCACATAAATTGAAATTGCCAGTGCCATGACCTGTAAATCGAAGGCGCCGGCGTGCCCGCCCATGGCGGTATCAATGACGCCGAAAGCGACACCAGCCCATGAAGCAATTAGTACCGGCCAGGCCTGCGTGACGATTTCCTTGCATCGAGCGCGTAGCGAAGGGTTGGGCGAGGCGCAGGCATGCATCAGCGAGTGACTCTCAGTAAGCGGAACATTTCGTCTCTATCTGCGGGCCTGCGACCCTGCCACAGGACCGTGGCCGAATCGGGGAAGCCGACACTGCCTTCCCGAACCGCCTGCTGCGTGGTCTGCTGCAAAATCAGTTCGCATTGAGAGTCGTAGCTAAAGTCAATGCGGTTGAAGACCAAAAAGGAGGCCCGTTGACCCACACCCACGCCCAGTGCACGAACACATTGCCCGCCGGCATGTTGTTGCAAAACTTTTGCCAGTTCGCCGGATACCTGCCGGTAGCTCCTGACATAGTCCAGCACGGGCATCCACAACGTAACCAGCAACAACCACGTCGTGATCAGCCCTCCGGCCGATAACACCGTACCGCGCCACAGCGCTGCAGGCTTGTTATGCAGACGCCAGCGAACCAGTGCGACCCAGGCCAGCGTCCCAACCAGAGCAATGAAGACAGCGGGCCACGAGACCGTAATTTCGTAGCCGCGTGTCAGGCGCGTGATGTTGTGATGAATCTGCTGCGGCCAACCGGTGTGCAGCGCGAACCAGCCCAGCCACACTGTGGCGGCGGTTAGCGAAAAACACATCACGGCGAACCAGTCTAGCGAGTTAACCACCGCACGACGCAGCGTCGGCAGTGAGAAGGCGGCGAGCACAGCGGTAGGCACTGCCATTAAGGCGTATTCGGGCTCGAAGACGTCGGCCAAGAAGCACATAGTGAGCAACGGCCACGCCATGAACATCAACGGCACCCAGATATGGGGCGATGCCAGCCAAGCGCGCCAGCTCCATAGTGCGAGCAGTGCGAAGGGCCAGGTGGGCCAGAGAAACCAGGGCAGGTCACGCAATAGACTGAGCAGGACTTCAGTCTGGGGCAGGCCGAATGAATGGCTATTCCACAACCACCAGTTCTGTGCCCAGTACGGGGCATGTATCTTCAGGGGTATCCACCAGGCCAGGCCGATGGCTAGGGCGATGGCAGCGCTGAGCAATAGCCAGGCACGACGCGGCCAGAGGGCACCTTGGGGGTGAAAGGCGAAGATGGAGGCCAGGATGATAGGCAGGGCGCCGATCCACCCTCGCGTGAGAAACGCAGCGCCGAGGGCAATGCCCAGAGTCACTGCGCCGGATAAGGGGCGGTCGATCGTGCGTGCCACGGCATAAAAGGCCAGCGCCTGGAACGCAATCAAAGCCGGAACTTCCGACGTTTCGTGCATGCGCCACACGATGCCCACCGTCGCCAGAATGAGCAGCAAAGCGGCATCCGCGATCATGCGGCCGTAATCATGGGCGCTGGGTTCGCCGCCGAAGGGCAGCTCCAGGGGCTGGGGCTCCGGGCGACGACCGAGCAAATAACTGCCATACCAGACCGACGCCACCAGAATGCTGAACCAAAGCAGATTAGGCAGACGCGAGGCGATGATGGCGCCATCGTGCGCCGGCATGAACATGTCGAATAAGGGAGCAAACAGCCAGATGACTGCTGCCCCGACCCACGTTACCAATGGCCCGTCCTGCGCGTGGGCCAGCACCCCGATCTGTGGGGCCAGCAGTGCCGAACCATCGGGCTGCGCAAGGGCGCTGACCATTGTTGCCAACCCCACGACGTCGTCTGTTTTCCAGGGATCGCGAAAGAACAGGCCCGCCAATATATATATGGCACTGATCAGCAGCAGAAAGGGCCTGGAAAGCTTGACGGTCGCCGTCTCGGTCAGGCGGGCTGGTGTGGAACGGGAATCCATCTTCTCGTGGGCGTATGAAACAAAGGGCCAGGAAGCAATCGCAGCCTTTCGTGAAGGCAGCGTCACCGCTCGGGCGGCCACTCATTATAGGCAGGAGCGCCGCAGAACATATTTGGTGTCTTAGCGACAAAAAAAGCAGCCCGCAGGCTGCTTTTGTGCAAACAGCGCCGGGGCTGTTTACGAGGCGTTGCGCGTGCCCATCGTGCGAGCGAAGCGAGCGCGGAATTTCTCGACGCGACCGGTTTCGACGATACGGGTCTGGGCACCCGTGTAGAAGGGGTGCGACTCGGACGTCACGTCACACTTAAAGAGCGGGTAGGTCTTGCCTTCGTGCTCGATGGTTTCACGGGTGTTCACAGTGGAACGAGTGATGAACTTCGAACCAGTCTGTTGATCCAGGAACACCACTTCGCGGTATTCGGGGTGGATGCCTTCTTTCATGTCGATTCCTGTCGTGGAAAATTTGGGTCGCCAGCCACAAGAGTCGTATCCTGTCGCCATCCGGTGGTATGTACCATTCGGTGGTATGAACTGATGGCGCGCTCTTGCAGGCAACGTATCCGTGGGTAACTCTTAATTCTAGCCTGCCTGATTAGCGCTTACAAGCGAAACCGGCGGTTTGTGTTCGGTGGGTGCCGTATTGCTACAACGATCCTCGTTCAGCGAGCGAGACGGCCCCGGTGGCGGTCACGATCAGGTGATCCAGCAGGCGAACGTCCACCAGCGCCAGCGCCTTGCGCAGATGCTGGGTGAGCGCCAGGTCGGCCTGACTGGGCTCGGCCACACCCGAGGGGTGGTTGTGCGCCAGTATCAGAGCTGCTGCATGGTGCCGCAATGCCGCCTTAATGATTTCGCGAGGGTAAACCGACGACTGGCTGAGGGTGCCCCGCGATACCTCGTCGCAGGCGATCAGGCGGAAACGCGTGTCCAGGTAAAGCGCTACACAGTGCTCGATCTTCAGATGAGCCAGCAGTGCCACGCAATAGCGTTTGACGCGCTCAGGTCGATCCAGCGTTTCACCCTTGCGCAGCTCTTCTTCCAGCGCCCGTCGGCTAAGTTCGTTGATGGCCAGGATCTCGCAGGCCTTGGCCTGCCCCAGCCCAGGCAGCGACAGTAGTGTGGCGGCATCCGATGCCAGTAATTCGCGCAGGCCGCCACAATGATGGATCAGGCGATGGCCGAGCTCGACGGCCGAGCATCCACGGATCCCCGTACGCAGAATGATGGCTAGTAATTCTGCGGATGTCAGTACTTGAGGGCCGTGCGCCAGCAGGCGTTCGCGAGGGCGTTCGGAGGTGCGGGTGGCCATGGGTAGGTTCGTATTCATTAAAGGCTCTAAAATAGGGAAGTTCATCAACCCTATACGGTGGCAGATTTTGACTTCCCCATCCGACTCAGTGAACGCTTTTGTCCGTCCTGATTCCTACCTGACTCTCCACTATCGCATCGAGTTGGCCAGTGGCCCAGCCGCCGGCTCCGTCTTTGCAGACACTTTCACCGGCCGTCCGGGCACCCTGCAGTTAGGCATGGGGCAATGGGCGCCCGGCTTGGAGGCCGCTCTGGTAGGCCGCAAGGAAGGGGAGCGGTTTACGTTCGAGGTGCCGGCCGTCGAGGCCTATGGCGATCGTAATCCGGAGCTCCTGCAGTGGGTGGCGCGCAGCATGATAGAAGCCGAAGCCGCCGATCCGGCCGAATTCACGCCCGGTGAGGTCGTGGAATTTACAGCGCCCAATGGCGCACGGTACGCGGGCGTCCTCAAGGAGCTCAACGAGGAAAGTGCCCTGTTCGATTTCAATCATCCTCTCGCAGGCATTGATTTGCGGGTGGAAGTTTCGCTATTGGGAGTTCTCTGATGACTACCGGTTTTCCTGCTGACGGTGCTCAGGCGCAGGTGCTGCTGGCACAGCCACGTGGTTTCTGCGCGGGTGTCGACCGTGCGATTGACATCGTCGAGCGCGCACTGGAGCTGTTCGGAGCCCCGATCTACGTGCGTCACGAAATTGTGCACAACCGCTACGTGGTGAACGACCTTCGTGAAAAAGGGGCCATCTTTATCGACGAGCTGGATGAGGCGCCCGAGGGGGCAACCGTGATTTTCTCGGCTCACGGGGTCTCGCGTGCGGTGAAAGAAGAGGCGGACCGTCGCGGTTTGCGTGTCTTTGACGCTACCTGCCCGCTCGTGACCAAGGTGCACGTCGAAGTCTCCCGTATGCGCAAAGCCGGCCGCGAGATCATCATGATCGGCCACAAAGGGCATCCGGAAGTCGAAGGCACCCTGGGCCAGGCCGAAGGCGGCATGTATTTGGTCGAAACGCCGCAAGATGTTGCCCAGCTGCAGGTTAAAGATCCGGAGAATCTCGCGTTCGTCACCCAGACCACTCTGTCGGTAGACGATGCTGCAGAAGTTGCTCAGGCATTGCGAGATCGTTTTCCGGGCATCGTCGAGCCGCGCAAGAGCGACATCTGCTACGCCACTCAGAATCGTCAGGATGCAGTCAAAATCATGGCGCCGCAGTGCGACCTGGTGCTGGTGGTGGGCAGTGCCAACAGCTCTAACTCCAACCGCCTGCGTGAAGTGGCCGAACGCATGGGAGTGCGAGCCTACCTGGTTGACGGCCCCGACATGATTCAGGCGGAATGGCTGCAAGGTACGCAACGGGTCGGCGTGACGGCAGGTGCGTCCGCCCCGGAAATCCTAGTGGCTCAAGTGCTTGATCGGCTCAAAGAGCTTGGCGCTATTTCAGTGCGGACGCTGGAAGGCGTTGCCGAGAATGTCTCCTTCCCCTTGCCTCGTGAACTTTCCCGCAAGCTCAAGGACGTCTCTTGATGAAGCTCTACGGTTATTTCCGCAGCTCAGCCGCTTACCGCGTACGTATCGCTCTGAATCTAAAGGGTGTTGAATACGAGACAGTGCCCGTGCATCTGTTGAAAGACGGCGGCCAGCAATTTTCTGATTCTTATAAAGCGCTGAATCCCACTGCGCTGGTGCCCACGCTGGTAGACGGAGACTTGGCCATTGGCCAGTCGATGGCCATTCTGGAATATCTCGAAGAAACTCACCCCGAACCGGCTCTGCTGCCCACAGACCCCGCAGGGCGAGCCCGCGTGCGAGCAATCGCTCAAACCATTGCATGCGACATCCATCCGCTGAACAACCTGCGGGTGCTCAAGCATCTCAAGCATGGTTTGGGCGTCGACGAAGACACAAAAAACGCCTGGTACCGGCACTGGATTGATGTCGGCCTTACATCTGTTGAGGCCATGCTCGCCGGTCACCCTGCCACGGGTCGATTCTGTCACGGTGATCAAGTGACTCTGGCAGACGTTCTGCTTGTGCCGCAGGTATTCAACGCCCGGCGTTTCGAGTGCGACCTGAGTGCAATGCCTACTGTTACACGCATCGTCGATGCGTGTTCAGAACTGGACGCCTTTGTGCAGGCGGAACCGGCTCGTCAGCCGGACGCCACAGACTGAGTTGACCAATAACCTGAGCATGAAAGCAGCCGCCAATCTCAGCCTTCTGTATGGTCAGCTTCCTCTTGAAGAACGGTTCGCTGCTGCGCGTGATCACGGCTTCACGGCGGTGGAAATCCTGTTCCCCTACGATCAAGAGCCGCAATGGTATGCCCGCAAGCTGAAAGACCACGGCTTGCAGCTGGTTCTGGTCAACACCCCCAGCGATCCTGATACGGCGCCCTGGGGCCGAGCTGGGCTGCCGGGGCAGGAAGCCGCCTTCCGTCACGATTTCGCGCGCGCAGCGCAGGTGTGTAGGGCGAGTGGCTGTGGGGCGGTGCATGTCATGGCGGGGTGTCCGCCAATGGGCGAGCGGGAAGCGGGGCGGCAGACGCTACTGGCCAATCTTCAATGGGCCGCCGACACCTATCCCGATTTGACGCTGCAGCTCGAAGCGCTCAATCAATTCGACGTGCCGGGCTATCACTACAGTAAACCGGCAGAGGTTCGGGAGATCCTGGCGCTGGCGGGTGTGGAGCAGGCGGGTATGCAGTTCGATTTTTATCACACGCGACGTCAAGGCTTGGACGTGGTCGCCGAGCTCGAGGCTTCGTTGCCCTGGATCCGTCATGTACAGGTTGCCGGCAGCCCGGCCCGCCAAGAGCCCGATCTTGCACGGGATATCGGTTTCCTGCAGGGCTTTCGGCGACTTTATGAATCGGGCTATCGCGGCCACGTAGGTTTCGAGTATCGTCCCGCGGGGCGGGTTTCAGAAGGTCTGCGTTGGGCCCAAGACCTTGCCCCTTATTTTTCTCAACAACCCACGGCCTAGCTCCGTGTACTACGGGAATCATCCATGAAAAAGACTGCCGTCCTTGCCGGCTCCCTGCTTGTTGCTGCAGCTGCATACACCGGGGTGGCCTGGTATGTGGGTTCGGAGGCCGAAAAAACCATAAGGACGGCGGTCGATCGCGCCAACCAGCAGATCGTAAAGACACTGGGGCCGGATTTAGGTAGTGTGGGTGCAACCATCGAAATAGCAGACTACCAGCGCGGTGTATTTTCCTCTCGTGCGCGTTATACCGTTGCCGTACAGGATGGTGAAGACCGCGTCGTGTTCACCATGCACGATTTAATGCAGCATGGCCCATTTCCTCTGGACCTGTTGCGACAAGGCGAACTGGCGCCTCAATTGGCGTACAGCCGCAGCCAACTTGAAGATACCGAGTCAGTGAAACGATGGTTTGACGCCGCACGGGGCGCGCTGCCGTTGACGGCGCAGACGCGCATCGGTTTTAACGGGCAAGGCAGCACGGTGTGGGAGTTGGCACCGTTACAGTGGATGGCGGATGGCGACCGGTTCTCTTTCAGCGGTGGGCAGATGCAGGCGCGCTTCACCAACGACTTTCGTGACAGTGTGGCTCACGGCCATTTCGATGGGCTGGTCGTGGGTGAGGGCAGCGATGGCGAAACGGTTTCGCTGGAAAACATCCGCTTTGAGTCCCGATCGAGCACGGCGAGTGACGATTCTGTCCAGATGCACAGTACAGTGAAGGTGGATTCCCTGGTGGTTGACGCCGTGGCCGCCCAAAGCTTGAAACTGGAGCATGTGTCGTTGGCATTTGACAGCCGCCAGCAGGCTTCGTTACTGGACGCTGCCTTGCGCTATGACGTTGAACGTATGCTCGTCGGTGACATCGATCTGGGCAGCATCACCCTTGGCGGTAAAGTGGCCCGCCTCGATTTCGAGGCCTTCTCAGCGCTGCTGTCCGAATACGATGCTATCGCCGCTGAGCATGGCGCACAAGACGGCGAGGATTTCGATCTGACCGAAAAAGACGAAGCGCGTTTGATGGCCCGAATCGTCCCGGCACTGGCTTCGAGCCCGGAAGTTGCCGTTCAACCGGTCAGTTGGCGCAATGCAAAGGGCGAGACGACGTTGGCTTTGAATATCGCTATGCAGCCTCTGCCGGACGGCGATGTACAGGCCCAGGAAGAAGCCCTCGCCGATTCTGTACGGGAAATGCGCCTCGAAATCGCGCTATCGCGTCCCATGCTGTTGGAGGCAATCTCCCGTGCTACCGGCGGCGATGACGAGGCAAGCGAATTCGAAGTCTTCGCCGGCCTGATGTTCGACGCCTATACCGAGCGTTTGCAGCGGCAAGGTTTGGTGCGCCGGGAAGACGACCGCGTACTGAGTACAGCCGTTTATCGCGACGGCGTAGTGACGCTGAACGGGCAGCAAATGAGCGTGGAAGAATTCTTGATTCTGTTGGGTGCTTTCGGCCTGTAGGCGTCGCCGCAATGCGTCATCCTAGGGATTACTAGCACTAGCTTCGAGCGGTTCACTTGTTGTAAAAGTTTGTAGCACTCTCGAATGAGCCAACTTTTATAGCAAGGTGGGCATATGGCAGCACGCACATCGGGGCATAGTGCCCGAGCAAGCTGGTGGTCCCGCAGCAGTCTGGCGTCCAAGTTGTTTATCGTCACCTCTGTTGCAACAGTGTTGGTGATGGCAACCATTGCGGTCATTATGGGCTGGCAGAGCCTGCAGACCGCCCGACAGGCTGTCTACCGCGAAATCGCAACCTCTCTTGAGGGCGTTGATCGGTCGTTGCAGTTGGCCTACACCACCGCCCGCGACCGAGCCGGGCAGTTGATTCCGGTGCTGGAACGTGAATTGGGGGGCAGGCCCTACCTGGACGGCAGCGCCGACGATACCGGCGTCCCCTTGCTGATTGTCGACGACACCATCATCAACGGCGACATCGGCCACTTGCTACGCATGAACGAAAATACCGGGGCAGACCCGGCGGTCATCGTCAAAGCCCCGCAGGGTTGGGTACGTGTGGCCACACTGTTGCGCGACGCGCAGGGCGAGGTGCGCCTAAATAGCGTGGTGGAGCCCGACGACTTGTTGGCCCGTACCCTAGACTCCGGTGAGCCGTATGGGGGGCTGGTGCAGCGCAATGGCCGCTGGTATGCCATGAGTATCATGCCTTTGGCTGACGAGGCCGGTGTTGTCTATGGCGGCCTGTCCGTGCGCGTGGATGTGCATCAACAGGTGGCCGATGTCATTCAGCTCGTCACGCAAAGCCAGGTGGCGGAATACGGTAGTCTGGGGCTGCTGACTCGCAGCCCATCCGGGCGCCTGCAAGTCGTGGCTGCCGGCGAAGGCGCGCTTTTCGGGCTCCAACAGGGCGCGGCCGAAGACCTCCTCAATATGCACTTAGACGAATCAAGCGGCTTTGTGGAAATCACGCCCCCCGATGGCGACTCACATCTGGTGGTTTGGCAGTCCATCGATAACTGGGGCTGGGTCCTTTATGGGGCAGGCGAAGAGTCTCTCTTCATGGCAGCCAACCTACGGGTGATCATCATGCAGATGGTGATGATGCTGGTCGGTACCCTGCTTATTTCTCTGCTGGTGGGCTCGCTGGCGGCGCGCACCTTGCGCCCGGTACGTGACATCATGCAGCGCATGGAAAAACTTGGCCAGGGTGATCTCACGGCAAGACTGCCCGAAGTACCTGCGCGCAGCCGCAACGAAGTGCATGCGTTGTACGACTATCTGCGGCGCACACAAGGCAATCTGCAACAGACCATTGGTACGGTCAGAACCAGTGTCGACGAAATCAACCTTGGCGCAGACGAGATCGCTGCCGGTAACGCCGACCTGTCCAGCCGTACTGAACAGCAGGCTGCCTCTTTGCAGCAAACAGCGGCCAGCATGGAACAATTAGCCGCAGTGGTGCGACAGAACTCCGACAATGCCGGTACGGCGAATGAACTGGCCGCCGCAGCATCCCGAGTGGCGGAAGAGGGCGGCAGGGCCGTCGACGGCGTCGTCGAGCGCATGGGCCGCATTTCTGCGGGTTCGAGCAAGATCGGCGAAATCGTCGGCGTCATTGACGGCATTGCATTCCAGACCAACATTCTGGCCCTTAATGCAGCCGTCGAGGCGGCCCGGGCGGGCGAACAGGGCAAGGGCTTTGCCGTCGTGGCCTCCGAAGTTCGTTCGTTGGCTCAGCGCAGCGCACAGGCGGCTCGCGAAATCAAAGAATTGATCGAAGACGCGCTCGAAGAAGTGCAGGCCGGCGAGCAGCAGGTGCAGTCAGCAGGTACGACTATGCGTGAACTGCTGAGTTCAGTGGGTCGTGTCTCGCAGATTATGAACGATATCTCCACTGCCTCTAATGAACAGTCAAGCGGCATCGATCAGGTCAACACCGCCATCATGCAGATGGATTCGGTCACTCAGCAGAACGCCGCATTGGTCGAAGAAGCGGCCACCGCGGCGGAGTCACTGCGTGAGCAAGCGCGTAAGCTGTCGGAAGCCGTCGCCGTGTTCCGATTGCCCGACAGTTCCGGTCACCCGGTCATCGACATCACCAACGCCGAACAACAACATGCGCACCGTAGGCAAGCGCTTGAAGACCCGCAGCAACATGCGCCAGATCTTGCAGGCCCGGAACACGCCCAAGCCTTGCGGTTGGCCTGACTCCGTGGCAGCGGCCGTCGCCGTTGCCCGGTCTAGTAATACTGCGACACGATCTGCGTGAAGGCCTCTTCGGCAGACTTACCGGCACGCATCAACTGGCTGATTTCTCCCGCATATTGGGCGATATCTTCGGGCAGGTTGTCGCGGTGTGCGCGATAGTACGCGTACTTGTCCTGCTCCACAGTATCGACCGCCACCGCCGGAGCTGCACGACGGCGCACGGGGCTACCGGAAGAATTAGCCGAATCACGGTTAGTGCTGCGGCGCGGGCTGCGTTTGCCTGATATCGCGGCTTGCACGGCCTCCAAGGTATACACAGGGGACAAAGAATCGGCGACATTGCCTGAATCGTTCAGGCGCAACAGCAAATGCTTGCCGTCGAATCCCATTTTGCGTTCGCCCCTGCCGATCACTTGGTAGATCGGGCGCTTGCTGTGACCGGGAAGCTCGAACTGCACCCTGTCGCCATAGGATTCCATGCGTTCCATGACATCCTTTAAATAATCGGCCGACAGGGACTCCAGTGTGCCATTCCAGCGTTTCGAACGGGTAGTGCTCAAGATGGATTATCCAACGTGACTTTGGGAAGGGCATAAATTTTACGCCCATCTACAATCATTCGTACAAGAAATTTTTTCAGCGGTTGCCGGCGGGTGCTATTCTTCTATTTTTGTGAGTAGAAGACGTTATGCAAGGTTGGAAGCGCAGGGTGGTTTATGTGACCCTGTACGAGGCTATCGCTATTGCACTGACAGGCGCAGTGCTGTTCGCTCTGGGACATAGCCCCATGCATTCCTTGGTGGCATCCGTGGGGGCGTCAGTGCTGGCCGTTGTCTGGAACCTGATATTCAACGCCATGTTCGAAGCCTGGGAACGTCGCCAGACCGTGAAGGGCCGGAGCGTGCGTCGGCGTATTGCTCACGCAATCGGTTTTGAGGGCGGCCTGATTGTATCCATGGTGCCGTTCTTCGCCTGGTGGCTCGAAGTTACCCTGTGGGAAGCTTTTGTCATGGATCTGGGCTTTATCGTCTTCTTCTTGATTTACACCTTCGTATTCGCGTGGTGCTTCGACCGCATATTCGGCCTGCCTGCTTCCGCCATGCCGGCGCCCTCTAAGCAGGGCGCAGCGCAAGCCTGCGCGGCAGGCCAATAGTTCGTTTAACTTAGCGGCGTGATCTAGGCCGCGCCCTCTAGGCCGCGCCCAACACACTGGCCCGATCGACCGGATGCGTTTCCACGTATTCCAGCATGCTGGTGTCAAACAGTTTGATGAATGCGCCCAGGGGGTTGGCTTCTGGGTAAGCCCACCCAGCTAGGTTTGCAGCCAGGGCACTGGCCTGCAGAAGTTCGTCTTCCGTCACCCACAATTCATACTGCTTGAGCAAGGCCTGTACGTCGGCAGGGCTGCGGACTGCCGGCAGTGTCAGGTCGTGTTTGAGACGGTATACGAACACGCGCGGGGTGCCGCTACGGTTACGCAAAGCGTGATTCTGCGCTAGTTCCTTGGTGGCCGCGAGCCAGAAGGCGTGACGCCCCAACACCGAGACCTCGTCGGCGTCGGGTCGGTCGGTACCGTGGTAGACAAGTGTGCCCGCAGGCAAGTGAAACTCTGACATGGTGGATATTCTCTTGTTAGTGAATTTATAGAACAGCGCTTTCATTTTCTCTGAAAAAAGGGGTTTAGTGAAGGCGCTCGCTGAGCTTGCGGGCAGCTTCGGCCCTGCCTCATTCAGGGTAATCTATTAGTTGCGCCCGCAACCAAATTGATTAAGATCAATTCCGCAATTGGATCAGTAGCAAAAGCAAAAGCCCGCTCTGCGGAAAATGAATTCATACACCAAGGAAGAGACATGTTCGCATTCACCAAATTTGCGAGGCGTATTGTTGCGGGCAGTGTAGTGGCCCTCACTACACTGGGCACCGCGATGGCCCAGGATTACCCGACACGCAGCATCGAATGGGTGGTGCCCTACGCGCCGGGAGGCGGCACAGACATCGTTGCCCGGGTTCTGGCTCAGCATATGGGGGCCGAACTGGGGCAGACCATGGTCGTCGTCAACAAACCCGGAGCCGCGACGGCAATCGGTGCGGAATACGTGGCGCGGGCGGCTGCAGATGGCTACACGCTTCTGTCGGCTGATACGGCAACGCTGGCCGCTAACCCGTTCATTTATAAAAAGCTGAGCTACGACGCGGTCAACGATTTTGACTCGGTCGGCCTGACCGTGCGGTTTCCCATGATTCTGGTGGTGAATCCAGAAGTCCCCGCAAAAAATCTTAAAGAGCTTCTGGATTGGGCCGAGCAGCAAGACGGTGGCGCTCCTTATGCCACACCCGGCTCCGGCAGCCCGCATCACCTGGCAACTGAGTTGTTTCGTGAACAGACGGGTCTGAAGCTCACTCATGTTCCGTATAAGGGTGCTGCGCCGGCTGTTCAGGATGTGGTTTCAGGCCAGGTTCCCTTCATGTTTGTGGATACAGCCAGTGGCCAGCAATTCATCGAGAACGAGCGCTTAAGGGCAATTGGTGTGGCGAGCCCCCAACGTGTCGAAGGCTTTGAGTCGGTACCCACCCTGCAGGAACAGGGCTTGGAAGGCTTCGAGGCTTATGCCTGGCAGGGCCTGGTGGTTCCCAAGGGTACGCCTGAAGAAGCGATCAACAAGCTGAATGCGGCCCTGCTTTCTGCGCTGGGCAACTCCGAAATCAAGCAGCGCTTAAACGCCATGGGGCTCGAAGTCACCCCAAGCACGCCTGCGGAGATGGCGGCCTATGGCGAGGCTGAGCGTACTAAGTGGGGACCCGTCATAGAGTCTGCCGGCATCAAGGTGGATTGACGCACATGTTGCATACGGCGCTGCATCGCACGTTCACATATCGCCTGCACCGGCTGCATAAGCTGACCGACAAAGAAAGCCAGCGACGCTATTTCGCGGAGCTGGGTTTCAGCCTCAGCGATGGCCGGTGTCTCGCTGCAGTAGGTAGTTTTCAGCCATTGTCGGTCAGCGAGCTGGCTAGGGCGTCCAATCTGGACAAGGGCCAGGCAAGTCGTGCGGCGCAGGCGCTGGTGGAACGCAAACTGGTGGAAAAATCCTTTGATCCGGAAGATGGGCGCAGCGTGGTGCTGCGCCTGACGGAGGAAGGGCAACGCCGCTGGCAGGCGGTGATGCAGCTCATTGCCGTTCGCAATGAAGAGATTTTTGGCTGCCTGACTGAAACGCAACGACGGCAGTTCAGCGCATTGCTGGATCAGCTGATAGAGCACGCCATAGAGCGTAGCGAAAGATAAATACCTACGAGGCAAAACCATGCACACCCCTGTCGCTGAGCCCCGGCGATCCATTTATTACCAATATCAGGTCATGCAGCCGTGGCTGCCTTCCAAACACCCCTCTGAGCAACGGGCTAAGGTGGCTATCGGCGGTGCCGGGCCGGCGGGACTCGTGTTGGCACTTGAGCTGGCTCGCCACGGTGTCCCCAGTGTCGTTCTGGAATCGGAATTGCAGGTCTCTGAAGGCAGCCGTGCCATTGTCTTCACGCGCCGCTCGATGGAAATTCTGCAACAAGTCGGCGTAGCAGATCGAATGACGGAAGGGGGGTTGCCCTGGCGCTATGGCAACTCGTATTACCGAGGGCAACGCGTATTTCGCATGGAGAATCCCCATAGCGAGGACGACCGCTTCTTCCCCATGATTAACGTGCAGCAACAGTTCCTTGAGCAGTATCTCATCGAGGAAATCGCTCGGCAGCCACTCATTGAGCTGCGCTGGGGCAATCGTGTCGTAGGGGTAGAGCAGCAGGGCGGGGCGGTACAGCTGAGCGTTGACACCCCGGAGGGGCCTTATACCCTGCAAACGGACTGGCTTGTGGCGGCAGATGGGGCACGCTCGGCCATTCGCAGTATGCTGGGGCTGAAAATGGAAGGCCAGTCCTACGAAGGGCAATTCGTTATAGCCGATATCAAGGTCGACTTGCCCCTGCCGACTGAACGGCTGGCCTTTTTCGACCCGGAATGGAACCCCGGCAATACCGTACTGATGCATCGCGAGCCGAACGGCATCTGGCGTGTGGATTACCAGCTGCCGCCCGGCGAATCGCCGGAAAAAGCGCTGGAGCCGGATTCCCTGCATACACGTATCAACGCAGCGCTTGCCACCATCGGCCATGCGGACAAGCCCTGGGAGATGGATTGGGCGTCCGTGTATTCCGCACGTACGCTTACCTTGCCGGACTACGTGCATGGCAGGGTGTTGTTTACCGGCGATGCTGCGCATATGCTGCCCATTTTCGGGGTGAGGGGGGCCAATACGGGCTTTCAGGATTCCCAGTCTTTGGGCTGGCACCTGGCTTACGTAGTGAAAGGCCTCTTCACCCCGGCGGCACTGGCCAATTTCAGCCGTGAACGGGTGGGAGCGGCACGCGAAATCATTGATGAAGCGGGCAAGAGCACGCGCTTTATGACTCCGCCGACTCGCGGCTTCCGACTGCTACGGGATGCCGTCCTATCGCTGTCCTTGACGCAGACCTTTGTACGGCCCTTGTATCACTGGCGGACTTCGCGGCCCCACGAATACGCGCACTCGGCGTTTAATTGCCCGGGCGATGACAATGCGCTCTTTCAGTCAGGGCCGGGGCACGGTGCGCCGCCGATGAACGTCCGCTTGGGGGCGGATGAGTTCCTGCTGGATCACCTGGGCGGGAGCTTCGACTTGCTGTACTTCACCTCGGGCGACGCGATTCCCGAACCATTGCAAAAGGTCATTGCCGGTGCGCGTACGCGCGGCTTGCCGATTCGTGTCCACGCGGTGGGCAACGTCGGCCCCGTTACGGGCGCTGATTGCCATCATGCAGACATAGAAGGACGCGTTCGGCAGCGTTATGGCGTGACCGCCGGCGGGGCAGCCTATTTGCTTCGGCCCGATCAGCATGTTTGTGCACGCTGGATGACGTTGGATGCGGTACGGCTGCAATCGGCCCTGAATATGATTCTTGAACAATAAGGAAGGCGGCGCGATGATTGACAAGACAAGCGGCCTGGGTGTGGCCGGGTTGGAACAGGTCTACGATGAGTTGGCCCAAGCTATCGATCAGGCGGGACCGGAAAAAGCAGAACTGTTTCTGGTGAAGCTCGCCCTGCTCAATGCCGACGCGCTGGGCGACGCAAATAAGTTTTCGGACCAGCTTCAGGTGGCATTGCGCGATTTATAGCGTGCCTTTTATAAAGAAAGCCCGCCGTAGCGGGCGAAAGGTAAGAATGCCGATACCTACTTTTTCTGCTGACTCTGATTTTGCTTTTGGTCCTTCTGCTGGCCTTGGCCTTGCTTTTCTTCCTGTTGCTTGCCGGGATTCTGTTGAGCGGGTTTCTGTTGGTTCGGTGCCATGATGAGCTCCTGTGGCGTGAGCCATAACCGGGTGGCTTCTGATGAAGCTGCCATCGGTCGGGCCCAAACCATACAGAGCATTTCGCGTGCCTGACGCTCAATAAAAAAACCCCTGCAAATCAACGACTTACAGGGGTTTTACAGTATCCATTGTGGTGCCGCTTGCCGGATTCGAACTGGCGACCTTTTCATTACGAATGAACTGCTCTACCAACTGAGCTAAAGCGGCCGTTTTCCCTTAAGTTTTGCCTTAAATGGCGACGCTTTCATGCGTACCCGGGAAAGCCAGCAATTATACACACAAAAATTTATTTTCGGCTAGAGTATTCCTGTTCCTGGGCGGCGGTAGGCTGGTTCAGCCCCCCCTGGTTCAGCCGAACCGCAGAGGGGAAGAGGTCCCATGCCGACATGAAGAGCGCGGCCGCCAGCGGGCCGATCACAAAACCATTCAGGCCGAACACCGACAACCCGCCTAGCGTTGATACCAAGATGATCCAGTCAGGCAGCTTTGTGTCCTTACCCACTAAAATGGGGCGCAGTAGGTTGTCGATCAGGCCGATGACCAGTACCCCAAATAATGTCAGCACGATACCTTGCACAATAGCGCCGGTCACCAGGAAGTAGACCGCGACTGGCGCCCAGATCAGCGCGGCGCCGACGGCAGGAAGTAGTGACAGCAAGGTCATGACCACACCCCAGAGCAAGGCGCCCTGAATGCCCAGAATCCAGAACATGAGGCCGCCAAGCGTACCCTGGGTGATGGCGACGACAATATTGCCCTTTACCGTCGCGCGGATCACGGTGGCAAATTTGCGGATAAAGTGCTGTTTATGTTCCTCGCTAAGGGGTATGAGCTGTTTGCTGTAGCGTGCGAGATCAGCCCCATCGCGCAGCAGGAAAAACAGCACATACAACATGACACCCAGCCCGATCAGCAGTTGTGCGGTGTTCTGCCCCAAGCTGACAGCCTGAGTGGCAATAAAACGCCCGCCTGCTACCGCGCCCTGAGTCAGTTTTTCCTGAATGCCGGTCAGGTCTCCGACGCCCAAAAAACTGAGCACGGAATGCACCGAAGGCGGCAACGCATTGGCCACCTGAGTAAAGTACATGCCCAGGTTGAGTTCACCCGTGCTGATGCGTTTGTAGGCGGCGGCGATCTCTTGGATCAGCGCAATACTGATCACGATCATCGGGATGATGACCATGAGCAGCACGATCAACAGCGTGACGGCGGCGGCGAGGTTGCCGCGGCCTTTGAATTTCATGTAGAGCCGGCGCTGGATCGGGTAGAAAATCACTGCCAGCGTTGTGGCCCAGAATAAAGCGGCGTAATAGGGCAGCAGTATCCATATAAAGCCGACGGTGACGAGCGTCAGCATTATCAAGAAACTGCGGAAGTACAGGCTCGAATTCTTCATTCGGCATCCAGTGGGTAGTGATGTACCGGCGCTTGCACTGAGCGGACACTCAGGGCGTTCGGATTCGAAATTCTATGCCAAAGCTCGACAAAACGCTTGTTGGATGCCCTATGACTCCAAAAATATGTACCCCTGCCAGTCCAAGCTGTGGGGGCCTGCGTTATGATGCTTTAGTGTGGCAGCCGGCCGGGGAACAATAAGCGAGGAGTTAAGGTATGGAAAAGCACCCCATTGGGCAAGAGCCCCAGAATACCGAGGTCAGTGCAGACGGCATTCCCGCCCCATCGGGGCCTACCAATCTGATCGACACTGATTACGTAGTCGGCCAGGATAATTTTGCCGGGAAGCTCGTCATTCCGCTGGATATACATAGTAAGGTATTTCTCATCTCGGGCATTACGATTTTGCTGTTCGTACTGTTGACGCTGTCTTTACAGGATGAGGCGGCAACAGTATTCACGGGCGTGCGCAATTGGCTCACCAGCAATATGTCGGGGTTCTTTCTATTAGCCGGCAACGTCTTTGTGGTGTTGTGCGTTGCTCTTATCTTTTCGCCCTTGGGGAAGGTGCGGCTCGGCGGTAGGGATGCCGTTCCAGATTTCACGTATACCGGCTGGTTTTCCATGCTTTTTGCTGCCGGTATGGGTATCGGGTTGATGTTTTATGGCGTGGCCGAGCCCATGTCTCACTTCAGCGCTGCGCTGGATGGGGTGACGGTCGATGCTGACGGCGTGCGTACCGACTGGTCACCCCTGGGAGGCGCGGCGGGTGATGCTCAAGAAGCGTTCAGCCTTGGCATGGCCGCTACGATTTTTCACTGGGGGCTGCATCCGTGGGCGATATACGCCACTGTGTCCCTCGCGTTGGCTCTTTTTTCATTTAATAAAGGGCTTCCGCTCAGCATGCGTTCCATTTTTTACCCCTTGCTGGGTGAGCGGGTCTGGGGCTGGCCGGGTCACGTCGTAGATATTCTGGCCGTGTTCGCCACGATGTTCGGCCTGGTCACATCATTGGGGCTGGGTGCGCAGCAAGCGAGCGCCGGTATTGAACATTTATTCGGAATTCCGGCGAGCAATTTCAGCATGGTTCTGCTGATCATCGCTATTACTGCGGTCGCGCTATGGTCGGTGGTAGCCGGCGTTGAAAAGGGTGTGCAGCAGCTTTCCAAAATTAATATGTTGCTCGCGCTTCTGCTCTTGCTGTTTGTCATTATCGTCGGGCCAACTCTGGGTATCTTCAAAGGCTTTTTCTCTAATCTATGGTCGTATGCCAAGCATTTCCCAGCGCTTGCCAATCCGATCGGTCGCACAGACACCAACTTCGTAGAGGGATGGACAGCGTTTTACTGGGCATGGTGGATCAGTTGGTCGCCGTTTGTCGGTATGTTTATCGCGCGTATTAGCCGAGGCCGCTCGGTGCGCGAGTTTTTGATCGCTGTGTTGCTCGTGCCGTCTGTGGTGTCCGTGCTGTGGATGACGGCCTTCGGTGGAACAGCCATCGATCAGTTTCTGGCTGATGGCTACACCGGAGTGCGCGATGCGGCGCTGGAATTGCAACTTTTCACCATGCTGAGTCAATTCCCACTTTCTGCAATCACATCATTTCTGGGGATCGTGTTGGTGATTATGTTTTTCATCACCTCATCCGATTCTGGGTCACTGGTGGTGGACACCATCACGGCGGGTGGCAAGATCAATGCGCCGGTTTCCCAGCGCGTTTTCTGGGCCGTACTGGAAGGGGTGCTGGCCATTGCGCTGTTGCTTGGCGGCGGCCTTATCGCTTTACAAGCTATGGCGGTCTCAACGGGCTTACCGTTCACGGTGGTGCTATTGGCGGGCTGTATCGCGATTGTGAAAGGCCTGGTGAGCGAACCGCGTTAATGCCGTTAATGCTTAACGTCGGAACGATGGCCGCCTAATAATGGGCGGTCACAACCAGAAGTCGCCCACCGGACGCTGAGGCGAAAAGTGGGTCGCCACCTGCGCCTGTAGCAGCTCGGCAGTCGCCAGTGCGTCGGTCAGGGCATGGTGCGCCCGATAGGGCGGCAGGCCGTAGCGGCTGCGGCTGTCGGCAAGTCGGATAGAAAGCGGCTTTCGCCCCAGCAGGCGCATGAGCCAGCCCGGTTTGCGGCGTGGGTGCAGCCGACTCTCAATTTGCATGGTGTCGACCATCGGGAACTGCAGCTCGTCTCCGAAGGCCAGCTTCATCGCCTGATTCAGGAAGCCTCGCTCAAGAGGGTGGTAGTGCACCACAGCCACTTTACCGGCAAGCTGTTCCAGAAAGGGCTCCGCAATCTCTTCAAAACGCGGCGCCTGGCGGATATCACTATGGGTGATGTGGTGAAAGGTCACCGATTCGGCCACGAGCTCGCCGGGCGGACGAACGACTTGGTACCAGGCCTGATCGCTGCGTATGCGCTCCAGATTCATGGGAATGAGGCCAATGCTGACTATGGCGTGGCGTTTAACATCCAGACCGGTTGTTTCAACGTCCAGAGAGACGAACTCAATGTCTTCCAGAGGCGTACTGTGATGAGGCCAGGCGCTCTGATAAAAATGCGCAAGGGCAGGATGGCGCACACGCCCCGCCATATCCGCCATATAGGCTGCCCAATCCGAAGATGTTGATTGACGGTGCGTCATGCGCGTTGGCGTCTGGCGTTCAAGGGGTAGCGGTAACGCAGAAAATTCTGCGCATGACTCAGGATCTGGAAGGAATCTTTCAGTGCATGTCGCTCAGCAGGCGATACGTTCTCGGGCTCGATATAGTTATTGGGCTCACGACCATTCTGAATGTCTAAAGCCTGATGGCGAATACGCGCCAGACTCAGGAACTCCAGCGCGTAGCGCAACTTCTGAAGAGACTCCGGCGGCATGAGCCGGGTCTTGGCGATATCGTCCAAGCGGTCGAAAGAGCTTTGTGCGGTGGAACCGCAGGCAAGCGCATGGACCCGAATAAGATCGGTAAGGGGTGCAGTGCCGCGTCCTTTGATGTTGATAATGTTCTTGTGTTGGCCGTCCGACTCCATGACGAAGGTGCGAAAGAAGCCCAGGGGCGGTTTGCGGCTCAAGGCGTTGCGAGCCATCATGCCCAGGAATTGGTCGTTGCGGCTGGCTTTGCCGGCTATCAGCTCACGCAATTGGTCGACAAAGTCTGATTGACCCGCTACGGCTTCGAGATCGAAAAAGATGCTGCTATTGAGCAGGGATTGGGGGTCGGGGCGCTCTATCCATTCGGTGAAGTAAGACTTCCATACCGACAGGGGCTGGCGCCAGCGCGCGTTAGTCGCCATGATGCCCCCCTTGCAATAGGTATAGCCACAGGCGGCCAGGCCGTCGCTTACAAAGCTGGCGAGCTTCAGGAAATACTCATCGTGCGCGGCGGGGTCAAAACTGTCGTCCAAGATAAGGGCGTTGTCCTGATCCGTGACGATGAGCTGCTCTTCACGAGCCATGGATCCCATCACCATGAAGCAATAGGGAATGGGCGGCGGCCCCAGTTCTTCCTGAGCCAGATCCAAGAGTTGTTGAATAAAGCTGCGCCCGATGCTGGACATGGCGCTGCCTATGATTTGTGCCCCCGCTTCCTCTTCGACCATGCGAACGAAGGTCGCTCGAACTTCAGGTAGCAGGCTTTGGAGGGCGCTGATGGAGCGACGCTTGAAGATGTCATTGACCAGGTAAAGGCTGCTGCGCGATTGGTATCGCAAGACGTCGGCCAGATTGATCAGCCCTACGGGCCGTCGCCGATTGAGCACCGGCAGGTGATGGATGTTGTGTCGCAGCATGCAAAGCACAGCCTCCAGCACGGAATCGGTGTGCTGCAGGGTGATGGGGTCCGGCGACATGATTTCATATAGCGGAGTCTCAGGGGGCAGGGCCGCAGACACGACACGGGTGCGGAAATCCTTGTCGGTCAGAATGCCGACTACCCGGGGCTCGACCTCGTCGGGGTGGTTGCGGGTGATAAGCAAGGCCGAGACGCTTTTTTCGGTCATGACCGCCGCCGCTTTGTGGATGGTGCTTTGCGCATCCAGAGTTACGGCGGGGCGACTGATCAGCCGGTTCACTCGTACCTTCATCAGGTCACTGATTCGGCCGGAGGGTTGTATGACCTGCTTGAGGCGCCCCGCACCCTCGGTGTCGACATAATCGGCAAAGTTGTCGTAATTCGCACTTAGGTGCTCGAACACGGCCTCTGGGATGAAGTAAATCAGGGAGTCTTCCAGGGCGCGTGCCGGGAAGCGCACCCGCTTCCCCCGACGCAGGCTGGATTGCCCGAAGATATCGCCTTCACTCAAGCGGTTGAACAGTTTCCCCGAACGCAGGTAGAGCTCCACCGCACCGCTGCGTATGTAGTGCAGGTCGTGAATGGGGGTGTCGCCGTCCAGAATGGTTTCGCCCGCCTTGAAATAGCGGACCTGAACCTGCCCGGCAATGTCGTCGAGGACCTCGTCGGGAAGTTCATCGAAAGGCGGATGGCGGCTGAGGTGATCGCGGATCTCGATCAGTTCGATCTGCATGGCGCAACGTCTTCATAAGCACTCTTGTAGCAATGTAGCCGCTGAAGTGGGGAAACACCAAGCGCGCGTGCGTCACTGGCGTGCAGCAGGGTTCTCTGCTAAAAGAGACGGGTTTTCCCCCGAATTGCCAAGGAGTAATAATGAGGCGCTTGCTGTTTGCTTCCGTATTTGCATTGGCCGCCTGCCAGACAGGTGGCAAGCCCGGTCCAGCCGTACAGCAGGGTACCCAGGGTGTAGACGACGCCTGCGGTGCCTCGAAGTTTGCGCATCTGGTCGGTACGTCGGGCGACAAGGTGAACGAATCGATGTTCCCGGCAGGCTCGAGGGTCCTGCGTCCAGGCATGGTAATGACCATGGACTACCGGGGCGACCGACTCAATGTAGTCATTGACGACGCCGGCAAGGTAGACCGCGTGTATTGCGGCTGATCTGCTTGAAATTCAGGGCGGTTAACGTCGCTTCAGAATGACCCCGTTGTTCCCCGCTACGAAGACGTCGCCGTTTTCTCGCACGCGCACGGCGCGCAGGCTGGCTTGTAGTGGGGCGCTTTCCTGCTGCCACTGATGGCCGTCGAAATGCAGGATGCTGCCTTGCGAACCCACTGCATAGGGGTACTGGCCTGCGCGCCCGTGTATCGCCATGATGTCATCGCGGGCTCTGGCCGGCATCAGTGTCCAGCGCTGCCCATCGAATCTTGAGAGTGTGCCCGATAAGCCCACAATGTAGATGTTATCCAGCGCGTCTCCCCAGACATCAAACAGGAAGTTATCCGTGCCCGCATAGAACTCCGCCCAGTTTTCGCCGTTCCAGCGCAGAATCAGGCCGAAATCCCCAACGGCCAGTACACGATCAGCATCATGGCCCCATAGGCTGTAGAGCGCAGATTTGGTACCGCTGATCATGCGCTGCCATTTCTCGCCGTTCCAATGCAGGATCAGGCCTTCGTCGCCCACCGCAAAGACATTGTCGGGGCCGCTACCCCAAATATCCAAAATGGCGATGTCCAGATAGAGGTCGAAGGCCAGCTGCCAGGAATCGCCGTCGTAGCGGTAAATCTGGCCCATTGCGGTGCCCGCGTAAAGCCCACCGTCGCCGCTATCCCACAGGCAATGTACGGTGAGGGCCCCAAGATTGGGTAAGGGCTGCCATTGGTCGGCACGGTATTGCAGGACGGTGCCCGAGTCGCCGCAAGCAAAGAGTGTGGAATCTGCGGCCTCGCAAAAGCCCCATAAGTTGTGGAGGGTGCCGGATTCCTGTTGTTGCCACGCGGATTCTTCGGGGCGCGTGTCGTTGTCTTTGCTGACCAGAGCGGAGACGAAATCGTCTGCCGCCGTCATGATGGTGGAAAAATCACCCACTACCAGCGCTTCGCCAGTGTGCAGGGGAATAATGTCCATCAGATCGTGGCGGCTGTCGCTTCGAAGCTGATCCAGCCGCTGGCCCTGTAGATAATAAAGATGGCCCCTGTCAGCAGCGATGAGTACTCCCTCTTTGTACGCCCGAAGCGACCGGATGCGCGGCATGTCGCGGGCGAACTCCAACACGGAAAACTCGCCGTCCTTCCATCGTACAAGTTCCCCGCAGAATCGGCCTTGATCTACAAAGTATCTACCTCCGCCCAGTAGAAGCTCGTTGTCGGAAAGTGCCAGCACGGAGGTGAAACCGGCCGCTACAGGGCAGGGCAGACGTTCCCACTTTCCGTCGCCATCGCTCGTGATGACGCAGCCTTCGGCCCCTGCAGCAAACAATTGCCCACTTGGGCTGTGGGTGATGCTGCGCAGGTTGGCGCGTGCCGCACTGTCCTGGCGCCGCCACTGGCCCGCTTCCAGGGTAAGAATCACTCCGTCGTCTCCCACCGCCCAGGCACGGCCATCGGGGGAGCCCGTAATGTCGAACAACGGCGTGTTCTCGACGCTGTTGGCGTAGCTTTTGGTCTCTGGGTCGACGACGCCGCCGCGTTGGTGTTGCCACTGAGTTCCATCGAAACTTAGGATGGTGCCCATCCAGCCCACTGCATACAGTTCGTGGGGATGGCGACCCCAGACCGCGTGCAGAGGCAGGCGTGTCGGGACGGCCATCTGTTGCCATGTGCCGCCTGCAGGGGTGTCGGCATTGAAATGCAGTATGATGCCTTCATCGCCCACAATCACCACATCACTGCCCTGGGCCCAGCCTGACCACAGCACAAGGCCGTCGTCAGCGTTGATTCCTATGACCTGTTTCCATGCTGCGCGGTGCGGGGCGCTGGGGTCGCCGGCGGTGGCGATGCGGCGAAAAAGCTGGCGCCTGGCCGGGTTGACCGGCGCGTCTGCCGATACCTGATTCATTTGTCTTCCTTGGCGCTGGCGGCCAGTCGCTGTTGTTCGCTTTCCAGCAGTTGACCGAGCGCTGCGCGGACGGCTTCGCGTTGATCGTCGGGTATGCCTTGCAGTGCGGCGTCCAGCTCGTCGGAGGCCAAGTTTTCCTGTAGAGCACCCTGCAGCGAATGCAGTGCACTTTCGACGGTGTTGGCGTGCGCATGCCGCACACAGGCCTCAATGGCGGGTGCCAAGGCCTGAGCGATAGGGCCTAGCGGGCGACCGAGGACGTCGGGCATGCCTTCATCTGAGCCGCGGGCCAGTTCCGGGTCCAGAGGGAGTTGGGCCAGCGCCTTCACGCCGGCTTCCTCCAATCGCTGCACCAGGCTGCCACGAGGGAAAAGATGAAACTCACCCTGGCAGTGCGGGCACACAACCCCGGACATGTTTTCCACCACGCCCAATATTGGCATTCCGCGCTCCTGGCAAAAGCGCACGGCCTTCAGACTGTCCATTAAGGCGACTTCTTGCGGAGTGGTGACCAGCAGAGCGGAGACATTGGCGCCTTCCAGCATGTCGCTCAGGGTAATGAGCTCGTTGCCGGTTCCAGGCGGCATATCCACCACCAGATAATCTAATTCTCCCCATTCGAAGGAGCCTATCAGGTGGTGCATGAAATCGTGCTTGTATGAGTCGCGCCAGACAATAGGGGTATCGTCCTTCTCCATTAGGAAGGCGAGGGTGCCAAGCTTAATGGGGTGGGTGATTGACGCAGGCTGAAACCGACACACGCCCAGCCCTTGAGCAGACAGGCGTACATGCGAACCCACAAAGCCAAAGAAACGGCTCTGGTTCGGGCCATGGACGTCGGCATCGGCCACCCCGACACGGTGTCCTTGGGCAGCCAGCCCGGCAGCCAAGTTAGCCGACACGGTGCTTTTGCCCACGCCGCCCTTATTGGCCATTACCAGAATAATCTGGCCGATATGCGCCAGTCGCGATTCGATCAGCAGTTTTTCGTGGCGAGGTTTATCGAGCTGGCATTCGGGTTCCTGTGGACAGAATTGACAGGCATGCCCGCGCCCGCAATCGGGCTGTTCGCTATGGGGCTTGAGGGCTTCGAGACTAATCGGTTTGATCTCCATTCAGGGCTCCGCCTCAATGTCGACAAGTACCCAGCCCATATTGAGGATCTTATTGCCGTCGCGATGCCCTTTGTCGCCTTGCCACAGCGCAAAGGAAATCGGCACGGTTCCGCTTTGCAGACCAATCTGATATTCGCCCGTCACGTCGAGCGGCCGGGACATCACCACATGCCACTCCTGATTGCGGTTCTGGTCATCGGAATGATAGGTGCCCTTGCCGGTCACGACTTGCTCGGGCAAGAGGGTAGTGCTGCCGAAGCCGGCGGCGGCAAGGTTTTCGACCGTATCCCGGTCGGCCCGCCAGTACCAGATATTCACCGGATAGTCGGGCGCGGTTCCCATCATGAAGGACGTATCGGGCCCGTTGAGGGCGAACTGGACGGCCGCTCCATCGGAGAAGGCGTCGACCTTGGTGTCGCGATTCAAGGTGGCGTCCGGCCAGCGCATGCGCACATAAAAGCGCTCAGAAGTACGGGCCACCTGAAAGTACACGTGACCTGAAAGCGCCGGGTCGTAGCGTAGCTGCGTGGACGCGTGTACGGGTGGTGCAGCGGTCAGGCCCACCCGATAAGCGGGGATACGATCCCAGATGATGTCATCGGGGTCGTTAACATCGCGCAGGTACACGTTGTCGGGCAACCGTGCGGCCTTGATGGTGGTGCCGACCGATACTTCACCGATGGTGGGATTCGGCTCGGCTACTGAGGGTTCAGCCGCCGTTGTGTCGGCCATGGCGTACGTGCCGGCCATCAGTGTTAGCAATGCACCGAGAGCTGCTGACGGTTTGAGCGGTAAGAGTCTCATCATCGTTAACTCCAAAGGTTCTGTGCCACAAGGCGGGGCTCATCGAGCTGAGACTCGAGCGAGCGTTCGCCCTGGCCGACACGAGCCTCAAGCTCGACTAGCTGCTGGCGCAGCCGCTGAGGCAAGTCTTCAATCAGGCGCAGCAGATTGGCATCCAGCGCAACGCGAGTTTCTGCAGAGACCCCCTGCTGTATGGCTTGCATGAGGGGTAACAGGTAACGTTGCAGAAAGTCTCGCTGGGCACGAAGGTAGGGGCCGGGGTCGGCCCCGCGCTCCAGTGCCTGTGCCTCCAGGTGATGCAGTACCGCCATGAACTCCAGCATGGTGGCCACGTGGTCGGGCTCGTCGCTGCGACCTTCGTCGCCCGTGGCCGGGCGCAGGTCGAAATGCCGGTAGAAGGCCTGCACGTTCAACATGAAAACCGGCCGGGTGACGCCGCCACGCAGGTTGTCGTGCGCGCCGGCCATGAGGTCGACACGAGGCTGGCCCCGGCGGCCGTGCAGAAACATGTCGATGTAGCCGGATTCCAGCTCGGCGAAGTCGGTGCTGGTAGGGCTTTGCGGCCAGTGCCGCCCAGTGACGGCCGACCAGGCATCGTCGAAGGAGGCATGGAAACGGCCGTCGGCAAAGGCCTCGTGCAGTTCAGGAATGGGGTGGCTTAAGGCGGCGGCCGCCAAGCGATACAGGGCCTCGTGGGCCCGTGCGCGCGCCGGCGAATTGCCCATGGGCATGCCATTGATGCTGTTCATGCTCATTCACCCCGGCTCAACTGAGCTTGAACATTTCGGAATGCACGTAGCCCACGAGCGTGTCCATCAGCTCGCTTTCTTTGCCTTGCGCCTTTGCCAAGCGTTCCCGCTTGATGGTGTCCAATGCGTCACGCACGCCGTCGCCGAACAGACTTTCCAAGTATTCGGTGGGGATGCGCGGCTCGTCGAGTTCTTCGCCGTTTTCCCCGAGTTTGGGCGGAGAGGTGGGCGGGATATAGAACACATTCGGCTGTGTGCCCCATTCCGGGTGTAGGGGCAGTGCGACCTTGTACTTATTCACCAGAATGTGGATCGGACCCTCGGTGTCATCCTGATACCCCACCCAGCGGATGCGCCCCACGCACTGCCGGGCACAGGCCGGTGGCAGGCCTTTTTCGATACGGGGATAGCAGAAAATGCACTTCTCGGATTTCGAGATTTTTTCGTTGAAGTACACCTTCTTGTACGGACAGGCGTTCACGCAGTAGCGGTAGCCGCGGCAGCGTTCCTGGTCGACCAGCACAATACCGTCTTCCTGCCGCTTGTAGATGGCGTTGCGTGAACACGCCGCCAGACAGGCCGGATTGGCGCAGTGGTTGCACAGGCGGGGCAGGTAAAAATAGTAGCTGTTGGGGTAGTCGCCTTCGCCTTCGTCCTCGTCCCAGTTGGCGCCCCAGGTGGGTTTCACATTGGGGCGCATCCACGGGTCTGTGCCGGTCATCAGCGTTTCGGTGTAGTTGTACTCCCAGGGAATTCCGTAGTCTTCCATGCTGGGCTGTTTGCCCTGCTGAAGTGCGCCGTTGGCGTCAAAACCTCCACCCATGTTCTGGTAGTCGCGTGGGTAGCCCTTACCTGGCTGGGTCTCCACGTTATTCCAGTACATGTATTCACGCCCGTTGCGGTTGGTCCACATCAATTTGCAGGCCGAGCTACAGGTATGGCATCCGATACACTTGTTCAAGTCCAGGACCATACTGATCTGGCGATTCACTGCCATGATTGTCTCCTTGTTCAAGCGTTACCGGATGCCGGCTGTGGCATCTTGCCGTAGAACACATCGGAATCGACGCGTTCAATGTCGTAGGCACTGTCGGAAGTCAGTTGATTGGCGTTCCACTTGTTGTAGTTAAACTTGAGATGGCCCCAGCCGCCCACCAGCTCCAACGGCTGCAGCAGCGTCGCCATGGAGTTGTTCATGGGCTTGCGCTGAATGTATTGGTGCGGCTCCCAACCGTGCTCCATCATGATGGTGTCTTCCGGCAGGCTGGGATAGAACTTAGCCTGGGCGTAGAACTCACCTGTATCGTTGAACAGGCGCACGTGGTCGCCATCCTTGATATTGCGCTGCGCTGCGAGCTTGGGGTTGATGTAGATATTCGGCTCGCCGCGTTGCAGGCGCAGCATGAATTTATTAGAGCGCCAGTTCGAATGGATGCCCCAACGCGTATGGGGCGAATAGAAGTTGAGCGGGTACTTCGATGCCTCGGCGCCGGCGTGCAAGCGTGCGGTCGGCACGGTTGCATTCAGCTTCATGAAGCGGGGGTGATCGCAATAGAAGGTGATGCGGCCCGTCAGCGTCTCATAGGGGTTCTTGTCTTCTGTTTGTGCGGTGAAAGGGTGATACGGTTCGTCCTTGGGTAGCGGTTGATTCAAGCCCGCTTTCTCGTTCATCACGATGAAGCCTTGCTCGGCGGCTTCGTCCATCGTGATATCCCCGAATTCGGGGGAGTTTTCAACGAGCCATTTGGTGACGTCGTAATCGGTCTGCAGCTTGCCGTTCATGGTGAAGTCGTCGTGAATCGTGTGCAGATCACGAGTGACGTCGCCATCTTGGTAGGAAGAGACACCGCGCGCGATGGCGCGTTCTTGGATCTTCTTGGTAAGAAGTGCCATGATGTCCCAATCGGATTTAGACTCGCCGACGGGGTCGACCGACCGAGTGAAGACATTACAGAAACGGTGGTAGCCCTGGGTGCGCAGATCCCACGCCTCGTAGTGGCTGGCTGCCGGCAGCACGTAATCGGCCCATTCAGCAGTGGAATCCATACGAACGTTCACGTTCACATAGAGTTCGCTAGCCTGTTCCAAATGCGCCGCGCGATACCGATCGGACATCTTGTTGCGACGGAAAGTGTTGTCAGCCACCGATATCATCGCCTTGACGTCGCCGTAGTAGGGCATCCAGCCTTCTTCCAGCGACTCCTCAATCATCTCTTCCAAGTCGTCGAGGTCGTAGCCGATGCGCTGTTTGAGCTTGGCGTTGTCAAAGTGCAGGCGCGAGCCTTCCATCATCCGCCCGCGCAGGAATTCGCCAAGGCCGCCGGGTTCATAGCGGGGCAGCTTCTTGCCCCCGAAGTTGGCCAGCTCGCCCCACAACGGGTGATTCCATACGACCCAACAGGTATCCATGCCGCCCGTCTTCCCACCATGGCCGGTGAGCGCCAGCGCCAAAATGTAGCTCCATGCGGAATAGATGCCGTTGGAATAATTCGACAGACCAAAGCCGACCATTACGATGGCCTTTTTGGCATCGGCCATGTGACGGGCTTCGCGCCGCACCATATCGGGGTGGATGCCGGTGTAAGTCTGCGTCTTTTCAGGGCTGAACTTGGCGGCTTCCTTCTTGACCTGTTCGAACACAGTGGTGACGGCGATATCCTTTACCTTGAATTCGCCTTCAAGTGCAGGGTCTACGCCTCCGAGCTCCAACGTCTTCTCTTCAGAACCCATGGAGCCTTTCACTTTGACCGCCTGCTTAGTGTTCAAGTCCCAGTGGTAGAAGACTTCGTCAGAACCGCCTTCTTCGAGGTCGGATTCTCTCAGCAGTTTCTGGTTATCCAGCCGCACCAGCATCGGCAGGTCGGTCTGTTCCTTCATGAAGTCGGGCTTGTAAAGCTTTTCTTCGATGATGACATTCACCAGCGACATGGCCAGGAAGGAGTCGGTGCCTTGCTTAATGGGCATCCACAGGTCGGCGTGGATGGAACTGGGATTCATGTCAGGGGCGGTGGAGACGATGCGACAGCCGTTGTGCTGCGCTTCCCAGATGTAGTGCGCGTCGGGGATCCGTGTGGCGTTGGGGTTGAACACGCACATCAGGATGTAATCGGCGTCAAACCAGGCGTCTGATGTAAAGGCCTCTAGCGGATTGCCGTAGGCAAGATGCGCGCCGGTGATCAGGTCGCCTACCGTGGTGAAGCCGTCGAGCTGAATACCGCCAATTAACGATGCAAAACGATTGGGGCCGGAATGCCGCACAATAGACTGATTGCCTGAGCCTTGGTGGGTCTTGATTTTGCCGGGCCCGTGCTTCTCGAAGATATCTATGATCTTATCTGCGATCTCTTCGGTGGCCTGATCCCAAGAAATGCGCTGCCATTTACCTTCACCCCTTTCCCCCGCCCGCTTGAGCGGATACCGCACCCGGTCGGCCTCGTACATAGCGGTGGAGTGGATGGCTCCCTTCTGACAGCCGCGCGGGTTGGCATCGGGGACTTTGGGGTTGACGGAGGGGTACTTGGCGATTTGCTCTTCGCGCAGCACGATGCCATCTTTAACAAAGACATCGAATGCGCAATTGCCCATACAGTTGATGCAGTGGGCAGCGTGTCCGACCTTATCCCATGTCCATTCGTTGCGATAAAGGTCTTCCCAACTGCGGTATGGATATTCCGTCTTAAGCGTGTCCTGAATGGGCTCCAGACGATTTAACGCCCATGCCTGCCCGTTCCCAAGAACCCCTGCCGTAGCGCCGGCTGCACCCAGACCTTTCAGAAAACTGCGGCGGTTTAGTTGCCCCATGTTCGTGCTCCTTCTTGGTCCTGCCACCACGACCAGGCCAGTTGGAGTTGTCAGGCTCGCTGCTGTCGCCGCTGTCCGAGAACTTCGCTTTTACCTGGACACCTAAAACGCCCTTCTTGACGTTCTTTGACGTCATTATCGAGCGTTTAGGACTGGTGTAAATGTCCTAGGCCGCGAATTAGTATAAACACCTAGAGCTGGGTTGAATGGCCCCTTCGTTGGCAGAGGCTATGGGCTGTACGGCCTACTCACGCCAGTGTATCCAGCAAAGCAGCAGGGCGAACATGATGCCGGCGGACACGAAGATAAGAGAGACAAATTGGGGCGACATGGGCTGACTTGCGTGGTTCGTTTAGACGCTTACAGAAGGTAACGCCGTGGCCGTTAGCAAGTCCTGAGCCTGACCCCTGTTGGTGGGTAGAAAGTTGAGTTAATCCCTGCGGTGCAACCACCACAAAAAGGCCGCAATGAGTGCTGCGACGATGTAACACAGCGTAGGGAGTGAATCAATGGGCATACAACATTTTACCCACAGTTACATTCAGTAAATAGATGAAGTGGGGTGCTTAAGATGGAGAGATGCTGGAACCGAGGCCCCGAAAGAGGGAGAGAAGGGGCAGTCCTGCCTAGCCACCTTTGAAGAGTAAACAATTTCTGAATATTGTGACATTGTCACATAAAATGTCACATTACGGGGGAAAAACCTGAAGCAATTGATGCTTTCGGGTGGGGGGTAGGGGCGACTTCCGTTAATTGCCTAGCAGCTGAGGAGCCGCGAGCGGTAAGACTAGAGCAACGCACGAATGAGCTTCATGATTTCCAGCGTCATGCCACCGACGGGTATTGGTATGCCAAGCGCCTGAAGAATGGAGCTTAGTATGACACCGACTGCGCCTAGTAGAATCCGGAGCCACCGCCGCGCGCTTTGGTAATAGTCAGGCGTCAGCTCAATTTTCTGAATGACCTCCAGCTTGAACCGCTGCGGAACGCCTACGAGACCATGGGCAATCATTCCCTCATGGTTAGGGGGCAGGGCATGCAGCGCTTCACGCAGTCGGCCAAAATCGGTGTGCACGGCACCGAGTGCTTCGCGTGCGAAATCCCGTAGAGGGGGAAACAGGCCCATTTCGTCGGCAGCGATTCCCTCAACATTGCCTTCTATGACGTCATGTACCAACCTTTCAGCCTGCTCTACAAACCAAAGCAGATCTTCTTGAACGGGATTCCTGCCTTCCATGAAATCTAAGTTGAAGTAAGCCATGGTCGTCTCCTTTTTGTAGAGACAATAGCAATGACGACCGGTGTGTCATATCCGCTTGTCGGCCGAATAGTGGTGCCGTTGAGGTTAAGCTGCGTGCGGGGAGGTGAAGTGAAATGTATGAATCTCGGGGTGAAGAAGTCATCAGTCGGCGCCGGTTTGCCCTGCGCGTGCTCATTCACTTGCTTATTGCAATGGCGTTCATTGCCCTGTCGCTGCTGGGCGGGGTGCTTGGGTATCTATGGATGGAGCGTGAGGTGCATTGGCACGATGCCATGCTGAATATGGCAATGATCGCCAGTGGAATCGGGCCGACCATGCTGCCGGAGACGGTGCAAGGCAAGGTATTTCTAGCTGCGTACAGCGCCTATATCAGTGTGGTTTTTGTCGCGGTGCTGGGAGTGGTCATGGCGCCGGTGCTACACCGGATACTGCACGTGTTTCATCTGGGAGACGAGGAGGGGTAGGAAGCGACGGTCGCTGTCTCTAGGGGGGCGGAACGCCCCCAATGCTCACGCGCAGTCGCGAGCTTCTCCCTATGGAACCAGGAGAGCCGCGAAGTCCTTATGTGTGACGGCTGCTCGAATAGCGTCCTGAATGGCGCCAAGTCCGGCCTGAGCCGTTTGGTTGCATGCGGTTTCGCCGTAGAAGCTTGACTGATATTTATAGGTATTCACAACATCAACGGCGCGTCCGTTGCTAGAGCGTATTTCAAGGCCTACAGTCCAAGAGCCGCCCATTGAGTCAAAATCGAGTTCTGTGATTTTGCCCGTAAGTTCAATCGGGGCGTCTTTGGAGTAAATATTCGCGATGATCAACTCGCTGATGAGTGCCTTACGCACATACTCGGCAAAGCTTTCTCCGTCAGGCGTCTTGATAGGGCCCACGCCTCGACACATTATTTCTCCAGGCCTGTCATTGGGTCCGGGGACCTTGGCAGGAAGAAATTCGCCCACCTCTACTTTGACATCAGCAACTTCCCGCAAAGCTATGACGGTGTCGGTGGAAACACTGTACCTAGGAACAGCATAGGTGGAGCAGCCGGCGAGCCCCAGGGTGAATAACACGACAACAGCCTTCTTCATTTTTATTCCTTACAAAACAACATTAATTTAATCTATCGTTACATGGGGTGCTGTTTTCAGCCTGCCTTCCTACTTAGCCACAACTCAAAGTAAATACCGGCCTACATTGGGGCACTGCTAAGCGGTTTTCCCCGACTTAGTCTCATACCAAAGAAAAAGCCCCTACAGCGCTTTGGCTGTAAGGGCTTGATTTCTTTTGGTATTCGGTGGCTCCCCGAACAGGGCTCGAACCTGTGACCTGCGGATTAACAGTCCGTCGCTCTACCGACTGAGCTATCGGGGAACTAAAGAAGAAAAACTATAGCACGATTTTTATTGCTTGTGCAAGTCCTCTTCAAACTTCATTTTCGCGCTACGCCGTGTTACCGGGTGCCCCAAAAATGAAAGACGATTTATAGCGCGGTTTGCGCGACCTTGTCAAGCCAGGCACTCCGGGCCGGAAACTGGGGTCAGACCCCAGTTTTTAAGTGGGGTCTGACCCCAGTTTCTCTATAATGCGGGGTTGTTTCCCGCCTTGTGGCTTTTGCTGATGTCTTCGTCGAACGCTCCCGCTGTGGTTGAATCTTCCCGCCTGAATGCGTATTGGAGCGGGTTTTTGCTGGCTTGTCTGGGGTCGATTCTGTTTTCGGCGAAGGCGATTGTGGCGAAGCTGACTTATCGCTACGGGGTGGATGCGTTGACGGTGATGGGGTTTCGCATGCTGTTCGCGCTGCCGTTCTTTGCGGTGATTGCGGCGCTGCAAGCGCGGCGGGCTCGGTTGGGTAAGATCGAACGGTTGAACGGCCGCGATGTATTGAAGATTCTCGCGCTGGGGTTCATCGGTTATTACCTGTCCAGCTACCTGGACTTCCTGGGCCTGCAGTACATCTCGGCCGGGCTTGAGCGTCTCATTCTCTTTCTGTCACCCACGTTTGTGCTGCTGATCTCAGCGTTGTATCTGAAGCGGCGCATCACGTCGCTGCAATGGCTGGCGTTGGGGCTGTCTTATCTTGGTGTGGCGCTGGCCTTTGTCCACGACCTGTCGTTTGTGGGCAGTAATGTGTTGCTGGGTTCAGGGCTGGTCCTGGCGTCGGCCGTGACTTATGCCATTTACCTGATTAGTTCGGGCGAGTTTCTGAAGAAGGTGGGGTCCACGCGGCTTGTGGCTTACGCGATGAGCGCCTCGACGGCTTATGTGCTGCTGCACTTCCTGGTCCAGAAGGGGTGGGGTGAGCTGATACAGCCGGCAGGGGTGTATCAGTTGTCCATTGTCCATGCGGTGCTGCATACGGTACTACCCACCTTCATGATTATGTGGGCGGTGGCGCGTATCGGCGCACCGCTGACTTCGCAGCTGGGCATGGTGGGGCCGGTGTCGGTGCTGTTCCTTGCCTGGTGGATACTGGACGAGCCACTTACCATGCTGCAGCTGGCCGGCACCGCGCTGGTGCTGGCGGGCATGCTGGTTTTGGGCCGGGTACGTCCCGCTAAATAGGGCCCGCCGCCGTAGCGGTCAACGACCCATTCGTTGCTCTAGGTCTTCGCGGTGCACGTCGTGCGTGACGAAGCCGATGTCGCGATCCGGCATAGCGAGGCGCTCCGGGTCCTGCAGTGTCTTGCGAATGTCTTCCAGGCCGTGCTGCCAGTGCGCGCGCATCGCGGCAAGGCCGAATTGGTAATCTTTGTAGTGCAGGTCGTAGGGCTGGTTGCGAAAGATCAGATGCACGATGTTGTAGCACTTCCCGGTGCTGACTTCTTCGGCCAGCCTTGCGTAGTCGGCATGGTCGCGCACGTCTTCCGGTATGTCCTGCAACATGCGCCACAGTAGGTGGCGCAACTGTTGTGATTGGCGGAAGTGCTCGGTGACGTAACGGGTGCGGCTGGAATAGCGGATGTCCTGCATGCGGTCATACACTTCGCCCATATTGGTGGGCGCCGCCCCACGTGCGCTCCACAGATCCACTTGGAATACGAGCGTGTCGCGCATGGGTCGGGCTTGCAGCACGTGGCCCAGCGGCGTGTTGGACACTAAGCCGCCGTCCCAGTAGTATTCGCCGTCTATTTCAACTGCGGGGAAGGCCGGGGGCAGGGCGCCTGAAGCCATGAAATGCTCGGGTCGCAGCGCGATCTCGCGATTGTCGAAATACGTGAAATTCCCCGTGCGTACATTCACTGCGCCGACCGACACGTGCAGTTCGCAGGCATTGATGCGATCAAAATCACAAAAACGTTCCAGGGTGTCGCGCAGGGCGTCGATGCGATAGTAGCTGGTCTCAGTGGGCGGGTTGTGCTGGAAGGAAAACACCGGGGCAGGCAGGCGGGGGTGGAAGAAGCCATTCTGCCCATCGACCAGCGCGCGGCCCGCGTTCATGTGCCCAAGAAACTGCCTGGCTGCATCGTTGATATTGAAGATGGACTGCTCGACAATTGGCGGCAGGCCCATAAGCGGCGTATTGGGCTGGCAGATGGTTTCCCAGAATTCGCGCAGGCGATCCACCCGGTGCTCCGGCGCATTACCGGCGATAACCGCGGTGTTAAGCGCGCCAATCGATATCCCTGCTAAGCGGTTCAGGGGAATGCCGGCCTCTTTCAGACCCTCGAAGACCCCTGCCTGATAGGCCCCGAGCGCGCCGCCTCCTTGCAGAACCAACGCCAGGGTTTCATAAGGGGGAAGTTCGATCTTGCCTGCCATGCGCCGTACTCAGAAGAACCAGGACGCAGGATGGCGATGTAGCGCGACCCCTACGATATAGAAGAAAACCAGGACGGCGATGATGGCGGCTATGGCACGGCTTCGCGGCGTGCGCCCCCGCTTGATCGCGATGGTGCCGACACCGATGTAAACCAGCAGTAGCAAGATTTTTGTCAGGACCCAAGGTTGCGCGGCGGCGGCACCCAACATCATGGACAGAAGAATCGCGGCGACCAGCAGTACGGTATCAATAACGTGCGGGGCGATTTTGACGAATTTCTTCTGCAGCAAAGCATTTTCTGTGACAGACCAATAGGCCCGGATGATGAAGAACAAGATGCTGAGGCCGGCGGCAGTGACGTGTAGGTGCTTGATAAGCAAATAGTTCATGTCGGGGTCGTGTCAGAAGTTGAAGAGGTGGTCGAGCGCTCGTAATCGGCCGCGTGCCGGTCTATGGGTTTCTAGTATAGAAGAACCATCGCCCTTCCTATTTGAGTCCCAGCTTGCGAGCGCGTTTGTGCAAGTTACTGGAATCGATATCCAGCATGCGCGCAGCCTGCGCCCAGTTGTTGTCGGCAGCCGCCAGGGCCTTCTGTATCAGACTGCGCTCGTAATCCTCGAGCGACGCACGTAGCGGGCCGGGTTCCGCCTGAGTGGGCGAACCCGGGCCGGTATTCCCTGTACGCCAACGGGCGCCCGTCCCTGAACCGTTGACCGGGGAATGGGTTTCGGCCATGTTCGAGGCGGGCAGATCTAGATCCAATAGGTCTGCGGGAAGCGTCAGAATCTGGTCGCGCGAAGCGCCACGACTCAAAAGCTTTAGCGCGGCTCGGCTGATGACGTGCTCGAGTTCTCGTACGTTCCCCGGCCAGGGGTAGGAAAGCAGTGCCTCTTCGGCGCTGTGCGATAACCTCAGCCCCCGGATACCCAGGCGTGCACGGTTGAATTCCAAGAAGTGCCCGGCTAGCAGCAGGACATCACGATCGCGTTCCCGAAGGGGAGGAATGGGTACGGGATATACAGAGAGTCGATGATAGAGATCGGCTCGGAAGCTGCCCTGTAGCGTGTTTTCCTTCAGCTGCCGATTCGTAGCGGCGATGATGCGCACGTCTGTCTTTATGGAAGCGTCAGTGCCCAAGCGTTGAATTTCGCCGTTCTGCAGCGCGCGCAGCAACTTAGCCTGTACCGACAGCGGCAGCTCACCGACTTCATCAAGGAACAATGTGCCGCCCTGCGCGGCTTCGAACCGACCGGCCCGATCTTGTGTGGCCCCGGAGAAAGCGCCTTTCACATGCCCAAAAAGCTCGCTTTCCGCCAGGGATTCCGGCAAGGCCGCGCAGTTGACGTGCACCATGGGCTTGTGGCGGCGCCGCGATCTGCGGTGCAGCCGACGCGCGAACAGTTCCTTGCCGACCCCGGTTTCACCTAAAAGAAGCACTGGTAGATCGGAATCGGCCACCACATCGAGTTCATGTAACAACTGGGAAATGGCCTCGCTATTGCCGATGATGTCCTTGTCGTCAATCATCTGCATGTCGTCAATAACGCCGGCTCCCAGCTGTCGCAAACTGCGGTTTTCTTTCTCCAGCAGGGTGACGCGGATGGCGGTCTCGAGCAGTAGTGCGTAACGCTGGACGTCCATTTGTGCCTCTGCATCGAACGTGCCGGTCTCAAGGGCGTCCAATGTGAGCGCCCCCCACAGCTTGCCTTCCACATACAGGCTGATGCCCAGGCAGTCGTGCACCGGCAGTGGGGCGCCCCGGCGGTCGTCAAGAAGGCCGTCATAGGGGTCGGGCAGCATGTTGCCCGGCTCGAACCAGGTGGGCTCGCGGCGCGCAAGAATCGTGGCAAAGCGCGGATGCTCGGCAACCTTGAAGCGACGCCCCAGCGCGTCGTGTGCCAGACCCGCAGCGGCGACGAGTCGCAAGCTGCCTTCATCCAGCTTAAGCAGGCCGACTGCGTCGGAGTGAAACCGCTGCCGCAGCGTGTGAACGATGCGCTGCAGACGCACGGCGTCGGGGAGGTCGGTGACCAGATCGGCCAGTATCAAAGAATCCATGGGGTCAATCATACCATCAGGGTCGAATAAACCCCGAAGGGCGGGGTTATTTATACCCGAAAGCGCTCCAAATCAAACCGCTACCCAGTGGTTAAAAGTTGGCACAGATGTTGCGTAGCTAGGGTTACCACTAACTACGGAGAGGTTTCCGTCATGAATGCCCAGGTACCGATAGACGTCGGCGCCATGACCACCGAAGCGCTCATCGACTACATCGTGAGCCGCTTCCACACCGGTCATCGCGAGCAGCTCCCCGAGCTGATCCGCATGTCTCGCCGGGTTGAACACGTACACGCCGGACACGCACGCTGTCCGTCCGGCCTTGCCGACGAGCTTGAAGCGCATCTGCAGGAAATGGAAAGCCACATGCTTAAGGAAGAGCAGGTGCTGTTTCCCATGTTGATGCGCGGCATGCATGCGCCGGCGAACGGGCCCATCTCGGTCATGATGTTCGAGCACACCCAGCATCTTGATGCTGTCGAGCGCATCAATCAAATCACTCACGATCTCATCCTGCCGGAAGACGCCTGTAACACATGGCGCGGCCTATACGAAGGCCTGGGCGCTTACGCGCGGGAACTGACGCAGCACATTCATATAGAGAACGATGTGCTGTTCGCAAGGGCTTCGCAAGCAGTCAAAGGAGCGCAAAATGCGTGAATATAAGAAGTTGTGGCTACTACTGGTCGCTGTGCTGGTAGTGACCTTTGGTGTCCTCGGATGGAGTGGGGTCGAAATCTATCGCCAGGTTCCGCCCATTCCGGCAAAAGTTGTGACCACGTCCGGCCAGCAGCTCATGACTCATGATCAGATCCTGGATGGGCAGACGGCATGGCAAAGCACAGGCGGTATGCAGATCGGGTCGATTTGGGGGCACGGCGCCTACCAGGCTCCCGACTGGAGCGCCGACTGGTTGCACCGTGAATTGGTCACCTGGCTGGATCTGGCCGCGCAAGATACCGCCGGCGTTCCCTTCGATCAACTTGATCCGCGCGAACAGGCTTACCTCAAGGACGAGCTAAAGCGCGAATACCGCAGCAATACCCTTGACCCCGACACGCAAGTGGTCACGGTCAGCGAGCGGCGCGCCAAGGCGATCGAGCAGGTGTCTGCTTACTACGACAAGCTCTACGGTGCTGACCCGCAGCTGCGAGGTTCACGCGAAAGCTTCGCTATGAAGGAAGACACATTGCCCAGCGCCGAACGCCGCGCCGATTTGGCTAAGTTTTTCTTCTGGACCGCTTGGGCCGCCGCCACGGAACGTCCCGGCAGCGATGTCACCTACACCAACAACTGGCCGCATGAGCCGCTGATCGACAACAAGCCGTCCACCAACAATGTGGTCTGGTCCGTCATCAGTGTGGTGTTGCTGCTCGCTGGTATTGCTTTCCTGGTTTGGGGCTGGGCCTTCACCCACCGCGAGGTGCCGGATCCCGAGGCACCCAAGTCCGATCCGTTGCTGGCGGCCGGCCTTACGCCTTCACAGCGAGCACTGGGCAAATACCTGCTGATGGTGGTCGGTCTGTTCATCTTCCAGATTCTTCTGGGTGGGTTTACCGCGCACTACACCGTGGAAGGGCAGACCTTCTATGGCATCGACGTGTCGCAATGGTTCCCATATTCCCTGACGCGCACCTGGCACTTGCAGACGGCGCTGTTCTGGATTGCCGCTGGATTCCTGGCGGGCGGGTTGTTCTTGGTGCCGATGATCAATGGCGGCAAGGACCCCAAATACCAGAAGCTGGGGGTCGATATCCTCTTCTGGGCGCTCATCGTGCTGGTGGTGGGTTCCTACATCGGTAACTACCTGGCCATCGCTCAGGTGCTTCCGGCTGAACTGAACTTCTGGCTTGGGCACCAGGGTTATGAATACCTGGAGCTGGGTCGCTTCTGGCAGATCGTCAAATTCCTTGGCCTGGCTTTCTGGCTGGTGCTTATGCTGCGCGGCATCATGCCCGCATTCAAGAACAAGGGTGGCGACAAGCATTTGCTGGCGCTGTTGACGTTCTCCATTGTGGCAGTCGGCCTGTTCTACGGCACCGGCCTGTTCTACGGCGAGCGCACGCATATCACCATCATGGAATACTGGCGCTGGTGGGTGGTTCACCTTTGGGTAGAGGGCTTCTTTGAAGTGTTCGCCACTGTGGCCCTGGCGTTCATCTTCTCTGCCATGGGATTGGTTTCTCAGCGTGGGGCGACCGTCGCCAGCCTGGCCTCGGCATCGCTGTTCATGCTGGGCGGGGTACCCGGTACGCTGCATCACCTGTATTTCGCCGGCACCACCACCCCTGTGATGGCTATCGGTGCCAGCTTCAGCGCGCTGGAAGTCGTGCCGCTCATCGTGCTCGGATACGAAGCCTTCGAAAACTGGCGTATGAAAGAGCGTGCACCCTGGATGCAGGCGCTGAAGTGGCCCGTGCTGTGCTTTGTGGCCGTGACCTTCTGGAACATGCTCGGTGCCGGTGTCTTCGGCTTCATGGTCAACCCACCCATCGCTCTGTACTACATTCAGGGTCTGAACACCACGCCGGTGCATGCTCATGCTGCGCTCTTCGGGGTGTATGGCTTCCTGGCTTTGGGCTTCACCTTGCTGGTGCTGCGCTACATCGTTCCGGGCTTTGTATTCAACGAGAAGTTGATGCGGATCGGCTTCTGGGGCCTTAACGGCGGCCTGGTGCTGATGATCGTTACCAGCCTGCTGCCCGTGGGGGTTATCCAAGCCTACGCCAGCATCACGGAAGGTATGTGGTATGCCCGTAGCGAAGAGTTCATGCAGCAGCCGCTGCTGGAGACCTTGCGCTGGGTGCGTACCTTCGGTGACATGGTCTTCATCGTCGGCGGCTTCGCCATAGCCTGGCAAGTGGTAATCGGCGTGTTCGGCGGCGGTCGTCGTCAGGCTGCGCCGGCTGATGTTGCCGTGGCACCTGCTGAATAAGGCCTGCGCAACCGCTAAATAAGATTCTTCTTCCCCTGCAGTACTTTGGGCCCGCCGGTTCGCACTGGCGGGCTTTTTTTGGGGGGTCGTGAAGATCAGCCCAGATGACTGCCATGGGTCGGCCCGGGCGGCACCTCCATGGCATTCAGGCCTTCGATGATGCCGCAGTGTTCGACGGGGCGTCCCTCGGCGCAGCGCTCGCGCAAATCGATCAGCTGGCGGCGCAAATGCAGAAGTTCGTTGATACGGGCATCGACATGGGTGATATGCTCATCAAGCAGCCGATTGACCGGCTCGCAGTCGTCTGCTGCGCTATCCAGCGAGTTCAGCAGGCTGCGGATTTCGTCGTGGGTCATATCCAGGCTGCGGCAATTGCGAATGAGCCGCAAGCGCGCCAGATGAGAGTGGCTGTAATGCCGGTAATTACTGGGGGTTCGCATGGCCGGCGGCAGCAGGCCGGCCTTTTCGTAGTAACGGATGGTCTCCGTACTGCAATTTGCCGCCCGGGCGAGTTCGCCGATTTTCATGACAGCTCCTTCAGTTACGCCTGCACACTGTAGAAGCGCAGCGGTTTCAGGGCGTTGCTGAGCAGATATTTTCAGAACATTATAATTTGGTCACATTGTGCGCAACCGCTGTTGTATTGGCGGGCGCATCCTTTCTTACGGGAGTACGATGCTAGCTATAGTAGATGCATACCGGTCCGGCCTGTTGGCACGGCGTCATTGGGGCAGCAATATTGTTGCCGGGCTGATCGTCGGCGTGGTGGCGCTGCCGCTGGCCATGGCTTTTGCCATCGCCTCGGGGGTTAAGCCGGAACAGGGTATCTACACCGCCATTATCGCCGGGGTCATCGTCTCCCTGTTTGGTGGCAGTCGCATTCAGATTGCGGGGCCCACGGGCGCCTTCATCGTTATTCTTGCCGGTATTGTGGCCGACCACGGCGTGATCGGCCTGCAGATCGCCACGCTCATGGCCGGCGGCATCCTGGTGCTGCTTGGCTTGGCGCGTATGGGAGCGGTCATTAAGTTCATTCCGGCGCCGGTCATTGTGGGGTTTACCGCCGGGATTGGTGTGGTGATCTGGGTCGGCCAGTGGGAAGACTTCTTCGGCCTGCCGGCGGTGGAAGGGCGTCACTTTCACGAAAAGCTGTGGGCACTGCTTAAGGTTTTGCCACAGTGGGATCCGGCCACTACCGGCCTGGCGCTACTGGCGCTGCTGCTGGTGATCTTTACACCGCGCATGCCGGGGGTCATCAAACGGTTGCCCGGCCCCCTCATTGCACTGATTGTTGTCACGCTCATTCAGGTGGTTGTCGGCTTTGAGACGGTCGACACGATCGGCAGCCGCTACGGCGAAATTCCACGCGGCCTGCCCGGCTTGGAAGTACCGGAAATCACCATGAGCCGGCTGGTGGACTTGATCGGCCCGGCCTTTGCCATTGCGATGCTCGGCGCCATCGAGTCATTGCTTTCCGCTGTGGTGGCCGATCGCATGGCCGGCACCCGCCACCATTCCAATCAGGAACTGATCGGCCAGGGTATGGCCAATATCGTGGCTCCTCTGTTTGGTGGTATTGCCGCAACGGGTGCCATCGCCCGTACCGCCACCAACATCCGCAACGGTGGCAACAGCCCGATTGCGGGCATTGTGCATGCCCTGTGTCTGGTCTTCATTCTGCTGTTCCTGGCACCGCTGGCAGCTAACATCCCTCTTGCCGCTCTGGCCGCCATTCTGTTTGTCGTGGCCTGGAACATGAGCGACGTGCGTCATGTTGTGAAACTGGTGAAGGGTGCGCCGCGCACTGACGTCATCATCCTTACAGTCACTTTCGTGCTGACAGTGTTCATCGACCTGGTCGTGGCAGTGAATATCGGTGTGGTGCTGGCGATGCTGCACTTTCTGCTCAATATGGCGGATAGCGTGGTAGTTCGCCGCCAGGACAAGGCGGAGCTGCAGCGTGAGCTGGCCGCCGAAGGTCTTAGCGAGCTGCCTGAATCGCTCGCTGTGTACTCTGTAGAAGGCCCCTTCTTCTTTGCGGCCGTCGAGGCCTTTGAGCAGGTCGTGGAAAACGCCCACCAAGATACCAAGGCGGTGGTGATTCGGCTGCGCTACGTACCCTTCATTGATGCCACCGGTCTGCAGACATTGGAAGACGTAGTTGAGCAGCTGCAGGCACGCAACGTGCGCGTGATCTTCACGGAAATGAACGAGCGGGTGCGTGGCAAGATGCGGCGTATCGGGCTGCTGAATCGCATCGGCGAGGGCAATGTGTTGCGCAACTTGGCCGAGGTGCTGGCGCGCGTCGATTAAGCGCGTCGATTAAAAGACGTGTCGCCAAGCGCCGAAAGTAGGGCCTGCTCAAAGCACGACACCAGGTCGGGTAGCGGGCCCAGCAGCTGCGCCAGCGACGTCACCTTTTGGGGCAAGTAGCGGCGCGCGCTGCCGATGGCGGCTTCGAAGTCGTTGGCGGCTTGTGTTAGCACGGCGCTATCTGCGTCGACCAGTATCAGCCCGTGCACCAGGCCGATATGCTGATCTCGGCTACCCGCCACGCGTCGCCAGCTCTGGGCGGTACCGGCGATCTTTACCGCCTCGCCGTTTTGCGATACCGCCAGGTTGTAGCGACCATCGCAAAACGAGCCCTCGACCGCCGCAGGAAAAGCCTCAACCCCCAGGGAACGCAGTGCCACCTCCAACAGCCCACAGATGAGCCGGTAGCCCGCTTCTGAATGTTGCATGGGCGGCCCCTGTACGGGGTAAGCCAGACTCAGGTTCAAAATGCCGGGTCCCTGCGGAACGATACCGCCGCCGGTCAATCGAACCGTAACGGGCCACCCTCGCGCGGCGAATTGTTCACAGGCTGCGTTAAAGGCCTCAAAGCGCCGGTAGCTGCGCGGCACCACCAGGCTGCGCGGTGTCTGCCAGATATCAGCGACCGGCCCGTATTCTTCGACGGCGCGCAGCAGGGCCTCGTCGTGGCGGGCGTCAGCGGCGGTCTGAATGCCCGAGGCCACCAGCCTAAAGCCTTTAGCTGCGGACAATGGCGAACTGCTCATCGGTCATGAAGAAATAGCGGATAGCGTCAATCAGACTCAGCACAATCACCAGCGGCGCAAAGAACCACAGCAGAACCAGGTAGAAAATTCCCCAGCCGACTTGCCCGAGATAGAAGCGGTGCGCGCCCAGCCAGCCCAGGCAGATGGCCAGAACGATGGCGATTTTGCGATGGTTGGCCGGGCTGCTGAGCTCTTTATCGCGCTTGCGGAACACCCACCAACTGACAGGTATGGTGAGCGCAATGGCCAGCAGCACTTTAGTGGTGTGGGTAGAAAGGTAGTAGTGCAGACCGGCGTACAGATCGGCAAAGTTATGCATCACCCAGCCGGTCAGCCTGGACAGCCATGCATAGAGCTGAGCCAGCAGGGCGTCGCCGAAGGTCAAGGCCAGCAAAATGGCCAGAAAGATGGCCGCGACCAATATGGCTCGTTGCAGCATGGGGCTTCCTTATTTCAATCGGTGCAAGCCTGACGCACGGCTTTTTCCCAGCGCGCCATCAGCTCCTGCGCGTGGGCCGGGTCGCATCGCGGCTCGAACGTACGTTCGACTCGCCACAGGCTGGAAAGTTCGTCTTTGTCTTTGTACACGCCGGCGGTCAGCCCCGCCAGATAGGCCGCGCCCAGGGCGGTCGTTTCAATCATCGCGGGGCGAAGCACGGGTATGCCCAGCAAGTCTGCCTGAAACTGCATGAGCAAATCGTTGACGCACGCACCGCCATCCACACGCAGCTCGCGCAGGGCTTCGCCTCCTGCCGCTTCGGCATCACGGCTCATCGCCTGTAGCAGGGCGGCACTCTGGTACGCGATGCTGTCCAGGGCGGCGCGCGCAATGTGGGCAATGGTGCTGCCACGGCTCAAGCCGGTGATGATGCCGCGCGCATCGGGTTGCCAGTAAGGTGCGCCCAGCCCCGTGAAGGCGGGCACCACCATGACGCCATCAGAATCCGGCACGCTCCGGGCAAGCGCCTCGATGTCGCTGCTGCTGGGGATGGCCTTCAGCCCATCTCGCAGCCACTGCACGACGGCGCCGGCGACAAACACACTGCCTTCGAAGGCATATTCAGGCCCGGTTGCCGTTTGCGCCGCACGGGTTGTTACCAGTCCGTTATCGGAAACGTGAAAGTGCTCGCCCGTATGCATGAGCATGAAGCAGCCCGTGCCGTAGGTGTTCTTTGCCATGCCACTGCGAAAGCACGCCTGCCCGAAAAGCGCGCTCTGCTGGTCGCCGGCCACACCGCAGATGGGAATCTCGCCACCCAGCAGCTCGGCTGCGGTAACCCCGTAATGTGCCCCGGATGGCAAGACTTCGGGCAGCAGGGCAGGCGGGATATCCAAGGCTTGCAGCAGGGTTTCGTCCCAGCGACTGTCATGCACGTTGTAAAGCATGGTGCGCGACGCGTTGCTGACGTCGGTCAGGTGGCGGCGGTCGGCGGTGAGCTGCCAGATCAGCCAGCTGTCGACAGTGCCAAACGCCAGCTCGCCCTTTTCAGCCAGCCGGCGCGCGTCGGGAACGTTATCCAGCAGCCATTGCAGTTTGGTGGCTGAAAAGTAGGCATCGATGCGCAACCCAGTGCGCTGCAGAATATCCGCTTCCCTGCCTTGCTCGCGCAGCTGTGCGCATGCCGGTTCTGAACGGCGGTCCTGCCATACGATGGCGTTATGGATGGGTTCGCCGGTGAGCCGGTTCCATACCAGGGTGGTTTCCCGCTGATTGGTGATACCGATGGCGCGGATGTCGTTCGCCGTCAGCTCTGCTTTGGTTAGCGCTTCGCGGGCGGTTTCCAGTTGCGTGCGCCAGATTTCCATAGGGTCATGGTCCACCCAGCCCGGTTGGGGGAAAATCTGCGTGAATTCGCGCTGGGCAAGCGCCACGATCTCGCCGCTTTCATTAAAGACTATGCTGCGGGAGCTGGAAGTGCCCTGATCGAGTGCAAGCAAATAGGCCATGGTTTCGCTGTACGAATAAAGGTGGCATGTAGTTTAACGATGATTCCCATACCTGCGGCATGAGCAGGTTCACGAGGGGGGCGGCCATACCGTAAACGTGCCCATACCGTAAACTTAAGGGCGTTCTGATCTAGTGGGTAAGTCTGACATGAGTTCCAGCCAGAGTAATGTGCACTCCACCGGGGCGGTGGCCGACGGCAGCGGTGCAGCGCCCGGCGCGCCTGCGCCATTGGAAACCCATCGTGCGCAGCTTCTGGAGCGCCTTGCCAATACGGGTAAGGTCGATCTTCTGATAGTGGGTGGGGGCGCAACCGGGCTGGGGCTCGCCCTTGATGCCTCGTTGCGCGGGCTATCGGTCGTTTTGCTGGAAGCTCGCGATTTTGCTAAAGGAACGTCATCGCGCGCCACCAAACTGGTTCACGGCGGCGTGCGCTATCTGGCGCAGGGCAATGTGGCGCTGGTGCGCGAGGCACTGCACGAACGGCGCAAACTGCTGCGTAACGCTTCGCACCTGGCGGCGCCGCTTGCATTTGTCATGCCTTCCTATAAGTGCTGGGAAACGCCTTTCTACGGTGTCGGTCTCAAGGCCTATGACGCCCTTGCCGGTCAGGCGGGTCTTGGGCGCACAGAGTTGTTGTCCACCCGACAGACACTCGCCTGTCTGCCTGGGGTGCGTTCAGCAGGGCTGAAGGGGGGCGTTAAATATTGGGACGGCCAGTTCGACGACGCCCGCCTGGCACTGGCCCTCGCCCGCAGCGCGGCTGCACAAGGCGCTTTGCTGGTGAATTATTGCCCGGTTGTCGGGTTGCTGCACGAGAAAGGGCGGGTAACAGGGGTACGTTATCAAGCCGAAGGCAGCGACACGCCGGGCACCATCGAAGCCAACTGTGTGGTAAATGCCACAGGTGTATGGGTGGATGAATTGCGACACATGGACGACGCCCATGCGGGCCGCCCGACGGAAACCATGGTCACACCCAGCCAGGGTGTGCATCTGGTTGTGGATGCGGATTTCTTCCCCGGCGACCATGCCTTGCTTGTGCCACGCACGCGTGACGGCCGTGTGCTGTTTGCCGTTCCCTGGTTGGGTAAGCTGATATTGGGCACGACCGACACCCCACGCACCGAAATCGAAGTAGAGCCGCTTGCGCTGGCCGAAGAGGTGCGCTTCATATTGAGCGAAGCTGCTCATTATCTAAGCCGCGCCCCGCGCCCGGAAGATGTACGCAGTGTGTGGGTGGGGTTGCGTCCGCTGGTGCGGCCGCCGCGTGAAGCCGGCGATACAAAGAAGATCAATCGCGAGCACACCGTCGTGGTCAGTGATAGCGGTTTGGTCACGGTTACCGGCGGCAAGTGGACAACCTACCGCTCTATGGCAGAAGACGTACTCGCTAAATGCGTCGATGCCAATCTGCTAGGGCGCCTGCCCCCCTGCGAAACCGCGGATTTCTTGTTGGTGGGGGCCACTGCACGGCAGGCGAACTCGTCGTTGGGCGGCGCCCCCGGCCTACACAGTTATGGCACCGAAGCGCGCTGGGTGACTCAGCTTCCCGGTAGAGACAATGTAGTTGCCGAAGGCCTCACCGAAGCCATGGTTCGCTTTGCCGTCCGCTACGAATATGCACAGACGGTGGAAGACGTGTTGGCGCGCCGTTCCCGGTTGCTGTTCCTGGATGCGGCCAAGGCGGCTGAGGTCGCGCCTGTGGTGGCGCGTATCGTGCAAGAAGAAACCGGCAGCGCCCCCGGGCTGGATGCGTTTCTGGCACTGGCCGAACAATACCGCCGGGTACCGGCTTAGCGGTATTACGGCGCGAAGACGGTTCGAGCCGAGTCGAAGCGCCTGGAGAAATACGGGTTGTCCATGCTGTCGATACGTACGCGTCCGCCGGAAGAGGGCGCATTCACGAACTGGCCTTCCCCTATATAAATGCCGACATGGGAATGAGGGCGTCCCAAAGTGTTGAAGAACACCAGATCGCCCGCGCGCAAATCGCGGCGGCTGATGCGCCGACTGGCGGCGGCCTGTTCGCGCGTACTTCGGGGCAGAGTGGTTCCCGTGACTTGCCGATATACGTAATTAACCAGCCCGCTGCAGTCAAACCCTTGAGCGGGCTCGGATCCCCCATAGCGGTATGGGCTTCCCATCAGCCCTAGCGCGGTAAGAACGACTTCCTGGCGGTGGTGTTGGGGGACTTCGCGTATCGGGTGCCTAATATCACGCCCACCAGGGCCCGCGCAACCTGACAGAACTGCCACGGCTAATAACATCGCGCAGCACGTCACAAAGTCCCTATAAATACGACAAAACGTATCCATGTTGCCTTTTAGACAAGTTTGTTGATGTAGAGCAATTGCCACAATTGGTAATGTGCCATATATTTTGATACTATTTCCGTCGTGATCCATTCGGTTTTTGCATGAACTGCCGGATTTATCCATAAAAAGCTTATTCATCATTACTAAATGCAATTTTTTGCAAGACCGATTTACTTACGGCTTAACGAAAAAGGAAAGGACCGTGCCTGCCACTGACACTAGCGCGCTCAGCGACATCCAGGAAGTTAACCTTTCATACCTCATGTTGGCACAGCGGCTGCTGCGTGATAACTATGCTGCCGGCATGTATCGGCTCGGTTTCGACTCCGACGTGGCCGACATCATCCTGGGGCTGTCGCCTGCACAACTTGTGAAGCTGGCCAGTTCAAATACCTTGATCTGCGGCTTTCGCCTGAACGACTACGAGCTTCTCTCCACGCTTGGCCAAGACGTGCTCGGTGGTGTGCTGCAGCAGGCGCATTCCACGATACTGCTCGCGCAACGCGGCCCAGAACAATTCGCTTGAGCCTTTCCCATTTATGACCAAGAAAAGTGTCGCCAAGGAGGCGGAAGAAATCCTCCTGGCCACAGACATGATCAAACTGGGCGCGCGCCTGCAAGTGTTGCAGGCGGAAACGAGCCTCAGTTACGACCGCTTGGCACGCCTGTACCGAGAAGTGAGGGGGTGTTCGCCTCCCAAGGGCATGCTGCCATTTTCCGTCGACTGGTTCATGACGTGGCTGCCCAATATCCACTCCAGTGTCTTTTATAGCGTGTATCGCTATCTGGATACGCATACGCCTGCCAAAAAATCGCGGGCGCTGGTCGAAGCCTATCGCCTGTATATCGAGCAGGCTGACGCCGGCCTGGGGACTCCGCCGGGTGAAGAGCCTGTGCTCAGTTTTACCCGGGCATGGATGCTCATTCGGTTCTTCGACAGCAATCTGGTGCAGTTGTCGCACTGCGAACGTTGCAAGGGCGGTTTCATTGCTCATGCTCACGATCCGCAAACCGGCTTCGTTTGCGCTATCTGCCGTCCGCCACCGCGTGCCGGCAAGACCCGCAAGCGTCGGGCCACCACGGCTGCCTCCAAACCGGTGCCGGTGAAAACCAGTGATCCGCTGGTACCCAGCGACGCCTGATGAGGTGAAACGGTAGGTTTCAAAAACTGTTTTATTGTGAATATGCGTCGATTTAAGTTAAAAATCGGCCATTGATACAGCAATCTTCCGGCGTCGCGTTGGGCGAACATACAGACTTCGGATAGCTAGGCTAGGGCAACCCGTGTTCATCTTCCTCGGATATTTCATCGTATTTTTCTCCGTCATCGGCGCCTATGTGTTCATGGGAGGAGCACTGGGCGCGCTGTATCAGCCCTTCGAGCTGCTCTTGATTGGGGGTGCGGCTGTCGGTGCCTACCTGGCTTCCAGCAGTGGTCAGTCAATCAAGATGATGGCGCGGGCCATTCCGGGGGTGCTGCGGCGCAACCCCTACAACAAAGAAACCTACATGCAGCTCATGGCTCTGTTGTACGTGCTGTTGAATAAAGCACGGCGCGATGGCCTGATGTCGGTGGAAGGCGATATCGAAGAGCCCTATTCAAGCCCGATCTTCGCCGAATATCCCAGTGTTGTGAACGACCCGGTGCTGGTGGAGTTCATTTCCGATTACATGCGGCTGATCATCAGCGGCAACATGAGCTCGTTTGAAATCGAAACGCTCATGGACCAAGAAATCGAAACCCATTTGCACGAACGCAACATTCCGTCATTGGCTTTGCGAGCCGTCGCCGATGCGCTACCGGCTTTCGGTATTGTTGCCGCGGTGCTTGGCGTCATTAAGGCGCTGGCTTCCGTTGACCAGCCACCCGCTATCCTTGCCGACCTGATCTCTAAGGCGATGGTCGGAACCTTTCTGGGTATCTGGTTGGCGTACGGTTTTGTTGCGCCCTTGGCTGCCAGCATGGAGCGACGCGCTATTTCATCCGTGAAAGTGCTGGAGTGCATCAAGGTCACGCTGCTGGCCAGCATGAACGGCTATCCGCCCCAGCTCGCGGTGGAATTCGGTCGCAAGGTGCTGTATTCGCATCTGCGTCCTTCGTTCATGGAACTCGAAGACCACGTGAAACAGGTGCGCGCCGGCGCCCGCCGCGGTTGATGCCGACATGAGCAAGGCAGAACCGCGGGTCGTCGTCCGTCGCAAAAAGCTGCACCACGAGCAACCGCACGGGGGCAGCTGGAAGATTGCCTACGCCGACTTCATGACCGCCATGATGGCCTTCTTTTTGGTCATGTGGCTGTTGTCGCTGATTCCGGTGCATGAACTGACGCTGGTGGCGGAATATTTCCGCAAGCCACTGGTCGAGGCGATCCGTTCACAGAATGACAATCGCCCCTTGGGAACCGATGACGTGATCCCGGGTGGGGCGCCCAGCATCATTCCCAACTTCCAGCTGGCACCGCGCTCGCCACTGGATACGGGTGACATCCAGGACATTGAAAGGCTGGAAAACCTCAAGGGGCAGCTTGATCAGCTCATTGAGCACGACCCGGTGATGTCCGAGTATCGGCCGCAAATGCTGATGGACATGACGCCCGACGGCTTACGGGTACAGATTCTGGACCGTGAGAACCGGCCCATGTTCGATACCGGCAGCGCCACATTGCGGCGCGAAATGCGCGGAGTGCTGCGTCAGCTGGGGCAGGTTCTGAACGGCATGCCCAATTCCATCACGATTACGGGCCATACCGACGCGCGCCAGTACGCGACGGGCGAACGCGAATATTCCAACTGGGAACTTTCCGCCGACCGGGCTAACGCGGCGCGACGTGAATTGGTGGCGGGCGGCATGGAAGAAAGCAAGGTGCGGCGGGTGCTGGGCGTGTCTTCTACCGTCAATCTGGTGGAAGACCCCTACGCCGATGCCAACCGGCGCATCAGCATTGTGGTGCTGAATCGCCGTGCGGAACGCAGAATGGACGAACAGGACGCCACCTATGCCACGCCCATTGACCTGGACGAGGTGCTGGGCAGCGGCGGCGCCGGCAATCTTGGGGTGGAGCAGCGCAGCCTGCCGCCTCTCGATGATGCCCCGGCTGCCCTGGACTTCGGTTTGCCGGACGGGCTGCTTCCAGGTATGCCGGCGCCGGGTTCGCCACTAGACATGCCCTTGACACCGCGCAGCGCCGGCGGGTCGCAGTTGGTGGAGACTCTCGTACCTCCGCCACCGCCTCCCGTCAATCCGTAATGGCAAGGCGGATATAACGAGTAACATTAGGTAATAATGCCGTAGTCCGGCACGTGGCCGGGGCAGCATCATGACACTGAAGTGTGTAAAGGGAATCGATCATGAGTGCAGGCGTGGACCTGAGTCAGTTCTTCGATACGTTCTTTGACGAAGCCGATGAGTTGCTCACCGAAATGGAGCAACTGCTGTTGAGTCTGGATGTCGACAACCCCGACATCGATCAGCTCAACGGCATTTTCCGTGCTGCCCACTCCATTAAGGGGGGAGCCGGCACCTTCGGTTGTTTCGAGATGCTGGCCGATACGACGCATTTGCTGGAGAACCTGCTCGACTATATCCGTCAGGGCGAAATGGTGCTTCGCAAAGACATGATAGACCTCTTCCTCGAGACAAAAGATGTGCTAATGGACCAAGTCGCTGCTTATCGGAACCAGCAAGAGCCCAGCCAGGAGGCCTACGATCGTATTTGCGCACAGCTGCGTACTCTTGCCGAAGAGCGGCACGGTGCGAAGGCGCAGGATGCTGCGCCGGCTGCAGCCGCCGGCGCTGCGCCTGCCGCTGAGCCCGCTCTCGCCGCTGCGGCGCCTGCAGCTCAAGCGGAATCGGTACCCTCCGGGGCACAAACTGCGCCTGCGCAGGCCGGCGGCAGCGACCTGCCCATGAAAGTGCGTATCTCGCGCATCAAAGAAAGCGACATGCAGTCGCTGGCCGTCGAAATGGCATTGATGGGCGAAGTACTGCATGAAGAGCGCAGCGCCGACACGATCTCTTTTTGGCTGAAAACCACGACCGCCGAAGCGGATATCGTGGCGGTGTGTTGCTTCATTGTCGATGAAGATCAGGTAGACATCACACGCGAGGCCGTTCCCGGCGCTGCGCCGGCAAGCGAGCCGGCGCCCGCAGCTGCAACGGAACCGGCAGCTGCAACGGAACCCGCCCCCGCCGCTCCAGCGGCCGCAGCTAGCGCTGCACAGGACACAGCGAAGCCGGCCGCAGCAGAAGCGCAGGCGGCCGCCCCGGCACAAGCCGCGGCCAAGCCCAAGCAGCCCGCCAAGTCGTCCGCGGCCTCTATTCCCACGGGAGGTAGCAGCGGCAGCAGCACCATTCGGGTTGGCGTCGAAAAGGTCGACCAAATCATCAACCTGGTGGGCGAACTGGTCATCACCCAGGCTATGTTGGTGCAAACGGCCTCCAGCCTGGATCCGGTGTTGCACGACCGCCTTCTTAACGGCATCGAGCAGCTCGATCGCAACGCCCGCGATCTTCAAGAAGCCGTTATGTCCATCCGCATGGTGCCCATGGATTACGTCTTCAACCGCTTCCCGCGTGTCGTGCGCGAAGCCGCGGCGAAGATGGGCAAGAGCATCAAGCTGGTGACGCAGGGTGCGGCCACCGAACTCGACAAGAGCCTTATCGAACGCATCATCGACCCCCTCACTCACTTGGTGCGTAACAGTATTGACCACGGTATTGAATCGCCTGAGCGCCGCGTCGAGGTAGGCAAGAGCCCGGAAGGCACCATCACCATGACGGCCCAGCATCATGGCGGCCAGATTGTGATCGAGGTGCGCGACGACGGCGCAGGCCTGAACCGCGAAAAAATCCTCAAGAAGGCCATGGCGCAAGGCTTCCAGGTCAACGAGAACACTCCCGATGAAGAAATCTGGCCGCTGATTTTTGCGCCGGGCTTCTCAACGGCGGAGCAGGTCACCGCTATCTCGGGTCGTGGCGTCGGCATGGACGTCGTGCGACGCAATATCCAGGGGATGGGCGGCCACATTCAGATTTTCTCTAAGGCCGGCGAAGGCTCCACCATTCGTATCGTGCTGCCGCTCACTCTCGCCATTCTCGATGGCATGTCGGTGCGTGTGGGCGAAGAAACCTTCATTCTGCCGCTTAGCAACGTTACCGAATCGCTGCAGCCCACGGCAGAGCAAGTTCGCGCCATTTCCGAATCCGAGTGGGTTCTGCAAGTGCGCGGTGATTATCTGCCTGTGGTGGCACTGCATGAAATCTTCGACGTGCAGAATGCCGAAACGGAGATCACCAAAGCCATTGCCGTCATTCTGCAGGTGCAGGACGTCCGCTTCGCCTTGCTGGTGGATCACCTTGTCGGTCAGCACCAGGTCGTTGTCAAGAACCTTGAAGCCAATTACAAGAAGATACCCGGTGTGTCCGCGGCGACGATACTGGGTGACGGCAGCGTGGCGCTTATCGTCGACGTCTTCGCCCTCATGCAGACTTCGCAGAATCAACGTCCGGCAACCGTATAGACAACATTCAGAATCCCGGAGAACACCATGTCCAATAATATCGACGCTCAGCAAACGTCTGAAACCACCGGCCAGGAATATCTGGTTTTCACTCTTGCTGCGCAGGAATACGGCATCGATATCCTGAAAGTGCAAGAGATTCGCGGTTACGACGCCCAGACCGTGACCCGCATCGCAAATGTACCGTCGTTTGTGAAAGGGGTGACCAATTTACGCGGTGTCATCGTGCCGATCGTCGACATGCGCATCAAGTTCAACCTGGACAATGTCGAATACAACCATCAGACGGTCGTCGTCATTCTGAATCTGAAATCTCGGGTGGTGGGCATTGTGGTCGATGGCGTCTCCGACGTCCTCATGCTGCAAAAATCCCAAATCAGCGCACCGCCGCAGTTCGGCACGGCGTTTTCCACTGAATACCTGACCGGTATCGGCACCGTGGGTGAGCGCATGCTCATTCTGGTTGATATCGAAAAGCTCATGACCAGCGAGGAAATGGCGCTGGTAGAGGCCGCGGCCCTCGTGTAAGGCTGTAGCCGACCTACAAACGGCCCGCCCCTCGGCGGCCTTCGTCAAACAACAAGGAAAAGCAGGTAAAGGCTTATGCAGAAGACGTCGCTGGCATCCAAAATGAAGATCCGCACCAGCATCATCCTCGTGCTGGTCTTCTATCTCATCATGCTGATTGCCGGCGCGGCGCTGGGAGTCTTGTCACTTCGCGCCGGCAACATATCGCTGGACTCGATTGTGCAGAACCAGCGTGCCGGGGCGTCGCTCTCGCAAGCCATCGACAGCTATCGCAATGTGCAAAGTGCACTGACGCGAGCGGCTTCAGCGCGCATCTTCGGCACCACCAGCGAAGTCGATGCACTGCTGACGGAAGGGCGCCGCCATTACGACGCCGCCTTTGCCGACTTCAAACGCTTTCAGGACAGCGCCGCCCATACCGAAATCGGGCGTGAGCTCGGCCCACAAATCAGCCAGCGCTTTGAAACGCTGATGACGCAGGGCGTGCAACCGCTTTTCGATATGCTGGCCCGTGGCGATGATGACGCCTACGAAAGGGCTCGTGAAGGCAGGGTGGGCGCACTCGAAAAAGAACTGGTGGATTCGTGGAACGCGTTGCTGCGCGCACAGCAGCTCATCATCGACACCACCTATCAAGGTGAGGTCGACCAGTACGATCTGGTGGTCAAGTTGGTTGCACTCGGTATGCTGGCGTGTTTTGCGATTGCCTTCATTACCTATGCATTCCTGAACCGAATGGTGCTGCGTCCGCTGCGCGACGCGGGTGCGCATGCCGACCGTATCGCAGGCGGCGATCTCACCCAACGCATCGAAGTGGGCGCCCGCAATGAAATCGGCGTCTTGCTAGAAGCCATGCGCCGCATGCAGGAAAGCCTTACGCATATCGTCGGCACCGTGCGTCAGGGGGTGGACGAAATCAACGTAGGCGCCCGCGAGATTTATATGGGCAACACCGACCTGAGCAACCGCACCGAGCAGCAAGCGGCCGCTCTTCAGGAAACCGCGGCTAGCATGGAGCAGCTCTCCAGCACGGTGACACAGAACACCGAGCACGCGACCGAAGCCGATCGCTTGGTCAAGGGCGCCGCCGAAGTCGCCCAGCGCGGCGGTAGCGCGGTTACGGCGGTAGTCGGCACTATGACGGAAATCTCTGACAGCTCGCGCCAGATGGCCGAAATTGTCAGCGTCATCGACGGTATAGCCTTCCAGACCAACATTCTGGCGCTTAATGCGGCGGTCGAGGCGGCGCGCGCGGGAGAACAAGGCAAGGGCTTTGCGGTGGTGGCCGGCGAAGTCCGCTCGCTGGCACAGCGTAGTGCCCAGGCAGCACGTGAAATCAAGCAGCTGATCGACGAGTCGCTAGAAAAAGTCTCGGCGGGGGCGCGTCAGGCGGGCGAAGCGGGCGAGATCATGGAAGACGTGGTGCGCTCTGTCGATACCGTCACGACCATCATGGCCGAAATCGCCACCGCGTCGCAGGAGCAGGCCGACGGCATCACACAGGTGAATGCCGCGGTGACGGATATGGACGGCGTCACACAGCAGAACGCAGCGCTGGTTCAAGAAGCCGCTGCCGCTGCCGGCTCGCTGCAAGATCAGGCACATCGGTTGGCCGAACTGGTGGCGGTGTTTAAGGTCAACACTCGCGAAGTCATCGATATTACAAGTGCAGCGACACGTGAAGATCACGAAGCTGGAAGGGATCACTCTACCGGCGAGGCATTGTTGGGGCCGGCTAACGGAGCGGGGGCACTGGTACGCTCCTGAGATATGGAATCAAGTCAGAACATAAGCTCCATCTTTGCTTTACCGGCACAAGCTAAACTGTCGCCGGGAGACTTTGAGTATGCAGCCAAGCTGTTAAGAGGGCGCGCCGGCATTGTGCTGGGCGCCCATAAGCAAGAAATGGCCGGGCGTACGCTCGCGCTGCGCGCGCACGCTATCGGCCACAAGTCGGTGCACGAGTACCTGGATGAGCTGGCGCGTAACCCGACGTCGCCGGAGTGGGAGATGTTCATCAACTCCTTCACCATCAACCATACGGCCTTCTTCCGGGAACAGCACCACTTCGAGATTCTGGCGCGCTTCGTGCGTACACGGCGGAAGCCGATTTCTATCTGGTGTAGCGCGGCGTCTACAGGCGAAGAGCCTTACACCATCGCCATGACGTTGCGCGAATCCTGTCCGCAGCCGGACGTCGGTGTGTCCATCTGGGCCACAGACATCGACACCAATGCAATTCAACGGGCGCGTGAAGGGGTCTACCCGCAGGAACGCGTCAAGCCGGTACCCGAAGACTACCTGCACAAATATTTTCAGCGCGGCACCGGGCGGCGCGCCGGGCTGGTACGGGTCAAGGACAGCCTGCGCAGCTTGGTTGAGTTCGGTGTGTTCAACCTGTTGCAGAACGACTGGCCGGCGCCGGGCAGTTTTGATGCCATCTTCTGCCGCAATACGATGATTTATTTCGACAAAGCGACTCAGACCAAAATTCTGGAACGCTTTGCCCCGACACTAAAGACTGGCGGGCTGCTCTTTGCCGGCCATTCTGAAAACTTCACCTATCTGACCGACGCCTTCCGCCTGCAGGGCCAGACGGTCTACGTGAAGAGCTGAGCGTAGGTTCAGTCCGAAAGGTAATGATGAATTTGATATGACAAAAAAGATCCGCGTTCTGTGTGTAGATGACTCGGCGCTGGTGCGTAGTTTGATGGTGGAAATCATCAACGGCCACCCCGACATGGAAGTCGTCGCAACAGCGCCAGATCCATTGGTGGCGCGCGAGCTCATCAAGCAACACAACCCCGATGTCCTGACACTGGACGTCGAAATGCCGCGTATGGACGGGCTGGATTTTCTCGACCGTCTGATGCGGCTGCGACCCATGCCCGTTGTCATGGTGTCTTCTCTGACCGAGCGCGGTTCCGAGGTGACTCTGAAGGCGCTGGAGCTGGGAGCTGTGGATTTCGTCACGAAGCCCAAACTGGGCCTGCGTGATGGTCTGATGGAATACAGCGACCTTATTGCCGATAAGATTCGCGCCGCGGCGGCTTCCCGGCCGCGCCAAGCCATGCGGCAGAGGCCGCGGCAGCGCATGTTGACCCGCCCCTTCTCGACCACAGAGAAACTGGTCATGATCGGGGCATCGACCGGCGGCACCGAAGCCATCCGCCAGGTCCTTGAGCCGTTGCCGCCAAATAGCCCGGCCATTATGATTACGCAGCATATGCCGGCAGGCTTCACCAAGTCCTTCGTACAGCGGCTCGACAACCTTTGTGCGGTTCAGGTTCACGAAGCCGAAGACGGCCAAAGGGTGCTACCGGGCCATGTGTATTTGGCACCAGGCGGTGTCGCGCACATGAAACTTGCCCGTTCGGGGGCGAACTACATCGTCCAGCTCGATTACGGCGAGCCCGTCAACCGGCACCGCCCTTCAGTTGACGTGCTGTTCCATTCGGCCGCCGAAGTGGCGGGTCGCAACGCAGTGGGCGTTCTGCTGACAGGCATGGGCAAGGACGGCGCACAAGGCATGCTTGCCATGAAGCAGGCCGGCGCCATCACGTTTGCACAGGACGAAGCCAGTTGCGTGGTGTTCGGAATGCCACGCGAAGCACTACACATTGGGGCGGCAGACGAGGCTGTTCCCCTGTCGGAGATCAGTGAACGCATCCTCGCCGCAGCCGGCACCACCAACCAGCGTGTCTAAGACAGCGGGTTTGCGGACAATCATTTATCGGAGAGTATCAAGTGGTACAAAAAGCCATGAAAATTCTGATTGTTGATGATTTTCCGACCATGCGTCGGATCATCAAGAATCTGCTGAAAGACCTTGGGTTCGAAAACGTTGACGAAGCCGAAGACGGCGCAATGGCGCTTGAAAAGCTGCGTAACGGCAACTTCGACTTCGTGGTTTCCGACTGGAACATGCCCAATATGGACGGTCTGGAAATGCTTAAAGCGATTCGGGCCGACCCCGATCTGGGCAAGTTGCCCGTGCTGATGGTCACTGCCGAAGCCAAGAAAGAGAACATCATCGCCGCCGCTCAGGCCGGTGCCAACGGTTACGTGGTGAAGCCGTTCACGGCCGCCACCCTCGAAGAGAAGCTGAACAAGATCTTCGAGAAGATCGGCGCTTAAAGGAGGCGTCCATGGAAATGCTGACCAAGCCTGATGGGGGCGACCTTGACGACAACCTGATACACCGGATTGCCCAGCTTACCCGCATGCTGCGCGACAGCATGCGCGAACTGGGGCTGGATCAGGCGGTCAAGGAAGCCGCACATGCCATTCCTGATGCGCGCGACCGTCTGCATTACGTGGCCCGCATGACCGAACAGGCGGCCAACCGCGTGCTGAACGCGGCGGAAGGCCTACAGCCGTTGCAGGAAGAGCTGCAGAACCGTGCGGTCGCCCTGGACGAACGCTGGCAGGCCTGGTTCGATCATCCCGTAGAGTTGGACGACGCCCGCGAGCTGGTCGATGACACTCGCGCCCTGATCCGAGACATTCCGGCCAAAACAAAAGAAACGCAAGACACGCTTCTTGACATCATCATGGCTCAGGATTTTCAGGATCTCACGGGCCAGGTCATCATGAAGATGTTGCATGTCATCAGCGCCATCGAAACCGAACTCGTGCAGGTGCTTATTGACAGTGTGCCGCAAGAACGTCGCGAAGAAGCGCAATCGCTGCTGAATGGCCCAGCGGTGAATCCCACGAAGCCCGACGTGGTCACCAGCCAGGATCAGGTCGACGACCTGCTCGACAGCCTGGGGTTCTAAGCACGCAAGGACGCCAGCTCTCCGGCGTCCTTCCTTCTTTTCGCACCACTCGCTTCTTGGCCGGCACGCATATATTTGATACAAAAACGAGTCGCGATACGAAAATCATGAATTGAAACAATAATAAAGAGGGGGAGAAAATGAGGGGGACTACACGTCGTACGATGGGCGTCAGCCGCTTATTGGGCCGCTTGCGCAAGGGTAGGGCGACATTGGCTGACCGGGCATGGACGTTCAGTCCCCTGGCCATTCCGTTATCGCGATTCCTGGCGGATTTGCGCGAACGCTTTGTCGTTATGCGGCAATCCGCTATCGACATTTCCTTGAACGCGGCTCGCCTTACGGCGCAGTCGCGCGCTTGCAGCGAGATGTCCGGGGAGCAGGCGCAGCAGGTCGAAGGCCTGGCCGGGCGTAGCCGGCAGATTGCCGTCATGTCGGAGCAAACCGCCGCCTCGGCCCGCGACATTGCTCAGGTCTTTCACACTCAAATGAACGTGGCGACCCAAACCTTGCAGCAGTTGAAGGAACTCAACGAGCGCATTGACCGGGTGGTGGGTGACATGGAAGTGTTTTCCGGCGTGGTCGACCAGCTCACGCGGCGGGCGCAATCGGTGGATGACACCAGCCGCCTTATCAAAGATATTGCCCTGCAAACGCATTTGCTGGCACTGAACGCCGGCGTTGAAGCGGCCCGCGCGGGAGAGGCGGGTCAGGGCTTCGCCGTCGTCGCCAGCGAGGTCGGCAAGCTGGCGGAACGGGTGAATGCGGCCACGGGCGAAATCGTGATGCATGCCGGCCAGATTCTCGAATTGGTTGCTGACACGCACGAGCGCAGTAACGGGATCCGGGCCGAGCTCGATTCCTCCGGCGACATGGTGGAACAGTTCATGGGCAGCTTCGATTCCCTGGTCGGCGATTTCACGCGCCTCAACAGTGAAGTGGGCGAGGTGGCAAGCACCGTCACACAGGTCAGTATCACCAACCAGGAAATGTCGGTCTCCATCGATCGCATCGCTCAGCTGAGCGCCCAGGTCCAGAGCCGACTGACGAATATGGTTGATGAAGTGGCGGGTGTACGCAGCAAGTCGGAACATTTGCAGGAAATGCTGGCGGCCCTGCGTACCGGCAACACCCCATTCGATGCCCTGGTGTCCCTGCTTGAGGCGACCGCCGCAGCCGTGCAGGACGTGCTGCTTAATGCCTACGCGCAAGGTTATGACATCTTTGACGATAACTATGTTCGCATTCCTGGCAGTGATCCCGCGCGCTACCACACCGCATACGATCAGCAGGTCGATGAGGCCATCACGCGCATTATCGATCACACGCTGGAACAGCTGGCCGGTGCGTCCTACGTCATTCCCATGGACCGCAACGGCTATATCCCCGCGCACAACAGCCTCTACTCGCGCCCGCCTACCGGTAACCCCGCCTACGATGCCTTGCATTGCCGTCACAAGCGGTTGTTCGACGACCCAGTGGCACTGAGCGCGGTTCGGGCCACCGGCGGGGTGCTGTGCCAGACTCACATGCGCGACACAGGCGAAGTCATCACCGATATCTCGATTCCGCTCGATATCGACGGCCAGCGCTGGGGGGCTATCCGTATCGGTGTGGATTACGTTGCGTATGAGCAGGCGATGGGCGATGAACGCGTGGCCGCCTGAGCGGCAGCCCGACTGCTTCAATCTGCCGAGAATTGCCCGTTATTAGCAGGCTTGCTCCCCCCTTCGTAAAAGCGTGCATCGTTTAGAATTCAATGCTGGCTTCATCTATCTCGGCTGATACTGCATGGCAGAGGATAGCGACCTCGAAAAAACAGAACCTGCCTCGCCCCGGCGCCTGGAAAAGGCGCGGGAAGAGGGGCAGGTAGTACGTTCACGCGAGCTGAACACCTTCTTGGTGTTGTCGGCCGGCGTCGGCACGCTCTGGATTCTGGGTGGCTTCATGTTCCACAACCTGCGCGAGGTCATCCACCACTCTATGTGGTTTGATCCCAACGTGGGGCGCGATACCTCTGTGATGCTCATTTCGGCGGCGGGGCTGGCGTTCAGGGCCATCCTTATGCTGCTGCCGCTGTTTGGTGTGCTGGTTGTCGTCGCCATCCTGGCCTCGGTACTGCTTGGCGGCATGGTGCTTTCCGGCAAGGCCCTGCAGCCTAAGTTTGAGCGTATGAACCCGCTAAAGGGCATCAAGCGCATGTTTTCCGCCCAGACGCTGGTCGAGCTCTTCAAGACGCTGGCCAAGGCGATTGTTATCGCGACCGTGGGGGTGTTGGTCATCACACACTATCGCGACCAGATGCTGGCCCTGATGCATGCGACGCCGTCTGAAGCGCTCACCTACGGGATGTCGCTGGTTGCGCTATGCTGCGCCCTGATTGTGGCGGCCCTGATTCTGGTGGTGGTGATCGATGCGCCCTGGCAGATTTACAGCCATTACAAGAAGCTGCGCATGTCGCGCCAGGATGTGAAACAGGAACACAAGGAAAGCGAGGGCGACCCGCACGTGAAGGGCCGCATTCGTCAGCAGCAGCGTGCGATGTCGCGCCGCCGCATGATGAGCGAAGTCCCGCATGCGGATGTCGTGGTCACTAACCCCACGCGCTATGCCGTGGCGCTGCGTTACCGTGAAGGCACCGGCGGGGCGCCGGTGGTAGTCGCCAAGGGTGCCGGGTTGATCGCTGCACAAATCCGCCAGGTCGCGGGCGACAACAAAGTGCCATTGCTGCAACTGCCGCCGCTGGCCCGTGCCCTCTACCATAATGTCGAACTCGATCAAGAAATTCCGGTCGCACTGTATTCCGCCGTGGCCGAGGTGCTGGCATGGGTCTATCGCCTGCGCACCTGGGAACCCGGCATGGGGCAGGAGCCCGAACCGCCCCTTACATTGAACATTCCGCCCGGGCTTGACCCAGAATCCGGCAAGCTCGCGGCACAAGTCTCATGAACAATATTCTCGCCATACTGAAACAGGGCGGTGGCCATCACGCCCGGCTGATGGTCGGCCCGGTACTCATCCTCATGGTTCTTGCCATGATGGTGCTGCCACTGCCGCCGTTCCTGCTTGATCTGCTCTTCACCTTCAACATTTCGCTGGCGGTGATGATACTGCTGGTGGCCCTGTTCACGCGCAAACCGCTGGACTTTGCGGCTTTTCCCACAGTGCTGCTGTTCTCCACCTTGTTGCGCCTCGCGCTGAACGTGGCCTCGACACGAGTGGTGCTGCTGAACGGTCACACCGGTCCGGATGCGGCCGGTAAAGTGATCGAGGCCTTCGGCCACTTCCTGGTGGGCGGCAACTTCGCAGTCGGTCTCATCGTCTTCATCATTCTGGTCATCATCAACTTCGTCGTCATTACCAAGGGTGCGGGCCGGATTGCGGAAGTCGGAGCGCGCTTCACCCTGGACGCCATGCCGGGTAAGCAGATGGCCATCGACGCCGACTTGAATGCGGGCTTGATCGGCGAAGACGAAGCGCGGGCACGGCGTAAGGATGTCGCGCAGGAGGCTGAGTTCTACGGGGCCATGGACGGCGCCAGCAAGTTTGTGCGCGGCGACGCCGTCGCGGGCCTGTTGGTGATGATCATCAACATTATTGGCGGTCTGATCGTTGGGGTAGGCCAGCACGATCTATCGTTCGGTCAAGCCGCTGAGGTCTACACCATTCTCACCATCGGTGACGGCCTTGTGGCACAGATTCCCGCACTCATCATCTCCACCGCTGCGGGTGTCGTGGTCTCGCGCGTAGCCGACGACAAAGACGTCGGCCAGCAGATGCTCGGCGAGCTATTCTCCAACCCCAACGTACTGTTCATTACCGCCGGCATCATTGGCTTGATGGGCCTGATTCCCAACATGCCGCACGTCGCGTTCTTGTCGCTGTCCATTCTGCTTTCCGCCGTGGGCTGGGCAATGCTTAAACAGCAGGAAAAATTGGCCGCGGCTCAGGCGGTGCCGCCCGAAGAGAAGCAGGCGGCGGTGGAAGCGGCTGCGGCCGAGGCAAGCTGGGACGACGTGGAGCTAGTTGACCCGCTTGGGCTGGAAGTCGGCTATCGCCTGATTTCGCTCGTGGATCACACACAGAATGGTGAGCTACTGCACCGCATCCGCAGCCTGCGCAAGAAGTTCGCGCAGGATGTCGGCTTTCTGCCGCCGGTGGTGCATATCCGCGACAATCTTGAGCTCAAGCCTAACGACTATCGCATCCTGCTTTCCGGAGTCGAAGTCGGGCGCGGTACGTCCACGCCGGGTCAGTGGCTCGCCATCGACCCGGGCGGGGTGTCCATGAAACTGCCCGGCACGCCTACCACCGACCCGGCTTTCGGGCTGCCCGCTTACTGGATCGATGTCTCTTTGCGTGAGCAGGCACAGATTGCCGGTTATACCGTGGTGGATGCCGGTACGGTCGTTGCCACCCATCTGAACCACATCATGCACCGCTATGGCGCTCAACTGCTGGGTCGGCCCGAAGTGCAGCAGTTGCTCGACCACCTGGGCCGCGAGGCGCCCAAACTTATCGAAGATCTGGTTCCCAAGACCCTTTCGCTGGCGGCCTTTCACAAGCTCTTGCGTGGTCTGCTGGAAGAAGAAGTACCTATTCGCGATATGCGTACCATCATTGAGGCGGTCAGCGAACATGCTCCGCGTCTGGCCGCGCAGAATGCGGCCGGCACGGGGCCGGATCCCGGTGAGTTGCTGGCCGTGACTCGCGTAGCGTTGGGTCGCGCCATCTGCCAGCAATGGTTCCCGGGCGATACCGAGATGAAGGTCATCAGTCTTGAGCCGCGCCTGGAGCGGGTGCTCACGCAGGCATTGACCACCAGTGGCGCGATCGAACCGGGGCTGGCCGAGAACCTGCTGCGCGAAGTCGACCGCGTCGTTCAGGAACTCGAAGCCGCGGGTGATGTAGCCGTTCTGGTGGTACCGCCCGTATTGAGGCCGACCATTGCACGCTTCCTGAAGAATCATTTCCCGCAAATTGGTATCCTTTCCAGTATGGAAATACCAGATGACCGTGTGCTGAAGATGGTCGCAGTAATAGGCGGGAGTAGCGCAGCGTGAAGATAAGCCGGTTCTTCGGTGTTACGAATCGGGAAGCCATGCGCCAGGTGCGTCTGGCCCTGGGGCCTGACGCCCTCATTATTTCAAATCGTCGAGTCAGCGGCGGGGTGGAAATCCTCGCCACCGACTCCTCGGCGGTGGATGACGCCGAATCGCAGGTTCAGTCTCAAACTCCAGCGTCGGCACCGCCTTCACCGTCGGCGACGCCATCACCGTCGGCGCCGCCGCAACTGCCGCCGCAGGGCGAGCGTCCGGCTATGCCTTCGCCCATGTCGCCGCTGGGTGCCTATGCCGCTGCATTTCAGGCGGCATACGGGCCGGCCGGTGAGCAAAGTAAACCGGCGGCGGCATCTCAGCCTGCGGCTACACCCCAGCCTGCGGTGGCATCTCAGCCTCCAGCTTCCGCACCGCCGCCGTCCACGGGTTCGGCCGGCCCAAACATCATGGATGTGCTGGGCGACCTGCGTGGCTCGCTCGAAAACCGCATCGATGAATTGATGTGGGGTAACCAGCTGCGCAGCGCTCCGCAAGCTGCGTCGCTGTTTCAGGTGCTACTGGGATTTGGTTTTAGTACCGCCTTGCTGCGCGCTTTGCTCAAGCGCCTGCCGGAACAGCTTTCCAGTCGTGCGGCCTTGCAATGGGCGCGCGAGGAATTGGTGGCCAAGCTGCCTGTCCTGAAAAGTGAAGATGATCTCTGGCACCCCGGGCTGGCATTGGCTTTGGTCGGTCCCACCGGGGTCGGCAAGACCACCACCATTGCCAAACTGGCGGCACGCTGCGTACGCCGTTTCGGGCCGGACAAACTGGTGCTGATCACGACCGATACCTACCGTATCGGCGCCCACGAACAGCTTAAGATCTATGCGCAGATGCTGCGTGTGCCGGTGCATGTCGTACGCAGTGCCGACGAAATGCGCGAGGTGGTTGCGGGCATCCGCCCCGATCAAGTCGTGTTGATCGACAACGTGGGAATCAGCCAGCGCGACCGCTACATCCACGAACAGGCTTCGATGCTGGCAGCGGCCGGCCGCGAGGTCACCCGGCTGCTGGTCCTGAACGCGGCCAGCCACGGCGAAACGCTGGATGAAGTCGCCCGCAGCTACGCCGCCGACGGGGGCACGCCCCTGAAGGGCTGCATCATCACCAAGGTAGACGAGGCCACCCGCCTGGGGGCGGCGCTGGATACCGCGCTGCGTTACCGCCTGCCTATTCACTATGTGTCGATAGGGCAGAAGGTACCGGAACATTTGGTCTTTTTGTCCGCAGCGGAACTGATAGACCGCGCCCTTACGCATCTACCCACGGCGCGCACCCTGTATGCGCCGACCGAAGCCGACTTCGCCGCCTTGCTTTCCATGACGCGGGCTCCCGCTGCCGATGCGCAGGCCGATGAGGGCAGCCGCCGTCAGCGTATGCAGGCCCTTCCACATCTATTGTCCATGACGGCGGGCGGTGCGGCGCATCTGAGCACTGACGACCTGCGCGCCGGCTGCGAATATATTGACGAACTGGACTGCGTGTCCGAAGCCTACGACCTCTGGCGCAGCCTGGTGTCGGCGGAAAGTCGCGAATCCGGCCTGGATTCCTGGATAAGCCACATGTTGCGTACCGTTCAGAATGCGTGGGCCGATTCGGGGCAGAAACAATTGTTGGCCGTACATGACCACGTGGCCTTACGCATGCCTGAAGCACCCAGGGCACAGCTGCGGGCCACGATGATGCTCGATGAGCAGGGCGGCGCCTTGTCTTCTGTGCTACAGCAGCTGACATTGCCGGAAGGCTGGCTCTCATCCAGCGGCGCGGCACAGTCGCAGGCGCCGACGCCGCGCGAGGCGATTCTGCAGCAATTCCAATGGCTGGCGGACAACGCCTCGGACCTGCCGGTGATGCATCTGTTTGACGGCGGCAATCCTGCTCTATGGCGTGAGCTTGTCTCGCGCGAACAGACATGGATGGCGCAGGTTCCCGCCATCACGCGTATCTATATGGAAGACGGTTCCACGACGGTGCAGGCGTTTGCCCGAACGCTGCCGCATCAGCCCGTGGCGGATCCGGACTATCTCTTCGCACTGGCAGAAGTGGCCGGTGCGCCGGCACCCGACCGTGCCCTGTGGGGTGCGACGGCCCCCGTGCGTATTGCTTCACGCGGCCAAGCGCCGCTGGATTTGCAAATGGTCTCCGCCTTCTTGGTAGACCGCTCCACCGGGAAACGCGTCAAACAGTTGATCGGCCTGCACCCTTCGCTGGAATTTTCTGTAAATAAACTGGCGGCCTGGCTAGTGATCAAAGCTGAAGCGCGCGACGCCATGCGTCAGGCCGCCGCCGCGTGGGCTTTGCTGACACCTCGGGACGGTCGGCAGGCCTCAGCCCAACACAAGGCGTTGGTCGCAGCACAGACCGGCCTCGCCGCGTGGCAACTACAAAAGAGCCCGCTTGCCCGACAAGGGCGCGAACTCGCCGCTACCATGTTAGGGCGTAAGCGTCTGGCCCCCACGGCTGCGGCGGCGGCGACTTTGAAGTTGTTTGCGTTGAAGGAAATGCTGGAGCCCTGAAGCGGCACCCCAGAATAGGCACTCAACCGACTTTGATATTGCGGGACGCGGTCTTGTTGCCGGGGCGAGTGCGGCCACTGGCGTCGTAGAGGTCGCCAATGCCGGCCAAACGGCGCAAGGTTTCCAAGGCCCGCTGATTGTGTTCAAGAAAAACTTCAATAATGCGCCCGTTGGCTTCATTCTGTGAGCGAGCCTTGGCGGTGATGTCCAGCAACTGCTGACGTATTTGGGCGAGCGACGGATGTGCAGCCACTGCGGCGCTAAGGCCAGGGCCATCGCTTTCAAAGCCAAGTGACTTCAACATAGCGTTGCGCTGCGTGGCCAGTTCAGTCAGGGTGTCGGCGATTTGATTCTTGCGAGCGGTGGTGCCGGCCAGTGCGTCTTCGGTTGCGCCGTCTTCGAGCACTTTGGCTTCTTCCTGGAGAAGCTGCACAAAGGTCTCCATCTGGCTGACTTCGTGTTCCAGACAGGACTGCAAAGCGGCGATGGAGGCGTTCATGGTGACGGGCGGTAAAACTTTAGCGGTGTGCAGGGGCGTGGGAGACGCTTGCTTACTTGAGGAGCTCGCGGGCGCTGGCGATCAGGCCGCCGGCAATCCGGCTGGTGTCGATCTTGAGTTGGCCCGAGGCGATGGCGTCGCGCAATTCCTGAACCTTTGCCACATCGATATCGTGTTCGCTATTTTGCAGGGCGGCCAGATGGCGCGCTGCTGAGCTGAGATCGACGGCAGCCGCCTTCTCGCCACCACCGGCTGGCTTTGCACCGCTTGCCGAACGGGCATTGCGCGTGGCAGCAATGCTGCTAGCTAGCTGGCTTTTTAGGGGGTTGGAAGTGATTTTCAAGGCGCTCTCCGGGAATCTGCTGCTATGTTACCGCATGCTTATAACCATATAACGGCCGATGTGGCGTCAACTTTAGCGCGGGTTACACACGGTATACAGGTTTACATCAAGATGCGTACTGTGGTGTTGTTCACGACCGTGCCGGTCACAATTTGGCCCGAGCTCGTACGCACCTGAATCATCACGCCCGGCGCCCCGCTTTCCAGAGCCACCCCTTCGCCGGTCGCCACAAAGCCCACCCCGCGGGCCTCCGTACGCACAGGCTGCCCTTTGACAATCGAGTCCGGGTCGCGCAGGGCGCTGAAACGCACCGTGCTGCCTGCGGATATGCGCTGCTGCGCAATGTAGCCCACGACTTGCGAGGGGTCGACCACCACAGTGCGGGGCAGGCGTAGCAAATCGCCCTCGCGTGCAACCAGGTCATCAAACGTGATGGTTTCACCCGCATCGATACTGCGGTTTGTCACGTAATAGTAGCCCTGCACCGACAGGCTGGCCTGAACGTAGAGTGTCCAAGGTTCGGGTGCCAGACAACGCACACCCACATTCATGCGCGAGCGCAGCTGGGGGTTCGGCAAGAAGGTGTCCAGGTGATCGCAGGCCGCCTGACGCGTAATACGCGGGGGTGTGACCACCACTTCGGGAACCCCCGGCAACGCTTGCGCCTGACTCAGCAGAAAGGCTTCGACTTCGGCCGTGATGAGCTCGGCGTCTTGCAGGCCGGCTTGAGCCGTGGCCAAGGCAGGCAGGTAAGCCAGCAGGGTGGCACACAGCAGGGCGGCCGGCAGGTTCAGGTAGCGCATGGGAGCATTCTATAAACGGGCGTGAGCGGTCATGAAGGGAATTGGCTGAAAAATGGCAGTCTATTTCCAACTTTGTCAGACGGTACACAAGGTTACTATTCCAGCGTATGGCGGCGAAAAGCTGCCCGAAGGCAACC
>JAJUGV010000160.1 GCA_029265795.1 Alcaligenaceae bacterium
GTCATGCGCGTATGGGTTTCGGAACGCAACGCGCTGCGATCTTCCTGTGTGGGAGCGCTGGCAATTAACGACTCCAGTTCTGGAAGCGTTGCCCGGATATCTCCCCAAAGTCGGATCGTGGGCCGGGTTGTTCGCTCGAACTCTTCAGCCACAATGTCCAGATGAATAAGTGGTATGCCTTCCGGTATGAGATCGAACCTCTTTGTGGCTACCTCCCCAAGTTTGCATCCCACAACGAACAGGCAATCCGACTTTTCGATGAGGTCGTTGGCGATTCGGCTGTAGCGTCCGAATAGCCCCGCATTCAAATCATGTGTGCAGGCGATGGCCCCCTTCCCGCTTAAGGTGTGTGCGACAGGCACATTGAATGATTCTGCGAAGTGCTGGACCGCCTCCGCCGCGCCGCTCAGGTGCACACCACCACCGCACAGCATGACCGGTCGCTTCGATTGTGCTAGCAAGGCGGCCGCCTTTCCTAGGCTATCTATGTCCGGACGGATTCGTACTGCGGGGATTTGAGCTGTTGATTCGTCAGCGTAGAACTGCGCTTCATCGAAAGCGTATGTGCCGTGCGCAATGTCCTCGGGAATGTCGAGCACGACAGGGCCCGGCCTGCCGTGTGTTGCGACAGTGAAGGCACGTCGTACAAGCTCGGGAATACGCTCTATGCACTCTACCCGGATGAGCTCTTTGCAGACCGGTCGCAGGATTTCTTCCTGGCGGGTCTCCTGGGTCATGTTCTTCCAGGAGTGAGCGCGGTGAGAGTCGCCGACCAATACCACCAGAGGCGACCCGGCGTTCAGTGCTTCGGCGAGCCCTGTGACTAGGTTCGTGGCGCCCGGGCCGAGTGTGGCATCGCAGATACCCGGTCTACCGCTGATCTTCGCATAGGCGTCTGCGGCGAATATGCCGCTGCGCTCGTCATTGATTAGATAATGCTGGAGCTCGAGCCGGCGCACGGCATCATAAAAGGGCAGTAACTGGAACCCGCCCATGCCGAACATGGGGCCAGCCCCATGCACCGCCAGCATCCTAGCCAGCGCTTCGCCACCAGTAATTTCAAGAACATTCGACATAGCGTCTTACAGTCTCCGCAATAGTGTTAGTCGCGCTGGCTTTGCGCGGTATAGAAAGATTTCAGGGCCTGACCGATTCTGGCGCCCAGTTTTTCCGCTGCCTCATTGACGCGTGAAATCACGCCGTCGTGGTAACAGGAGATGGCATCGCCTATGCGGGCACTATGTGCAGCAACGGTCACGGCTGCTATGCCCCGTGATTGGAGCGAAGCAAGACGTCCGAACCCGGCGTCATCTTTACCGCCTCCGGCATCATGGAAGGCGACTGCTCTAACTGGAATACCCACGCTGTCGCTGCGTGATGAGGCCAGCATGCCTCCGTGCGATGCGGCTACTACGAGAGTGTCGGCGTCTGAGGCCGCCAATAAGGAAATTGAATCGATGCAGACAATGGGGATGGTGCCGTCTGTCTGCACGATCGTGCGTGTTTCGGGGTATGGCGTTGGGCGGCTGATGGTGGCGGCTGGGCTATTCGCCAAGAGCGCGGCCGCTTCGGATACTTGCATGCCTGACGTACAACCCAGCTTCGACGCCGCGTCGTTCACATGACTCAACACGCCATGTTGCATCATGTCAGCACCGTCACCAATACGCGCGGACTGATGGTCTACAGCGGCGGCGGGTATTCCTAAGCCATCTAAGTAAGGCAGGGCTGCGATACCCGCGTTGTCCTTACCTATACCCGCGTTATTTAGCAGGGCACCTGCTACACCGACGGCTGCCGCAAGATACCCCGGGTACGCGCCCCCGTGTGAAGCGGCCACCACAACCGCTCCTTCGTAGTCGGGTGTTAGAAGAGTGGCGCTGTCCAAAATACAAATTCTTCTCAATGTCTCTAATTCCATATGGTGGAATATCAGTTGTTGTTTTGTCAGGCTGGCATCTATGGCTAATTTCTATTCATTCTATTGGTCGCGAGCTCCTATCTCAATTAACATTCCATAATGTGGAGTTAATTTTAAAAAGATGTTATCGGAGGAACCTTATGGCCGCGCATACTCCCCTCACTTTCGAAACCCCGGGGTCACCACCTGCGGGTGCGCAGAGCGTCTCGCGTGTGCTGCGTTTGCTGAAATGTGTCGGCGCTGCACCGGTGCACGGTGCTGCGTTAGGAGACTTAGCCCGCGATGCCGGGCTCACGCAGCCCACCGCTCATCGAATGTTGGCAGCGTTACAGCATGAGGGTTTCGTGAGTCAGCATCCAGAGCTGAAGACCTACACGTTGGGGCGTGAAGCCTATATCTTGGGTTTTGCGGCTGAGCGCCGCCACGGAATCAAGATGATTGCTGAAGCGGGATTGCAGCGAATTGCCACACAGACAGGCGATACAGTCTTTCTATCTATTCGCTCAGGCGATGAAGCGGTCTGTGTCGATAGAAAGACAGGCGATTTCCCGATCAAGATCCTCACGCTCGACATTGGACATCGCCGCCCCTTGGGCGTGGGTGCGGGAAGTCTGGCGCTGATGGCATTTTTGCCCGATCAAGTCATTGATGACATTCTCCAGCGCTACGAGGCAAAGCCGAACGCCTTGTATCCCAGCGCCGCGGTAATACGCCAGGATATTGCAGCTACCCGGCGGAACGGTTATGCACTGAATCCGGGGCGCATCATTGAGGAAATGGTCGGAGTGGGTGTACCAGTGATGGATTCACGTAAAGGCGTCTATGCAGCACTCAGCGTTGCCGCCATACGCTCCCGCCTTACCGGCTCAGCGCTCCAAACCGTCCTTCACACGCTAAAGAGCGAAGCCGCAAACCTGCAACGCGAATTAATGAAAACGACCTCCCCCTAACCCCGTAAGGTCATCCCCTCCACCTTGCCGAAACTTTGAGATAATGAACGCTTCGGCATGAAACATTTCTTAAATGAAGGGACAACCAATGAAGCTTTCCATCCTCCGCAAACTTGCTGCGGTCGTCGCCGCTGCAACCTTCTGTGCGCCTGCTATCGCACAGGAAGGCGGCCCCACCCGTATCGTCGTGCCTTTCGCGGCCGGCGGCCCGATTGACGTCACGGCTCGCATCCTTTCCGAGGCGCTGCAAGACGATCTGGGCACCGTCATTGTCGATAACCGCCCGGGCGCCGGGGGCAATATCGGCATGTCGTACGTGGCGAAGTCGGCGGCGGATGGTAAGACACTGGGTATCGCAACCCTGGCTTCCCAGGCGGTAAACCCCTGGATCTTCAAAGAGCTTCCTTTTGACGCCGCTAACGATTTCGACCCCGTCACGCTGATGGTGTACGTGCCCAACGTGCTGGTCATGAACGCCGAACTGGCCGAAAAATACAACATCAATTCGGTGCAGGATCTGGTCGACTTCGGCAAGGCCAACCCCGGTGTGCTGAACTACGGTTCCGGCGGTAACGGCAGTGGTGGTCACCTGGCAGGTGAGCTCTTCCGCGATCAAGCCGGCATCGACGTCGTACACGTGCCTTACAGCGGTGGTGCGCCCGCTCAGCTGGCTCTGTTGTCCGGCGAAGTCCACTTCACTTTCGATAACCTGGCCACGGCTGCACCCAATATTCGCGCCGGTAAGCTGAAGGCGCTGGCGGTCACTACCGAAGAGCGCAGCAAAGAGTTGCCGGAACTGCCCACCATGAAGGAATCCGGCATGGACAACTTCTCCATTGCTACTTGGTGGGGTCTGGTGGTGCCGGCCGGCACACCTGCCGATACTGTGCAGAAGCTGAATGCCGCCTTCGTTAAGGCGATGAAGAACCCTTCCGTCCAGGAACGCTTTGGCGGCCTCTTGGTTGAAGCCACCCCTTCCACTCCCGAAGAATTCGGTAAGCTGATGGAAGAAGAGCGCGCCCGCTACAAGGATATCGTTGAACTGGCCGGCGCCCGCGTCGACTAATCTATCGCGTATCTCGCAACCGAGCTCAAGCGAAACCCGATGGGCACTGTGAACGCGGGGGAAGGTGCGCCAATTGCAATACTGAATCGCAATGAACCCGCTTTTTATTGCAATCCAGCGCAAACTTATGAGGCGATGTTAAACAGGCTCGAAGACCTTGAGCTAAATGCCATAGCGGATGCCCGTCAAGGCCAACCGGAAATCGAGGTCACCCTTGATGATCTGACGGTTCCGCGCCGCCGCCTCCCTAACGTTGACTAAACGTCAACAATCGTAACCAAATTCTGTTATTTGTAATCGTGCATCCTATACTGGGTGCATAGGTCATTTGTTTTTTTCATCACGGGGGCCAAGTAACGACCCCCGGGGCGCCTGCTTCCCGCTCGAACGATTCAGTGTTGATCAGGTGCGTGGTTGTAACAATGAACCCGCATCATTGACTGTCTTCGCGGCATGCCAGGCATGCCCCTGAACGGTCGAGAGGTGAAATGTCAGATACATACACCAGTACACGGGAATACGATTTTCCCGATCACGCCACACTGCTTTCCGTCACCGACACGCAAAGCTACATTCGCTACGCAAACACCGCCTTTCTAGAAGTCAGCGGCTTCAGCCGCGAGCAGATGCTGGGTCGGCCGCATAACATCGTGCGCCATCCGGACATGCCGCGCGAAGCATTTGCCGATCTTTGGGCCACGCTAAAGCGGGGCGAGACTTGGACGGCGCTGGTCAAGAACCGGCGCGCCAATGGGCGGCAGCATTATTGGGTGCGGGCGAACGTGACGCCGGTTCGCAGCGAGGGCGACGTGGTGGGGTATCTTTCGGTACGCACACGACCCGAACCCGACGAAATCGAGGCCGCCGAAGCGCTTTACGCTGAGTTTCGCGAAGGGCGGGCGCAGCGTAAGTACGCCTTTCATAAGGGGTTGATCGTGCGGCGGGGGCCGCTGGGTTGGTTTAGCCGCCTGCGTCAAACCTTGAGTGCGCGTTTTTGTGTGCACCTGGCGCTGGCAGGGGTTGCGGCGGCGGTGGTGGTGGCAGTGGCGGCCGGTGGGCTGCCCTGGTGGGTTGCTGCGGTGCCGGTGGTTGCCGCCGCCCTGGCCGGGCTGCTTCTGGAGGCGCGACTGCTTCGCCCCTTAGACCGGCTGCTTGATCAGAGCATGCAAGTTGCCGCGGGACAGGTGGACAGCACCCATTACATGAATCGGGCGGACGAAATCGGTATGGCCGCCCGCGCGCTGAATCAGGCGGGGCTGAACCTGCGTTCGCTGATTGGTGACGTCGCCGCGCAGATTCAGGGTATGCAAGACCACAATACCCAAATCCAGCACAGCAACGATGAACTAAAGCAACGTACGGGCGACACCGCCAGCCATTTGCATGAAACCACCGTCGCCGCGGAGCAGATGAAGGGCGGCCTGGAGCACAGCGCGCGGGCGACGGCCACCGCGCACGAAGAGGCGGTCGGCGCGAGTCAGGCGGTGGCTCAGGGCGGGCAGGCTATCGCGGA
>JAJUGV010000174.1 GCA_029265795.1 Alcaligenaceae bacterium
GCGCACGTGGCCATTCTTGGAAAGAGTGTAGGCGCCGGCCATCATGAACAAGGTGCCGTACATCATGTTCATGGCGTCAAAAGCCCAGGCGTGGGGATTCTGGAACGCGTATCGGGAAATGACCTCGTAGGTGACGAACAGAGTGAGCGCCAGGACGAGCCAGCCGAACAGCTGCCCTATCTTGGTGTTCACGCGATCTATGGTGAGCAACAGTTTCTGCATGGAAAATCTACCTGTAGCCGGAATGCGGCGGGAGCTTTGAAACCCGCGAACCGGCGGTGTAGGGCGCGGCCCGGGTTGCAGGTGAACATCGTCCGCACCGGAGAGGGTCGGCCGTGCGGGACGGCCGGCCAGATGCGATGCGGTGCCAAAAAAACACCATCGACTGATTCAGTGATGGTGTTTTCAGGGCCTAGTGCTTCAAGGGATCAGCTTTTTTGCTGTTGTTGCTGACGACGGCCGAAGTAGTGGTTGTAGGCCATGCGACGGTTCACGTTGGTGTCCATATCCCAGGCCAGGGCGCGTTGTGCGAAGGCGCGCTGGGAAGCCTCGATTTCCTTGAACATTTCGTTCGTCTTGGCTTTCTCGGCCACGATTTCGTCCCAGACCTGCAGCTGTTGCTGGAGGATGGAGTCGGGGGTCTTGTAGAACTTGACGCCGTCTTCCTTCTGCAGCTTGATGTAGTCTTCGGAATAGCGGTGGATGGCCTTCCAGGACATGTCGGCCGAGGCGGCTTCGCAAGCATTGGAAATGACGGCCTTGAGCTTGTCGGGCAGCGCTTCGTACTTGGGCTTGTTGAAGATGACTTCGAACGTTTCGGAGGCCTGGTGGAAGCTTTGCAGCATGCAGACCTTGGAGACGTCGGGGAAGCCCAGCAGACGGTCGGACGTGGCGTTGTTGAACTCGGCGCCGTCGAGCAGGCCACGGTCGAGCGCAGGCACGATTTCACCGCCGGGCAGTGCGTTCACCGCAGCGCCCATGGCCGTGAAGAGGTCAATGGCCAGGCCGTTGGTACGGAACTTCAGGCCCTTGAGGTCTTCAGTGCGGGTGACCGGCTTCTTGAACCAGCCGAAGGGTTGGGTGGGCATCGGACCATACAGGATGGACACGACGTCGACGCCAATGGACTGATAGAGCTTGTCGAGCAGCGCCTTGCCACCGCCGTACTTGTACCAGGACAGCAGCATGTTGGCGTCCATGCCGAAGGCCGGGCCGGAAGAGAACAGCGCCAACGCGTTCTGCTTGCCGTAGTTGTAGCCCAGCACCCCGTGACCGCCATCGAGCGTGCCCTTGGCCACGGCATCGAGCAGCGAGAAAGCCGGCACCACGGCGCCTGCAGGAAGCACTTCAATCTTGAGCTCCCCGCCGGACATGTCGTTGATCTTCTGCGCCAGGTCGAGGGCGAACTCGTGGAAGATGTCAACCGTAGGCCAGGTGCTCTGGAACCGGAAAGAGGTGGGAGATTGGGCCTTGACGATAGCCGGGAAAGCCATGGTGGCGGCCGCTGCCGTGGTTGCGGCGGCGCCCCCAAGGAATCGGCGGCGCGAAGACTGCACGTTGCTGTCGTTCTTGCTGACGGTGCTGCTCTTCATTGAGTGTCTCCTCGTGGAATATATGTTCTTGAAACAGCGTTGCAACTTACAAAACCAGCGTAGCTTTTATAGGCGAACCCCTTATACCCGTCAATGAGGGATACCAGATGTAAGGCAGGCAAGTTCCCAGCAGACAAAACGCTGATTTGTAATGTGAAACGCTTTATTCATGCGGCTTACAGGCCGTGTTACGCTCACGAGGGGAGGGCGGGGAGCACCCTGCCCGAAAATCGCTAGACAGGGTAATTCCCGAGATATGTATAGACTTGTTACGTAAGCGTCAGGGCTGCCGTCGGGCACCCCCTCCGCGCTGCCGGGAACTGCTTTGATCCTGGCTGGTGCCAATCTGGCTGACATGGCCCTCTTTCTTGCTGCGATTCTGCTGGTCGCCGTGACTGCGTTGAGTTTCTCGGGGTTGATCGTCGGCCTGTACGGTCTCTTTCTGCGGCTTCTCTGTTGGCTGATTCATACATCCTCCGGTTCACATGGGGTGAAAGTGCGTGGTAGGTGGAACGCGCGACGAACTCGCGCGCAAAATGGGGATACGCAGCGAGGTTTTTTTGTCAGCAAAGGACTTGCCCACTTGTGGGGCCCTCAGTGAAGTAGCACCGAACTTGCCGGCCACGATGAGTTTGTTGATGATCAGAAGATCTTATTTCTATTTGTGACAAACCTTTGCCGCGGCGCTATATTCGGGTTAACCCGTAACTCAATGAGGCACGTCATGTCAGCCCAAACCGCCGCACCTGCGGCACCCAAATTTCCCATCGCGCTCGTGGTGGGAGTACTGGCCATGGTGGCCGTACTGCTGCTCCCCACACCCGCCGACCTTCCCGAGGCGGGGCATCGCATGCTCGCCATCCTGGTGTTCGCCGTGATCATCTGGGTGACCGAAGCGGTCTCGTACGAAGCCAGTGCCATCATGATTACGGCACTCATGGCTTTCCTTCTGGGTACGGCGCCTTCCGTCAAGAATCCGGAGGTGATTCTGGGAACGTCGGGCGCCATCAACATGGCGCTGGCGGGGTTTGCGAATTCCGCCCTGGCGCTGGTGGCGGGGGCGCTGTTCATCGCGGCGGCCATGACGCATACCGGGCTGGACCGCTATATTGCGCTGCATACCCTCGACAAGATCGGCACAAGCACCAGGCGAATCTTCATCGGGGCCATTGTTGTCACGATTGTGCTGAGTCTGCTGGTGCCGAGCGCCACCGCCCGTAGTGCGGCGGTCGTGCCCATCATGGTGGGGGTGATTGCCGCCTTCGGGGTCAGCAAGCGTTCAAACTTTGCCGCGGGCCTGATGATCATCGTGGCACAGGCCACCAGCATCTGGAATATCGGCATTCAGACGGCAGCTGCTCAGAACCTGCTGACCGCCGGTTTCATGGAGAAGATGCTTGGCGCGAACGTGACTTGGGCCGACTGGTTCATCGCAGGTGCTCCCTGGTCGGTGATCATGTCCGCCATTCTCGTGATCGTGACGCTCAAGCTGCTGCCGCCTGAAGCGCAGTCGCTGGAGGGCGGGAAAGAGGGCGTCAAGCAATCGCTCAGGGAGCTGGGGCCGATGACCGCAGCGCAGAAACGGCTGCTGATGGTCACGCTGGCGCTCCTGTTTCTCTGGGCAACCGGTGGGAAGCTGCACAAATTCGACACCACCTCCACCACTTTTGCCGGTCTGGTCGTACTGATGCTGCCGCGCATCGGCGTGATGACCTGGAAGGAAGTGCAATCCCGAATTCCGTGGGGCACGGTGATTGTCTTCGGGATTGGCATCAGTCTGGGGACGGCCTTGCTGACCACACAGGCCGGCCAGTGGTTGGGGCAGCAGGTGGTCGTGCGCACCGGGCTCGATGCCTTCGGGCCGCTGGGCGTTTTCTCGATTCTCGCTGCCTTCCTGATTCTGATACACCTGGGTTTTGCCAGCGCCACGGCGCTGACGTCGGCCATGCTGCCCATCATGATCGCGGTGCTGACCGCGCTGCCGGGCGACTTCAACCGGCTGGGCATGACCATGCTGCTCGGTTTTGTAATGAGCTACGGCTTCATCCTGCCGATCAATGCGCCGCAGAACATGGTGTGTCTGGGGACGGAAACCTTCAATGCCAGACAGTTCGCCAAGGTGGGGATCGTCATCACCATCGTGGGCTATCTGTTGATGCTGGCGTTCGCCGGTACCTACTGGATGTGGCTGGGCTGGATGTGATGAGTGCCGGGGCGAAAAAAAACCGCCCCGAGCCTTCAAGGCTGGGGCGGTTTCCGGTATTTTGGTGGCGCATCCCTGATTCGAACAGGGGACCTGCGGATTATGATTCCGTCGCTCTAACCGGCTGAGCTAATGCGCCGAAAGACCGTTACTATAGCAACACTTTTCGGCGTGTGCAAGCCCTTTCGTGAAAATTTTTTCTTTCCCGCGCGGCCGCGGCCTCCCGCGGTCCGGCCGCCCCCGTTTGTGCCGATCTGCCCCCGCGGAACGATCACTCCGTTTGTGTCCATCTGCTCCGCTGCAGGATTCCCCCGTTTGTGCCGATGCACCACGCTGTAAGACCTTGCTGCACAAATATGCCCCGCATTACACAATAATGATTGACCGGGGTAGACCATGCCGGTTAATCTGCCTTTGGCATGTGAATATTTAGGTTAGTTATTTGGATCAGTTAGCACAGCATCTTGTGCCGATGAGTGCCTGTATACGCCTGGTGTTCTGCCCGAGCACTTCCGCTCAACATCTACAGGAGTATTACTCATGAGCACTCAAAAAGAATTCGGTATCGTCAAGTGGTTCAA
>JAJUGV010000081.1 GCA_029265795.1 Alcaligenaceae bacterium
CGTTGGAAAGGCCGCCACACGCGGGATTGGAACCCAGTTGGCGAGGTGTGGTTAAACCCGCCGAAAGAGCATGTCGCAGCACCTAAAGAATTGAGTCACGCGGCATGAAGAAAACGGACATCATTGTTGACAAACACCGCGGCATGAAACGCACAAATAACCGCTGAAATGAATATTTCAGGGACGACTATGTACTGTTACCGTATTCCCGCTCTCATGAAGGATTGAACGAACTGCCTTTGGAACAACAGGAAGGCGATGAGCAACGGCGCCGCGCTTAGCAGCGTGGCTGCCGTGATGATCGACCAGTCGATGCCTTGATCAGTAGACGCAAAAACTTGTAGGCCTACCGTCAGCGGGCGGGTTTCGACTGAGTTTGAGACAATCAGCGGCCAAAGAAAGTTGTTCCAATGGTGGCTTACCGACACCAGGCCGTAGGCGATATAGGTGGGCTTGGCCAGGGGCACGTATACCTTCATCAGCACCTGCCAGCGACTGGCACCTTCCACCAGTGCGGCGTCTTCAAGCTCTCTTGGCACGGTTTTGAATGTTTGCCGCAATAAAAATATGCCAAATGCTGAAGCGAAATAAGGCAGACCGATGGCGAACAGGGTGTCGCGCAGGCCTAACCAGGACATACTTCGATAGTTCTCCACGATGAGTATGTCTGGCATGATCATCAGCTGCAGCAATACCAGCATGAACAGCGTATCGCGGCCGCGAAACTCATAGCGCGCGAAGGCGTAGGCGGCGAGCGTTGAAAGAACCAGCTGTGCTGCCAGCACCATGGTGACGAGCGCAAAGGTATTGATGAAATAGCGCAGGAAGGGCGCCGATGCCCAGGCCGCCCGGAAATTGTCCAGGGTCAAGGGAGTGCTCAGATCGAAACGCGTTGCGTATTCAGAGGGATGGAAGGCCGCCCACACGGAGTAGGCCAGTGGTAACAACCACAGCAGGCCCAGAATCCATGCGCCGAGGTGATCGAGTTTCTTGGTCATTGGTAATGCGTGCGCCGGTCGAGCCATCTGAACTTAACGAGGGCCGTTACAGCCAATATCACAAGCAGCGACACGGAAAGCGTTGCCGCGTAAGATGTATCCCAAAAGCTGAAGCCCACTTCGTAGATGTAATACAGCAATAGCGTGCTGGCATTGTCCGGGCCGCCACGCGTCATGACGAGCACGTGGTCGACCATGCGAAATGCATTGATCAGGGCGTTTATGAGGACGAACAGAGTGGTGGGCATGAGCAGGGGCAGCAGCACCCGAAAAAAATACTGGGTTCGGCTCGCGCCTTCGAGCCGGGCGGCTTCACCCAGCACGGGCGGTATCTGTTGCAAAGCCGCCAGATAAAAGATCATGAAGAAGCCGGCCTCCTTCCAGATGGTGACGATCATCAAAGCAGCGAGTGCCGTGGATTTGCTTCCCAACCAATTGTGGCCCGCCAAGCCAAGCAGGCCCGCCAATTGATCAACCAGCCCGTATTGCGGGGTATAGAAAAAGAGCCAGATATTCGCCACGGCCACCATTGGCAACACCGTAGGAGTGAAGTAGGCCAGGCGGAGAAAGCCGCGCCCGGCCAGCCTGCCATTGACCCATAAAGCCATAAGCAGCGCGACGCCCACCGATACTGGAATTGTCACGGCGGCGAACGCCATATTGTTCCAGAATGCCTGCCAGAACACTGGGTCTTCCATCATGGCCCGATAGTTGTCCAGCCCCACGAATACCGCCGGTCGCGTCGCCTTGGGCGTGGAGAACAGGCTATGCCAGAACGTGGCCAGGGCGGGGTAGTGAGTAAAGGCAATCAGCAGCACCATGGCTGGAAGCAGTAGCAACCAGCCATGGACAGCATGCATCGATGAGGTTGTGTCGCGCATGGTCAATCAATTACGGTTCAACGATAGGCACGCAGCAGACGCGTCGCTTCGCGCTGAGCGTCCTTCATACCCTGCTCAGGGGTTTTGCTGTTCGTGAGTACCGCCTGCAGGTTGTCGTTCAGTACCTTAGTCACGCGCTGGTTGTCGTGGGTCGAAAATTCAGCCACTGCCACTTCCAGCTGATCGCGCGCTACCAGTGCGCTGGGGACTTCGGCCACGTACTTTTTCATGCGTTCCGTTTCCCACGCCTTGGGAGTCACCGCCACATAGCCGGTGTCAATACTCCATTGCGCCGCGTTCTCGGCTTGTGTCATCCACTTCACGAATGTCAGTGCGGCCTGCTGCTGCTCGGGCGTTGCCGATTCGAACAGATAGAAGTTGCCGCCGCCCGTGGGGCTGCCGCCCTTCTTGGCGTGGGGCATGGGCGCGACGCCGAAGTCGAACTTGGCATTGGTGCGAACGTTGGTCAGGTTACCGGTGGTCGTCCACATGATCGCGGTTTTGCCTTCAAGGAAATCCTTGGGCGTCGTACCCCAATCAATGGTGCCCTGCGGCATGACATTGTGCTTGTACGCCAGGTCGTGCCAAAACTGCAGCGCTTCAATGACGGCGGGTTTGTCGAAATAGGTTTCCGTGCCTTCCGGGTTCATCAGGAGCACATCATTCGGGGTTGTGAGCGCCTGGAACAGCCAGTACGCAAACGCGCCACCCGAGGGAATTTCAATGCCCCATTGCGTGACATTGCCATTGGCATCGCGCTTGGTCAGCTTCTTGGCCGTCTCGACCAGTTCATCCCAATTGGCAGGCGCCTTTTCCGGATCAAGGCCCGCGGCTTTGAACAGATCCTTGTTGTAGTACATGACGATGGTCGAGCGCTGGAACGGAATGCCCCAGGTGTTGCCACCCGTCTGACTGTTGGCCATAAAACCGGGGTAGAAGCTTTGCAGCCACTGTTTGTCTTCGTCTGATTTGATAAGCGGATCAAACGGCACAACGGCGCCTTCGTCGATCAGCGTGAACATGTCGGTCGACAGCAGCACGGCCAGTTGGGGTGCTGCTCCCCCCTTGTGTGCGGTCAGCGCCTTGGCGACAGAATCCTGGTAGGAACCGGAGTAGATCGCCTTGATGTCAATATCCGGGTGCTCCGCCTCGAAGCGTTCCACCATTCTGTCGATGATGCCGGTGATGGGGCCGCCGACGGCAACTGGGTAGTAAAACTCGATTTCCGTTTTTGCTTGGGCAACTGCGGGGCCGGCGCTGAGGATGCCGGTCAGTGCAAGACCAAGGGCGTATTTTACTGTGGATCGCATGGACGTGCTCTTCCTGAAAGTAGAGAGGTTCGAGGGGCGCTCAATGCTGCGCCCTTAGCATCAAAAAAACGTTCGTGTTCGGCGCGCCACGACAGCTGAACGGCACTGCCGGGTAAAGCTTGGAAGTGGCCTTTAGTACGTACGGCGACACCGCTATTGCTCCCGAGACGGCACACGACGATGGAGTCGGCGCCGAAGTACTCGATGCTTTCGACCAGTGCGTCCAGGCTGTTGTCGCCCTTCTTCAGTTCGATATGCTCGGGGCGGATGCCCAGGCGGCTTGCCCCTTCGGGCGTTGGGCCCAACGGAGCGCTATTGCAGCCCGCGATGCGCCTGTGGCCCGGTTCGAGCTTGATGAGATTCATGGCGGGCGTGCCAATAAAGCGGGCCGCAAACTCTGTGGCGGGGCTGGCATAGAGTGCGTCGGGGGAATCGTGCTGCTCAATTCGGCCGCCGTTCATGATCACCACCCGGTCGGCCATGCTCATGGCTTCCGTCTGATCATGTGTGACATAGACCATGGTGATACCCAAGGACTGCTGAAGCGCGCGGATCTCGCGTCGCATCTCCTGACGCAGCTGAGCATCGAGATTCGATAGGGGCTCGTCCATGAGGCAGACAGACGCTTCGGAAATGACCGCTCTGCCCAGCGCCACCCGTTGCTGTTGCCCACCGGACAATTGCGAGGGCTTGCGATCCAGCAGATCCTCCAAGCCCAAGACTCGGGCGGTGCGTGCGAGACGTTCCGCGTAATGCTCGCGTGGTTCCTTGCGCACTTTGAGGCCGAACAGAATGTTTTCGCGCACACTCAAATGCGGAAACAATGCATACGACTGGAACACCATGGCGATGTGACGCTCACGCGGCGACAGGGCTGTGACGTCGCGGCCGTTCATGAGAATGCGACCGGCGGTCGGCATTTCCAGCCCGGCAATCATACGCAGCGTGGTCGATTTTCCGCAGCCTGACGGGCCAAGCAATACAGTGAAGGAGCCGGCCTGGATCGTCAGGTTGACGTTGTCGACGGCTGGTCTGGCGGTTCCAAACTGGCGGGACAAACCTTCAAGAACGATGGATGACATGTTACGTGCTGAGGCGGCGCACAGTGCCGCGCCGTGATGTTTAAAGCACGCAAGTGTAGGGAGGGAGTATTGCAGGCTTATGACGCTCTGTGCCTGCCGGCGCGCTGAGCCAGGCATGCCATGGCCCTTGCTGTCTGAGTCCGGGCCTGCGGTTTGCCGACGATAAGCATGGCAATCACTGTTTGGACCATCGGCCACTCCACTCGCAGTCTCGATGAGTTTCTGGCGCTTCTCAAGTGCTACAGCATCGAGACGGTAGTGGATGTGCGCAGTATTCCCGGCTCACGCAAATATCCTCATTTCGGTCAGGAAGCCTTGTCCGCTGCGCTTAGCGCACATGGTATTGGCTATGAATGGTGGAAAGACTTGGGCGGCCGCCGCCGGCCACACCCTGATTCCCAGAACACAGTGTGGCGTAATGAGTCCTTCAGGGGCCCCCAGCCCACAGCGTATGGACGCTCCCATGCCCTGCGGTGCGTCTTCACAATAAACGGTCATCAGTGCGAGGCCGGAAAGTGCCGCTTCCATCTCGCTTCGGAAGGCGTGGCACACCACGATTACATCGCTCACGACGGCGAATGCGTTTTCGCAGGTGGCCCGGATGATCGGCCTGCCATCCGGCAAGGCGTGCAGCAGCTTGTTGCGTCGGCCACTCGGGTCAAAGCGCGTGCCGAAACCGGCCGCCAGAATGACGGCTTTCATTCCCGGGAAACCGGGCTTCGGCGAGGCGCCCGGGGAGGAGGAGGCGCCAAGACCGATGTTGCAGTTCATGTGGCTGTGGTTCACGATGAAAGGTCCGCCGGACAGACGGCCAAGCGCAAAAAATCAATAGCAAGGCTGTATTGGACACCATGCGGTGTGTTTCTGCCATCCCGTCACGGCGGCGGCCAACCCCTGTCACCATTTCGTCGCAAGACTGTCACGCCCCTGAAGGCTTGGCTTCCTACACTTTCCTGCGTCTCAACCAGTAGCCGCGCACTCACTCGCTGCGGCCGATGCAGGAAAATCAATGAATATCAATCGTCGCCAAATGATCGGCCTGACGGCCGGCTTGCTTGCCTCCACGATGCTGCCGGCCTGGGCCAATACCGCCAGGGCTGACAACGGACAGCGCATTTTGCGCGTCGCCGCTTCCGGCCTCACCATCAATGGCACGCTGGCAACGCTGCGCGAACAAAGCAACGTTGGCCGGCGCATTCTTCCTTCCATTCTCGAGCCGGTCATCGCCACCGATGTGCTGGGTGACCTGAGTCTGCAACCCGGCATCGCCGAATCCTGGAAGCGCATTGATGATCGCATTCTTGAGGTCAAACTGCGCAAGGGCATCATCTTCCACAATGGCGACGAGATGAAGGCCGAAGACGTGGCCTTCAGCTTCAGCCGAGAAGTGATGTTCGGGGACACCCGGCCTCATCGGGGCGATGGCCCCAAGACCATTCGTGCCGACGATCATGCGCGCACCAAGACCACGGGAACGCAATGTCCGCCCGAAGTTGCCGCCGTCGGCCGTCGGCTGTGGCCTTCACTGGAAGAAGTGAAGGTGATAGACAAGTACACGGTCCAGTTCATCAATGCGGTGCCTGATTCCACGCTGGAAGGCCGCCTGACCCGTATGGGATGCGATGTCATCAGCAAGCGCCACTATCTGGAATCGGGCGACTGGAATGCCTGGGCATCTGCACCCGTGGGGACGGGGCCCTTCAAGGTGAAGGAGCACAAACCGCACCAGTATCTGATTCTGGAACGCCATGAGCAGTACTGGGGAGGTGCCCCGGAAGTCCATGAAGTGCATTTTTACGAAGTACCGGAACTGGCTTCGCGCATCAACGGGATGCTGGCGGGTGAGTATGACTTTGCCACGGACATCCCGACCGATCAGGTCCAGACGGTGGAGAGCTCCGGCAAGCTCGAGTTTGTCGGCGGCCCCATTCTGAATCATCAGATCACCTGCTTCGACAAGTCTCACCCCGTGCTGAAGGACCCGCGTGTGCGCCTGGCGCTGTCTCACGCGGTGGATCGCCAGATGATCGTCGACGCAATGTGGGATGGCCGCACGGTGGTGCCCAAGGGCCTGCAGTTCGACTTCTACGATTCCATGCTGGTGGACACGCACAGCGTGCCTTCCTACGACCCACAGCGCGCCCGTGAACTGCTCAAGGAAGCGGGCTACAAGGGTGAAGTCATTCCTTATCGCGTCCTGAACAACTACTACACGGGTCAGGTCCAGAAAGCTCAGATCATGGCCGAGATGTGGCGAGCAGTCGGGGTGAACATCGAGATCCAGATGGTGGAGAACTGGTCGCAGGTGTATGACCAGTCCAGCCCGCGCGGCATCCGTGATTGGTCCAATTCTGCCGGATTCAATGACCCCGTCAGTTCGCTGGTACAGCAGCACGGCCCCAATGGTCAGCAACAGCAGATCGGTGAGTGGACCAACGAAGAGTTCAACCGTCTTTCTGCGGTGCTGGAGAATTCCACCGATCCGGAAGAGCGCAAGCGGACGTTTGCACGCATGTTGCAGATTGCCGAATACGAAGACCCCGCCTTCATGGTGGTGCATCAGACGGCGGCGTTCTACGCCAAACGGAAAGATATCAATTGGAAGTGGTCGCCCACGTTCTATATGGATTTCCGTAAGGGCAACACTACGCTGGTGTCCTGAAAATGAGCGCTGTCCTCACACCCTTTGTCGACCACTCGGGCTGGAAGGAGCATCGCATCCGCCCGACTGTGCAGCCCCTGCTGGGGGACACCAAGGCACTGCGCCCGCAAGAGGCTCCCTTGTTGCAGATCCGCGAACTCAAAGTCGCGTTTGATAACGGCACGTATTTGATCCCGGTACTACACGGGGTGGATCTGGAATTGCGGCGCGGCGAGACCCTGGGTGTCGTCGGGGAATCGGGTTGCGGCAAGAGTGTCACCTGGATGGCGGTCATGCAGCTGCTTGGTTCGCGTGCCCGAATCGACGGCGAGATTCTCTTGAACGGAGAAAACATCGCGAATCTTCCCGAAAAGGGCATGACCCCGATTCGGGGTGGACGGATCGCGATGGTCTTCCAGGATCCTTCGTCGAGCCTGAACCCTGTCAAGACCGTTGGTGCGCAGATGGTGGAAGCCGTGAAGCTGCACCGAGGTCTGACCGGTGCGGCGGCTCGGGCCGAGGCCGTCCGCCTGCTGGATCGGGTTCATATTCCGGGTGCGGAACAAAGAATGCGCGCCTGGCCGCATGAACTGTCCGGCGGGATGAATCAACGGGTCATGATCGCCATGGCATTGGCCGGCGAGCCCGACATTCTGGTGGCCGATGAGCCCACCACCGCCCTGGACGTCACGATTCAGGCACAGATTCTGGACCTTCTTCAGGCGCTTCAGCGCGATACCGGGATGGGCATGGTGCTCATTTCCCATGACCTGGGGGTGATCGCGCAGGTCTGTGATCGCGTGGCCGTGATGTATGCCGGTCGCGTGGTGGAACGCGCTTCTGCAGAGGCTCTGTTCTCGAACCCGTGCCATCCGTACACCCAGGGCTTGATGGCCGCCTTGCCCGATCTGGAAGGGCCGATCCGGCGTCTGGAAGCCATTCCGGGCACCGTTCCTGCGCCAACGGCCATGCCTTCGGGATGCAGTTTCGCACCCCGCTGCAAATACCGCATGATCCGGTGTGATCTGCAGATTCCCGATCTGCTCGGCAAGCGCCCCGATCATGTCACGGCCTGCTGGAGGCAAGCAGTATGAACGGTTTTCTTCCAAAAGCAGGACTGTTGCCTTCCACGGCGGCGTCCAGTGCGCGTGTCTCGGCGTCGGGCGTGCCGGAAACGGCAGCCCAGGATGCGCCACCCCTCTTGCGGGCGCGCGGCCTGGTCCGGCGTTTCAAGGTGAGGTCGCAACGCGGCCTGTTCGGGGGGGCGACGACGCTGACTGCGGTCAACGATGTCTCGTTCGACATTCATGCCGGCAGGACCTTGGGGCTGGTGGGGGAGTCGGGCTGTGGCAAGTCGACGACCGCCCGGCTCACCCTCGGGCTGACGCCGGTCACCGCCGGAGAGATCGCTTTCGACGGGATGCCGGTCAACGGTCGGCGCACGGCGCACTGGCGCGAACTGCGCCGCCATATGCAGATGGTCTATCAGGACCCGCTGAGCGTGCTGGACAAGCGGCTTCCGATGCTGAGTCAGGTCATCGAACCGCTCGACATCTTTGCCGTGGGAGAACGCCGCGAGCGCGCGGAGCAGGCCCGTGCGATGTTGAGCAGGGTGGGGTTGAGCCAGGCACTCTGGCAGCGTTACCCGCATGAACTGTCGGGTGGCCAGCGGCAGCGCGCGGTGTTGGCCCGTGCGCTGATCCTGCAGCCGCGCCTGCTGGTGTGCGACGAACCCATCTCAGCCCTGGATGTCTCCATTCAGGCGCAGGTCATCAATCTGCTGCAGGATCTGCAACAGGAACATCACCTGGGCATGCTGTTCATCAGCCATGACCTGAAGGTAGTGCGGCAGATTTGTGATGAGGTGGCCGTGATGTATCTGGGCCGCATCGTCGAGCAGGGCACTCCTCAAGAACTGTTCGCGCATCCGGCGCACCCCTACACCCAGGCGCTGGTCTCGGCGATCCCGACACCGCAACGCGCCAAGTATCACCAGCGGATCCTGCTCGATGGGGATCCGCCCAATCCGATCAATCTGCCTTCCGGTTGTGCCTTCCACCCGCGCTGTCCCGTGGCCACCGCCCGCTGCCGGCAAGAGACCCCTGCGCTGCAGGACTTGCCGGGCGGACGCAAGGTCGCCTGTCTGAATGCCAGCACCCCTACGCTGAAATCATGATTCATTATCTGTCTGAACGTCTGTTCCGATTGCTGCTCACCTTGTTCTTGGTGCTCAGTTTCGCTTTTGTCATTCTGCGCCTCTCCGGAGACCCGGCGCTGATCATCATGTCGCCCGATGCGCCGCCGGAAGCCATTGAAGCCTTCCGTAAGTCGTGGGGGCTCGATGCGCCCATCTGGCAGCAGTACGTGGGTTATTTCGTCAACCTGATGCAAGGCAACTTCGGTGTGTCCATGAAGGACGGCGTCCCGGCCATGCAGAGGGTGCTGGAGCGGATCCCCGCGACGCTGGCGATCACCGTGCCGGCCTTGATCCTGCAACTGCTGATCGGAGTTCCGGCCGGGGTGTATGCAGCGTTGCATCACAATTCGCGCGTGGATCGCTTTCTGATGGGCTTTTCCATCGCCGGGCACACCTGTCCCAGCTTTGTGCTGGCGCTCCTGCTGGTGCTGATCTTTTCCGTGACCCTGGGATGGTTGCCGACCGGCGGCTACGGGACCCTGCAGCATGCACTGCTGCCCATCCTGACACTCTCACTGAGCGGCGCAGCCGTGTTGGCACGTTTCACGCGTTCCGCCATGGTGGAGGTCATGGGGCAGCCCTACATCAGGACCGCGCTGGCCAAGGGGCTGAGCTGGCGGCAGGTTGTCTTCCACCACGCACTGCCCAATGCCGCCATTCCTACGGTGACGCTCATCGGCATGATGGTGGGTGGCCTGATTGCCGGTGCTGTGGTGGTGGAAACCGTGTTTTCGTGGCCGGGAGAAGGGCGTCTGCTGGTCACCGCCGTGGCCAGCCGCGACCTTTCCGTCGTGCAGGCGATTCTTCTGGTGGTGGCCGCCTGCATGGTGATCGCCAACCTGATCGTCGATGCCCTGTATGTGATTCTGGATCCGCGTTTGCGCAGCGGGCATCGGAGGGCCGAAGCATGAGTCACTCTGCTGCAAATCTGCCCCAACAGTTTGCGCGCTCGCGCAGCAATGTGCGGGCCTTTTTCAAGGCCTGGCCCCCGCTGGTTCTGGTGAGTCTGGCGTGGCTGGCGTCCATGCTGCTGATCGCGCTGCTGACGCAATGGCTCATGCCCTACGGCTTCAGCGAGATCAATCTGCGTGCCCGCCTGCAGCCCCCTGTTCTGTTCGGAGGGTCCTGGGCACATGTGCTGGGTACGGACGAACTCGGCCGCGATGTGCTGTCACGTACCCTCTCCGCCATCCAGATCAGCCTGCTGATTGCATTCGCATCGACCGCGATCTCCACCCTCCTGGGCGTGCTGCTCGGCATGCTGGCCGCCCATTTCCGGGGCTGGGTCGAGAACCTGGTACTGGTGCTGATCGATTTTCAGGCCTCCATGCCCTTCATGATCATCGCGCTCGCCGTTCTCGCGTTCTTTGGCAATTCCCTGATGCTCTTCATCTGCCTGATGGGATTCTATGGCTGGGAGCGGGCGGCCCGGATTGCCCGCAGCCTGACGATTGCTGCCAACGAACAAGGGTATGCGGCGGCGGTACACGATCTGGGTGCGTCGGCCAGCCGGGTATACGGCCGCCATGTGCTGCCCAATATCGCCAGCACGATCATTGTCAACATCACCGTGACCTTCCCCGGTGTCGTGTTGCTGGAATCGGGTCTGTCCTTCCTCGGGCTGGGGATTCAGCCCCCCATGGCCAGTCTCGGGAACATGGTCGGCTATGGCAGGGATTATCTGCAGTCGGCACCGTGGCTGCTGCTGATTCCCAGCATCGTGATCGTCATGACGACGTTTTCCATCAGTGCTGTCGGCGACTGGTTGCGTGACAGGCTGGACCCCTCCACCAATTGAAATTCATCCTCTCATTTCGACCGGCTGTTCATCCTCGGCCGGTTGCATATGCTTCAAACAAGGCTGCTTCATGAAACCTAGAAAGAATGTTCTGTTGATCGTCGTCGACCAGTGGCGGGGTGACACGCTTCCCAATCTGGGACACCCCATTCAGTTGCCCAATGTGGCGAGGCTGGCCCGGGAAGGCGTTACGTTCGCCAATCACTATACGCAGGCCGTTCCTTGCGGGCCCGGTCGCACCAGCCTGCTGACCGGCATGTACATGATGAATCACCGCGTAGTGCAGAACACCATTCCGCTGGATGCGCGTCACACCAATGTGGCCTGGGAAGCGCGCAAGGGGGGCTACGAACCTGCGCTGGTGGGTTACACGACCACCACCCCCGACCCTCGCTACACCGATCATGCCGACCCCCGCTTCCGCGTGCTGGGCGCAGAAATGGAGGGCTGGCGGCTGGTGGGCGCCTGGGGCCTGAAGATGGAAGCCTACTTTGCCTGGGCTTCGCGCCACTGGCCCGAGATGCCCGAGACGCCCGACGATATGTGGCTGCCGCGCGATGCGGGCCCGGAAGAGATCGGTGCCACCGCCAAACCTTCTCAGGTGCCCGCAGCGTTCTCCGACACGTCTTTCTTCACGGAAAAAGCGCTCGAGTATCTCCATGGTGTCCGGAACAAGCCCTGGTTTCTGCACCTGGGCTATTACCGTCCGCATCCGCCTTTCATCGCGCCCGAGCCCTGGAACTCGATGTATGACCCGGCCGACAGCCCGGATCCCATCCGGGCGGAGAGTGTGGAAAAGGAAGGAGCGCAGCATCCTCTCCTCGACTTCTATCTGAAGAACGTGAGCCGTGATCGCTTCTTCCGCCATGGAAAGGGCCTGGGGGCAGAAATGTCGATTGAAGAAGTGAAACAGATGCGTGCCACCTACTATGGCCTGATGAGTGAAGTGGATGCCCAGTTGGGCCGGATATTCGACTTTCTTGAAGAGACCGGGCAGTGGGAAGACACGCTCATCATCTTCACCAGTGATCATGCTGAACAGCTGGGCGACCACCACCTGCTGGGCAAGATCGGGTATTTCGACCAGAGCTATCACATTCCCATGATTATTCGCGACCCGCGCGCCGACGCCCAGGGCAGCCGGGGGACGATTGTGCGAGATTTCACGGAAACGGTCGACACCACGCCGACGATTCTGGACTGGATGGGGCTGGACGTTCCCCGCACCTGTGATGGCGCATCGCTGCTGTCCTTTCTGAAAGAAGGCAAAGCACCGGAAGGGTGGCGTACGGAAGTGCACTATGAGTTCGACTTCCGCAATATTTACTATTCGCAGCCGGAAGCGCATGTGGGAACCGGGCTGGACGATAGTTCACTGGCTGTCATTCAGGACCATGACTACAAATACGTGCATTTTGCCAATGGGGATCAGCTGTTCTTCGATCTGAAGGCCGACCCGGGTCAGTTCAACAACGTCGCGCAGGACCCTCGTTACCGGGAGCCCATGCTGACGTACACGCAGAAAATGCTGACTTGGCGCATGCGCCACATGGATCGGACACTCACCGGCTACGCCGCCACGCCAAACGGCCTTATCAAGCGAGCATGAGATCATGGAGCACACGCACTGACGCTGCACCCGCTTCTTGCCGACCGCCACGTGAGGGGGCTGGTATTCGATCTGGATGGGACGCTGATCCACAGCGCCCCCGACATTCTCCACAGCATTCGCGTGACGCTCGAGTACGCCGGTTTCGGGAAGCTTCCCGAGGACTACTTTCCGGACAATCTGCATAGCACCAGCATGGGCATCCTGCGGGACATCATGTTGGACATGGGTTGGACGGTGCCTGGCGATTTCTCGTCCCTGCGGCGCGAGTATCTCGCCAATTACCGGGCCTTGGGGCATCGGAACACCCGGTTGTATCCGGACGTTCAGGAATTCCTGTACGCGTGCAAGGAAGCAGGCTTCTCGCTGGCGATCTGCACCAACAAGGTCCGTGACCTGGCGACGTCGGCGCTGGGGCAGCGCCCGCCCGGGGGCTACAACTCGAAGGTCATCCCTTTTTCTTCGATCCGCTTGCGCAAGGCGGCCCGGGCGCGCGAAAGCCGGCTGCGTACCGTGCCCACCGGGATGGTGAGCATGGCGGCCGCGACAGAGTCCACGCTGATCGACAGAGCGCCTTGGTTCAAAGGTTCCGTAATGCGTGGAGCAGGTGCACGACATGGGGGCCGTCAAAACAAGCTGGCACAAGCCTTCTTCGGTGGGACTCAGGTGGGGAATACCGAGCTTCTTGCCCAGATTCGCAAGGATGTCTGTGAATCGCCCCGGGTTTGAACTGACCCCCAAGAGTTGGACACTACCTTGGAGGGCATATGAGGAAATTCGACCTCAGGTTCAAACTGAAAGTGGTTCGGGACTACCTCGCGGGCAAAGGGGGATACAAAATCCTCGCAGCCAAATACGGCATCGCTA
>JAJUGV010000137.1 GCA_029265795.1 Alcaligenaceae bacterium
ATAGCAGAGGGTGATCTGCACCGGAACTTGCCTTGGCCAGCGGTACAGTAGCGGTACAGTAGCGGTACATACATCAGTTTTGGCCATCTGCTCATAAGTACGCTAAACTACTGACGCATAAGTACTTTCTACTTATTTTGATTACGGTTGTATACGCTTGATTTTCCTAGGTTTAGCGTTTCAGCCGCAAACTCATAATCCGTTGGTCGCTGGTTCAAGTCCAGCTGGGCCCACCAACATCTATGCGGGTTTCAAGATCCCGTAAGGTATCGAATGCGCTGGCAAGCACCAGGTCGCCCGCATACGCAGACGCCCGTTACAGCCTCATTCAGTAACACCCGGTACGAAGGCAATGACATAAGATTCCATAACGCCACTCCTTTGGCGTTCATGCGGTTGTCTGCGAACAGGAGGCACCATGCGTACCCTCAAGTCATCTTCCTTATTGCTTTTCGCTGCATTACTGGCCGGGTCGGTGATGGCCGCCCCTCCCACGGCCCGGGACGGCTACTTCGTCGACTCTAACGGCGCCGCTCTGTATACCTTCGATAAAGATACGGGCGGGAAAAGCGCCTGTGTCGATAATTGTGCGAAAAATTGGCCACCTGCCTTAGCCGCAGAAGACGATACGGCGGACGGCGATTGGACGTTCGTGGAAAGCCACGACGGCAAGCGGCAATGGGCCTACAAAGGCAAACCCCTTTACCTATTCGCCAAAGATACGAAACCGGGTGACACGACCGGGGACGGCATTGGTGGCGTGTGGCACCTGGCAAAACCCTGACGCGGTTACTGTGCCGCCACGCTAAAATAACTGCTGAAAAGTTCTGCGCCACCCTCACCGGTGGCGTAATTTTTTATCGTATCCACCATCAGGAGACACACATGGATCGCCGGATTCACGAAATAGAGGAAGAAAGTAATAAGCTGAAGACCGAACTGATGGGGGAACTGCTCGCGCAAAACTTTGTGCACAGCTATCTGCTACGTGCTTTGGTGGGCGTACTCGCGCAACAACATCCGGAAATTAATGTCGCCCTGCGGGAAAACATCCAGGAACATGCAAAGGGTTTTGACAAAGGGATGGCCGAGCGCGTGATGGAAGAATTTGACCGTATCGTCTCAGCATGAGATTAAGGAACATACCCACAAAGCAAACATGGACTTATCCCCAATCGCTGTGAATAACCCTGGGGACAGCGGGTTGAAACATCGCGCTTGATCGCATGGGCCATAAGGCTGTGACAATTTGGTCACACACTCGCCAAATGGCCCATCGTCATGCGGGGACCGCCATGAGGGTGCGCTGCACCTGTTCGGGCAACTGGCTGGCTGCTGCTTCGTCCAGAATGATCTTGGCGCGAGGGTGACGCTTCAGAACGGTAAACGGCACCATTTCAGTGACTTCACGCCGATACCATTCGGCAACGATGTGTGCCTTGCTTTCGCCGGTAGCGACCAGCAAAATTTCGCGGGCCTGCATGATTTCCACCATTCCCATGGTGATGGCAAATTCAGGTACGACAGCATTCCCTTCAAAAAACCGGCTGTTGTCTCGGCGCGTGCGCTCGGATAGCCGCACAACGTGACAGCGGCTGTCGAACGGCGTACCCGGCTCGTTAAAACCGATGTGGCCATTGCTTCCCACCCCCAACAACTGCAGTTCTATGCCGCCACACCGTTCGACTTTGATCGAATATTCGTGGCTGTGCGCGTCCAGGTCAGGCGCCAGACCGTCCGGCAGATGCAACCGAGAGCGGTCGAATGGCAAATGCTCAAAGAGGTGCTGGCGCATGTAGCTGGAGTAACTTTTGGGATGGTCTCCACTCAAGCCCACGTACTCGTCTAGATTGAAGGAAGTGAGCCGGGAGACATCCACCCGTTGCTGCCGGACCTTCTCGACAAAGCGCGAGTACACAGGTTCCATTGTCGCGCCGGTGGCAAGCCCGAGTACGACATCCGGCTTACTACGGATTCTCTCGACCAGCGTATTACTGACATAGTCAGCAATTGAGGATGGGTCAGGAAAGATGTGGAGCATGAGCGAAGTGCCGATCGTTGGCCCAAAAAAACGAAAAATGTAACACGGTTGGGAAGGGAAAAAGGAAACCAGACTTGAGAATTCGCTTCAACCTTAAAGGCGCCCCGAGATAAAAGACATAGGGCGCTTGGCCACATGTGTCTGAGGCTGCCGGCTTAGGCCATAAACCTATGCCCTCAGTCACGCAGCCTACTGACCGAAAGCTTTGAATACTTCTTCGCCGGTCATCTGTTTTGTGGCATTGGCGAATTCATAGTTCTGCGGTTTCTGGTCGACAAACACCTGTAGAGCGAAGGGCCAGTCACCTCCTTCACGAAACAGCCCTGCTGACACCGCATAAAACTCGCGGTCTTTCAGTCGATAAAATAGGTGGCTCCCGCATACGGCGCAAAAGCCCCTCTCCGCCCATTCCGATGATGCATACACTTTGACATGTTCCGCGCCGTCAATACGGGGAGCGCGGTGGCATTCCACACTCATGTACGGTCCGCCGCCCCACTTACGGCAGATGCTGCAGTGGCAGACTCCCATCGTGGGCCTGTCATGGTCGACATGCAGGGTCACCGCGGAACACAAGCAGGTGCCCGTATAGATTCGTGTGCCTTCATTGTGCGTCATGGTTGCCTCCTTTCCGCATGGATTTCACAAATTTTAGGAGCAGCGTGCCCAACGTAGCACCCCGGCACCAAACTTGCCATAGGAAGAAGCCAAACATCGCGGCACGTTGCCGCCCATACCTATTGGAGGAACCATGGCCGTTAAAACCTTAGAAGATCTGTTCATTCATGAACTGTCCGATATTTATAGTGCCGAGAAGCAAATGACTAAGGCACTGCCCCGTCTCGCGCGTGCAGCGGAGAACCCGGATTTGGAAGCCGCCTTTACGACGCACCTGGAAGAAACTCAGGGCCAGGTGGAGCGAATCGACAAGGTTGTGGAGATACTGGACATCAAACTCAAGCGGATGAAGTGCGCAGCAATGGAAGGCCTTGTAGAAGAAAGCAAGGAAGTCATTGAAGAAATTGAGAAGGGGCCGTTGCGGGATGCAGCCTTGATAGGGGGCGCCCAAAAGGCTGAGCACTACGAGATTGCCAGTTACGGCACAATCTGCGAGTTTGGCCGCCAACTGGGCTATACGCAGGCAGTGAAGCTGCTTGAAGAGACGCTGGCGGAAGAGAAAGCCACAGACGAAAAACTGACCTTGCTAGCCGAAAGCGGCGCCAATGCTGAAGCAGCAGAGTCGGAGCGCAAGGCCAAAGCACGCGCTTAAAGTGCACACCGCACACACTTTCGGGGTCGCCCATTGGGTCGACCCCTTTTTTTCCTGTTGGGGGCGGCACCTAATTAGCTCTACTTAATATAACTAAAACGCATAAGTTATTAGCCATAACTTCGTTCCGTCAATAAGGGCTGGCAGTTACCATGCGTTACCTTGCGACTACATTGTTGAAGAACGAAAAACTTATGCATATAGCTAGAACAGCTTTAGGCGCGGCCGCCCTGCTTGGGGCACTGGCTGCACCAGGTTTGGCCGCCGCGGATCAGCCAATATTCGATGCAAAAGTGTTGGCCGCCGCCTGCGCCAACTGTCATGGCACGGACGGGCGCTCCCCAGGCAGTATTCCATCCATCGCGGGTCGGCCTGAAGCCATATTGAAGCAACAACTTCAGGCATTCAAATCCGATACGCCCCCGGCCGGAACCACCGTCATGAATCGTCTGGCCAAGGGCCTGAGCGACCAGCAGATCGACGCCCTTGCTCAGCATTTTTCACAGATTTCCCGTTCACCATCCGCTCAAGAGGTTGCCAAGCAATGAGCCAGTCTCGTCAATTTTCACGTCGCCAATGGTTGACGACCGTCGGTAAGGCCACGGCGGCAGGCGCAGCACTGATGCTTGCCCCCACCTACGCCCGTGGGGCGGCGGGCAAAGTGGTGGTGGTTGGTGGAGGCTTCGGCGGTGCGACGGCAGCCAAATACATCAAACGCCGCAACCCGGCTATCGAAGTGACACTGATCGAGCCGGCAAAAACCTATTACACCTGCCCTTTTACCAACCTGTACTTTGGCGGACTGCGCACCTTTGAACAACAGGGGCATGGTTTCGACGAACTGCGATCCCTGGGCGTGAACGTCGTACATGATTTCGCCTCTGGCGTGGACACAGGCGCCAAAACAGTGAGCTTGGCAGGCGGTCAGACACTTCCCTACGACCGGCTTTTACTTTCTCCCGGCATTGACTTCCGCTGGAATGCGCTGGAAGGTTACGACGAGGCCGCGTCTAAGCTGGCTCCGCATGCCTGGAAAGCCGGGGAACAGACCCGCATACTCAAGCAGCAGCTGGAAGCCATGCCCGACGGTGGCACCTTCTTGATGGTGGCGCCCGCCAACCCCTTCCGCTGCCCGCCCGGGCCTTACGAGCGTGTGAGCATGGTGGCCCACTATTTGAAGCACAATAAGCCCAAGTCCAAGATTCTGATTCTCGACGCTAAGGATGCGTTTTCCAAGCAAGGGCTTTTCCAGGCCGGCTGGGATCGCTTCTACGGTGACCTGATCGAATGGGTGCCCTTATCCAAAGACGGTAAGGTGGTGCGCGTGGATGCCGCCAATCTGTCTGTGGAAACCGAATTCGGTGAGATTCACAAGGCAGATGTGCTGAATGTCATTCCCCCACAGAAAGCCGGCGCCATCGCTGAAATTGCCGGTGTAACGAACGAGAGCGGCTGGGTGCCCGTTAAGGCCCTGACTTTCGAATCGGAACTCGTTTCGGACATTTATGTGGTGGGTGATGCAACCATTGCCTCGCCTATGCCGAAATCGGGTTTCTCGGCGAATGCACAGGCTAAGGTGGCCGCGGCGGCCATCGTCAGTTCGCTGGCCGGCAATCCCCCGGCAATCGCCAGCTTCGCCAACACTTGCTACAGCCTGATCGCGCCGGACTACGGTATTTCCGTCGCTGCCACCTATCAGATCGAAGATGGCAAGATCGTGGAAGCTTCGGGTGGGGTCAGCCCTGCAGACGCCGATGACACCTTCCGCAAGCTGGAAGCGGAGTACGGCGTTGCCTGGTATCAGGCAATTGCTCAGGACAGCTGGGGTACACGCGCATAGGCATCGATATGTCTCACATCGAGCTGGTCTTGTGGGCTGGCCTGGCCATTGGTCTCATTTTTGGGGCCTGTGGCCAGGCCACCGGCTTTTGTCTGCACCGCGGATTGGTCCAGCGATGGTCCGCACGTGGCGGCTACAAACTTCAGTCTTTCGCTCTCGCCCTCGCAGTAGCCCTGCTCGGCACCCAATTGTTGGCCGTTATGGGCTTGGTTGACCTCAGTAAGTCGCTTTATCTCATGCCTGGTTATTCTTGGCTGTTGCTTCCCGTCGGCGGACTGCTGTTTGGCTACGGTATGGGAATGGCTAATGGCTGTGGTGCTCGCGCGCTTGTACTGCTGGGAAGTGGCAACCTGAGATCGCTGGTGGTGCTGCTATGCCTGGGCATTGCCGCGTACATGACACTGACGGGGGTGCTGGGCCCCTTGCGTCTCAAACTGTCGGAGCTCACTACCGTCAATCCCGCACTGCTCAGCGTGCCTGACGGATGGCCGCGCTTCCTGGCCACAGTGGTCGCCGCCGGCGTGCTCCTGCTATTCGCCTTGCGACGCACTTCTGGTGACTCTGATCCATCTGGCGTGGCAAGCACCACCAGTCGCAGGGCGGACCTGGTTGGCGGCGTCATCATCGGTCTGTTGGTTGTAGCCGGATGGTTTGCCACTGGGTGGATCGGGAACGATGACTTCGACCCTCTGCCCGTCATTTCGCTTACTTTCGTGGCGCCGATTGGTGATGTAATCCAATATGCGATGTTGGCAACGGGAATGAGCCTCCGGTTCGGCATCGCTGTAGTAGCGGGAGTCATCGTCGGATCTCTGGTGCTTAGTTTGTTGCGCCGCGAGTACCGTCTGCAGGGCTTCGAAACGCCGCAACAGATGCTGCGTTATATTGTGGGGGGTTCGTTCATGGGAGTGGGCGGCGCACTCGCGCTGGGCTGCTCAATCGGGCAGGGCCTGACCGGCCTTTCCACCTTATCATTCAGCTCCATGCTATCGGCCCTGGCTATCGTGCTAGGCGCAAGACTGGCATGGAAGCAATACCACAGCCACAATGCACATCACGCCGCTTGACGATGAGGCCGGCCGGCGCCGTTCTGCCCCCCGGCTCCTATCAGCGGTGTAATTATTATGAATCGTTTAGCGTATCAATCTAACTCCCACTCCATTCGCACTCGCCGGCAGTTTTTAGCCTTTACCGGGATCGGTATGGCCGCCCTACTGGCACCCTCCTTTGCCGGCGCTACGTCCGTCTGGCGTCAGCTGGCTGCTGCTCGCAATAGTGTTGGGGATGCCGCCGTACTTGAAGAAGGCTTGCAACTAACCCTGCCGCTAGTGGCTGAGGACGGTTCGTCCGTTCCGCTAAGCATTAAATCCAACACACCTAGCAGGATCACCCGTCTGGAGCTCTTTGCGCCAGCCAATCCCACACCTGAAGTCGCCGTATTTGAGTTCGGACCGGAAATCCAAAGCGTGAACCTGACAACGCGCATCCGTCTCAGCGAGTCGCAAACCGTGATTGCGGTGGCTCACACCGAAGATGGCAAGGCGGTCGTCGCGGAACGGCCAGTACGCGTCACCGTCAGCGGCTGTGTAGCGCCCGCCAAATCAGACCCATCAGCGGAGATGAAAGCCAGGGTGCGCACGCCTAAATCCTGGGCGGCGGGCACCTCCGCCGAAGTATTGACCATGATTTCTCACCCCATGGTCACCGGCCTGGCCGAAGATGCCAGTGGTAGTACACCTCCAACGCGCATCATCGAAAAGTTCGAAGCGACACTGAATGGTCAACCTGTTCTGCAGGCGCGCTACTTCCGCTCACTTGCAGCAAACCCTTACCTTAAGTTCGAAGTAGCCCCCAGACATGAAGGCGAACTGCAGTTCAGATGGATTGAAGACACAGGGCGCAGCGTGGAGCACACCGAGCCCGTGGTGCTTGGGTGAGCCGGCGCCGCGTCCCCACGAATAATAGAAAACCGACGAGCGCAGCCCTAAAAGGAACTGCGCCCATCGGCGTTATGTGCTGGCAAGAATAGAGAACTCTAAGCCTTACTGAGCGGCGCCACCGGACGCTGCTGCACCGCCGGCTCCTGC
>JAJUGV010000105.1 GCA_029265795.1 Alcaligenaceae bacterium
GTCAATTACGGCCGCATTCTAGAGCCGCAGCGCCCAATGCCCAGTGCACAGGAACTGCCGTTGACCACGCTCAACGGCGAAGCTTTCGACCTTGAGTCGCTGCAGGGCAAGTGGCTGCTGATCAGTGCAGATTCCGCCGCCTGCCCCGAGTCCTGCGTGCGCAAGCTTTTCATACTTAGAAATTCACATGCCAGCCAAGGCAAGAATGTCGAGCGCCTGGCTCGGGTTTGGTTCGTAACGGATCAAGGCGAAGTGCCGCAGACCGTGTTGGACGCCTATGTCGGCACCCACATGCTGCGCGCTGACAGCCAGGCATTGGCGAATTTTCTGAGCGCCGACCGCCAGGGGCCGCAAGCGATAGACGCTTTACACCGGCACATGTGGATTATCGACCCCCTTGGCAATCTGATGATGGAATTCCCGCCGGAGGCCGACCCTATCGCCGTGCGCGATGACATCGTCAAACTGCTGAAGCGCTCGCGTATCGGGTGAGCCAAAGACGCCTATGCTGAAAATCGAACGCCGTTACCGTCGACTGGTATTCCTGACCTGGTTCCTGACCCTGGATCTCATCATGTTCGGCGCCTTCGTTCGTCTGACTGACTCGGGGTTGGGCTGCCCGGACTGGCCAGGTTGTTACGGCCAACTAAGCCCGGTTGGTGCCGCCACCGACATCCGTGCGGCTTTCGAGGCCATGCCCCACGGCCCGGTCAGTTTCACCAAGGCGTGGATAGAAATGGTGCACCGCTACATCGGTGCGCTGCTCGGCATGCTGATTATCGGTATTTCATGGATGGCCTGGCGACACCGCCAAGTATTGGGCCACTCGCCGGCGCTGGCCATTGCCACGCTGGTGGCGGTGTGTCTGCAAGGCGCGTTCGGGGCGTGGACCGTAACAATGAAGCTGATGCCGCTCATTGTGACCACCCACCTGCTTGGGGGTTTGCTGTTGCTGGCCATGATGACCTGGCTGGCTGCGCGTGAAAAACGCCATGCCGCCGTACTGCCCCAAGAAGCCCGATGGCGGCCATGGGCCGTGGGCGGCTTGCTTGTGCTATTTGTGCAGGCCGCTTTGGGTGGCTGGGTCAGCACGAACTATGCGGCGCTTGCCTGCATGGATTTTCCGACTTGCCACGGCAGCTGGCTGCCCCCCATGGACCTGGCCAGCGGTTTCTCTCTACTGCGCGCCCTGGGCGAACTGCCGTCGGGTGAAGTGATCTCACAAGACGCGTTGACCGGCATCCATTGGGTCCACCGGAATTTTGCATTCTTCGTATTTGTGTGGCTAGGCATTTTGGCCGTCAAGCTGCGTAATTCGGCCGCTCTGGGCGGGCCCGCCCGTCTGATTCTGGCGTTGCTGGGCGCCCAGTTTTTGACGGGTCTAACCACGATTTTCTTTGAATGGCCGCTAGCCGTTGCCGTGCTTCATAACGGCGGCGCCGCCGGTCTGGTGCTGGCATGTACCACCCTTTGTGCACGCCTATTCCATGTTTCTAAGCAAGGAGTACCCCATGACGACCCTCAGCCTGCAATCGCAAAGTCTGCTGCGGCAATACCTCGTCTTGACGAAGCCCCGGGTAACGCAACTGGCCGTGTTCTGTGCCGTGATCGGCATGTTCCTGGCCACTCCGGGGCTGCCTGACGCAGGCAGGGTTGTCGCCGCCACCGTCGGCATCTGGCTGCTCGCCGCAGCCGCCTTTGCTGTAAATTGCCTGATCGAGCGTGAGGTCGATGCGCGGATGCTACGCACCGCAAGGCGAGCCACTGCGCGCGGAGCCATCACACCGCTACAGGTCATCGTGTTTTCCGGCCTGCTGGGCTCTGCCGGCATGCTGGTGCTCTACCACTGGGTGAACCCGCTGACTATGTGGCTCACGTTCGCCACCTTTGTCGGCTACGCCATCATCTACACGATGATACTGAAGCCGCGCACCCCACAGAACATTGTGATCGGCGGCTTGTCCGGCGCCATGCCGCCCGCACTAGGTTGGGCAGCCATTGCCGATGCCGTACCCGCAGGAGCCTGGCTGCTGGTGCTTATTATCTTTATCTGGACACCCCCGCATTTCTGGGCGCTGGCCCTGTACCGCAACAACGACTATCAGCGGGCCGGCCTGCCGATGCTGCCGGTCACCCACGGCCCGCAGTTCACCCGCCTGCATATCCTGCTCTACAGTGTGGCACTGTTTGCGGCCAGTATTCTGCCCTTCATCATACGCATGAGCGGCCCGCTGTATCTGCTTGCCGCTGTTATGCTGAGCGGCCTGTTCGTCTGGCGCGCCTGGCAGCTCTACCACCACTACACCGACGAACGCTCACGCGGGCTGTTCCGCTATTCCATCGTTTACTTGGCGCTACTCTTCGGCGCCCTGCTGGTGGATCACTGGGTACAGTTGCTGTAGCAAAAAAAAGGCACCTGACTGGTGCCTTTGAAACATCCGCTCCGTAGGAGAGGGGAAGAGGAGAAACTCGAAGCGGACGGTAGGTTCTTGCCGTAGCAAGTAAACCCGCATAGAACGTATTCCCTGTTTTAGGCAGGGCTTACCCTGATTAGTTCAGCCTGCTACAGCGGCAATTTGAAACTAATTGTATCTTACTGCAGTGCTGTACGCAGTTTCTTGAAGGCCGCCGCTTCGATTTGGCGTACCCGTTCGGCCGAGATGCCGTATTCGGCCGCCAGCTCAGACAGTGTCATGCCGCCGTCATCTTGGAGCCATCGGGCCTGCACAATGCGGCGCGAGCGTGGATCCAGCGTTTCCAGGGCTTCGGCCAGGCGTGGGCCCTGCAGCTGTTCGTGGTCTCGGCGCTCCAGTACCTGTGAGGGCTCATCGCGCCCTTCGTCGGACAGATAGGAAATGGGCGCAAAAGAGTCTTCGTCGTCGGCCGGGGCTTCCAGTGCCAGTTCGCGGCCGGACATGCGGATTTCCATCTCTGCCACGTCCTGCGGACGGACATCAAGTTCGCGGGCGATCGCGTCGACCTGATCGGTATCGAGCGATTGGGCGTCATCAGGACGCAGACGGCGCAGATTGAAGAAAAGCTTGCGCTGAGCCTTGGTGGTGGCCACCTTGACCAAACGCCAGTTGCGGATGATGTATTCGTGAATTTCGGCCTTGATCCAATGAACGGCAAACGACACGAGACGAACACCCCTGTCGACGTCAAATCGCTTGACAGCCTTCATGAGCCCGATATTGCCTTCTTGGATGAGGTCGGCATGGGGCAGACCGTAACCCAAGTATTGGCGGGAGATAGACACCACCAGACGCAGGTGGGACATGACCAGTTGACGGGCGGCATCCAGGTCTGATTCATCACGCAAGCGCCGGCCCAGGCTGGCTTCTTCTTCTGGGGTGAGCATGGGAATGCGATTGACGGCGCTGATGTACGCCTCAATCGTGCCCAGGGCACCAGGGTTAGAAACAGCGACTGCCAGATTGTTCTGGGAAGTCAATGTAAGGGCTTGTGCACTTTGAGTCATCAGATGGCAGTTCCTCGCAATTGTTCGATCATTGATAGATATTAGCACTCATGAGCTGCGAGTGCTAATACCTGTTAGACGTCAGTCAGCAAGCGAAGTTCCCGGGGCCGCCGCCCCGGGAGTTTGCGCTTTTTACTTCTTTAGACGGTCAGCGTGGAAAGCAAGATGATCGTCCATGAAGGTTTGGATGAAGTAATAGCCGTGATCGTAGCCTTCGTGGCGTCGCAAGGTGAGCGGCTGACCCGCCTGCTTGCAAGCCTCTTCGAACGCTTCGGGGTTCAGTTGGTTCTCAAGGAACTGATCTGCCAGCCCTTGGTCGACCAAAATGCCCTCGGGATAGGGACAAGACGACGCGGCCATCAGTTCCGAAGCATCATACTTTGCCCATTGTGCACGGTCATCGCCCAAATAGCCGGTAAAGGCCTTTTCGCCCCAGGGGCATCGGGTGGGCGCAGCGATCGGTGCAAAAGCGGATACCGAGCGGTAGCGTTCGCGGTGACGCTGGGCCAGCACCAGCGCCCCGTGGCCACCCATAGAATGCCCAAAAATGCCTGCTCGCGCTGCATCGCCGGGCAACTGAGTTGTGGCGATTTCGAACAGTTCTTGAGTGACGTAGCTTTCCATGCGGTAGTGACGCGCCCAGGGCTCTTGGGTGGCATCGACATAGAAACCGGCGCCGGTGCCGAAATCCCAGTTTTCGTCTTCACCCGGGACACCGGCGCCCCGCGGGCTGGTGTCCGGGGTAACCAACATCAGGCCTAATTCCGCCGCCCGGCGCTGAGCGCCGGCCTTGATCATGAAGGTCTCTTCGGTGCAGGTCAGGCCGGCCAGATAGAAAAGGACGGGTACCCGACCCTGTTCGGCCTGTGGGGGAACAAACACCGAAAAGCCCATCGGCAGGCCGATGGCGGCTGACTGATGCTTGTAGAAATATTGCGTGCCACCGAAACAGCGGTGGCTACTGACAAGCTCAAGTGTCTGGTTAGTCATAGACTCCTCAGTAAAGTACGACCGATCGGATGGACTCGCCGCGCTTCATCAGATCGAAGCCTTCGTTGATGCGCTCCAGAGGCAGCGTATGAGTGATGAGATCGTCGATGTTGATCTTGCCTTCCATGTACCAATCGACAATGCGCGGCACGTCGGTGCGACCCCGTGCACCGCCGAAGGCCGAGCCCTTCCAGACGCGCCCCGTGACCAGCTGGAACGGACGGGTGGAGATCTCCGCGCCGGCTTCGGCTACGCCGATGATGATGGACTGACCCCAACCACGGTGGCAGCATTCCAGGGCTTCGCGCATCACCTTGGTGTTACCGATGCACTCGAAGGAGTAATCGGCGCCCCCGTCGGTCAGCTGAATGATGTGATCCACCACGTTTTCAACGTCGTTCGGGTTGACGAAATCAGTCATGCCGAACTTGCGCGCCATGGCTTCGCGTTCCGGGTTGATGTCTACGCCGATGATCTTATCGGCTCCGACCATCTTGGCACCTTGAATCACGTTCAAGCCAATGCCGCCCAGGCCGAACACCACCACGTTGGCGCCGGCTTCGACGTTAGCGGTAAAGAGCACCGCACCCAGACCGGTGGTGACGCCGCAACCGATATAGCAGATTTTGTCGAACGGGGCGTCATTACGCACCTTGGCCAGCGCGATCTCCGGCACCACAATATGGTTAGAGAACGTGGAAGTTCCCATGTAATGATGCACAGGCTTGCCACCGACCGTGAAACGGCTTGTGCCATCGGGCATCAGACCCTTACCTTGTGTGGCACGAATCGCGGTACAGAGGTTGGTTTTTTGTGACAGGCAGGATTTGCACTGACGACATTCGGGCGTGTAGAGGGGAATCACATGATCGCCCGGCTTCAGCGTAGTGACGCCTGGGCCCACTTCCAGCACTACGCCCGCCCCTTCGTGGCCGAGGATGGCCGGGAACAAGCCTTCGGGGTCTGCGCCGGAGAGGGTGTAGTAATCGGTATGACAGATACCGGTGGCCTTGACTTCCACCAGCACCTCAAACGCCTTGGGACCTTGCAGCTCGACTTCCTCGATGGTCAGCGGTTCACCGGCCTTCCAGGCAACGGCAGCTCTGGTTTTCATGCGTTCTCCTTGAAACTTCAATTGATGGGGTATTGCCCCGGAATTCGTTGCTGACTGAGCACCAGCAGATGCGCCTGAGCACAGCTGCGTGGGTCAGTGCCTCCTTCATGTTAAAGGATAGGGATCAATATTGGGCCGACTTGCCGGTCAGCGCCACACCGAAACGCAGGGCAGCATAGGAAATCGCATCCAGGCCCCGTTGCAGCAAGTTACGTTTTCGTAAGTGTTCGGCTGTGATTTTGCGCGCGTCAGCCTGCATTTCTGATTCCAATGCGGCCTTCAGCTTGCCGGCAAAGCCGGCGTCATCAATAAAGACGTTCGCCTCTCGCGCCAGCAACAGGCTGAAGGGGTCTAGGTTGGAAGAACCCACCATCGCGCAATCGTCGATCACCGCCACCTTGGCATGCAGGTAGCTGGCCATGTATTCGTGGATTTCCATACCGTCATCCAGCAGCTCGTTATACATGTAGCGGCAGGCACGGTATTGCATGGCGTATTCCGAACGCCCCTGCAGGAACAGGCGTACCTTTACGCCGCGCCGCGCCGCAGCCCGCAAGGCTTTACGCAGCCGCCGGCCGGGAAAGAAATAGGCATTGGCAATAAGAATGTCGTGGGTCGCACGGCCAATGGCGGCCAGGTAGACATCTTCGATGCGCTGCCGAAAGCGCAGATTGTCGCGCAGCACCAAGGCCGCACGCATACCGTCGGCAGGCGGTGTGTGACGCTCCTGGCGCCTGACGAGCAAGCGCTCCCCCAACTGCTGGAATCGGCGGTAAAAGCCCCAGCCGTCGTCAGAACGCCGCCAGCTCATACGCAGCCACAGGGCGCGCTGGGCGTGCACCAGGTCGTCCACAATCGGCCCACGCATTTCCACGGCAAAATCAAAGCGGGGACGCGGCCCTTTGCCGTCGTCGGGAACATCCTCGTAATCATCCAGGATGTTGATGCCTCCCACATAGCCGACAAGCCCGTCGACCACACAGGTCTTGCGATGCATACGGCGCAGGCGTCGCAGATCGAAGGCGACCTGGCGCAGGCCGCGCGGCTCGGGCCGGTAGACCCGGTGCCTGACGCCACACTCCGTCAGCAGATCGCACACGTCGAACGCCGTGGCACTGCAGCCGAAGCCGTCAAGCACCACCCGCACCTTCACACCCCGCTGTACGGCGCGACGTAACGACTCGATGACCCGATGGCCTGTTTCATCCAGGTTGAAGATATAGGTTTCCAGATGAACCGATTGCTGTGCCCCGTCGATGGCATCGATGAGGGCGGGAAAGTACTCGCCTCCGTTGTGCAGCAGGCGTATCGCATTGCCTTCCCGCCAACGGAGCTTGAGCTTCATGGCAGCTCCAGCTCGGCGAACAGGGGGGCGTGGTCGGAAATTTGCCTCCATGGCAGCCCATGCAGGACTTTAGCGCGTCGCACGGCAAAGCCGCGTTGATAAATGCGATCCAGACGCAACCAGGGGAAGGCGGCGGGAAACGTTCGCGGCGGCGGGGTCAGGCGTGCTGCACCGTGCGCCCCCAGTTCGTGGACTTGCTGCGCGAGCGGCTTGGGTTTGACGGCCAGGGTATGCCGTAAGCGGCGCAGCAGCCTCGGGTCGCGCGCATGCGGCGCCACGGCAAAGACTTCGTACAAACCCAGCTGCTCGACAAAAAGCGGTGCCAGGCGGTTATTCCAGTCGTTGAAGTCGCCTGCAATCAGTACGGGGGATTCTTCCGGAACCAGTCGCTTAATACGTTCCACTAACGCCGCGACTTGGCGAGAGCGGCCACCGCCGAAAAGGCCCAGATGCACGACCAGGCAGTGCACCGGCGTTTCGTTGATCTCGACCACCGCATGTAGCAGCCCGCGCTGCTCTAAACGGTGGTCGGAGACATCCTGGTTTTCGTACTGAAGTATGGGAAAGCGCGATAACAACGCATTGCCGTGGTCGGTGCGGGGGCGCACGGCATTGCACCCATAAGCCGCCTGCATACTGAGCACGGCCGCCAGCGATTCGTGCTGGCCGTCCAGCGTTGCCCGGCGTTCGTTGCGCCCCTGGACTTCCTGAAGAAAGACGAGATCGGGGCGCAGGTTGTATAGCCCGAGCCTGAGAGCCTCCAGCGATTCCCGGGTGCCCATCGCCGAACGACCCTTATGGATGTTGTAGCTGACGACCCTCAGTATGGTCACCGGAGGCTATCTCCTTATTTGATATCAGTCGCTCGCAAACGGATATGGAGTTCGCGCAGTTGTTTCTCGTCGACCTCGGAAGGCGCCTGCGTAAGCAGACACTGTGCCCGCTGGGTCTTGGGGAAGGCGATGACATCGCGAATGGACTCCGCCCCCGCCATCATGGTAACCAGGCGATCCAGACCAAAGGCCACGCCACCGTGTGGAGGTGCGCCGTACTGCAGGGCATCCAGCAGGAAGCCGAATTTGAGGCGAGCTTCTTCGTCATCGATATTCAGCGCGCGGAACACCTTGTTTTGTACTTCTGCACGGTGGATACGCACAGACCCCCCGCCGATTTCCCAACCGTTCAGAACGATATCGTAGGCCTTTGCGAGCGCCTTGCCGGGGTCTGTCTCGAGCAGGTCTTCGTGCCCATCTTTGGGGCTGGTGAAGGGGTGGTGAGCGGCAAAATAGCGGCCTTCCTCTTCGTCGTACTCGAACATGGGGAAGTCGATGACCCACAAGGGCTTCCAGCCTTCTTCGAACAGACCGTTGGCACGACCGAATTCGCTATGGCCGATCTTGACACGCAGCGCGCCCATCGCGTCGTTCACGACCTTGGCCTTGTCTGCACCGAAGAAGATCAGGTCGCCGCTTTGCGCGCCGGTGCGTTCGATCAAGCCCTTGAGCGCATCCAAATGGATATTCTTCACGATGGGCGATTGCAGCCCCTCCGGGATGGATGCGGCATCGTTCACCTTGATATAGGCCAGACCCTTGGCGCCGTAAATGCCGACGAACTTCGTGTAGGCATCGATTTCGCCCCGGGTGATTGCATTACCGCCGGGTACACGCAGCGCCACCACGCGCGATGACGGGTCGTTAGCCGGTGCGGCAAAGACCTTGAAGTCGACGTCTTTCATGAGATCGTCAACATCAACCAGTTCGAGCTTAACGCGCAGGTCGGGTTTATCGGAGCCGAAGCGACGCATGGCTTCGTCCCAGCTCATGGTGGGGAAGCTTTCAGGCAACTGCACCTGCTGGACTTCCGAGAACACATGGCGCAGCATGCCTTCGAAGATGGCCCGGATTTCTTCTTCGTTCAGGAAAGACGTTTCGCAATCGATTTGCGTGAATTCAGGTTGGCGATCGGCGCGCAAGTCTTCGTCGCGGAAGCACTTGGTGATCTGGTAGTAGCGATCGAAGCCGGACACCATCAACATCTGTTTGAACAGCTGGGGCGACTGCGGCAGCGCGAAGAATTCGCCGGCGTTTACGCGAGAGGGCACCAGGTAGTCGCGCGCACCTTCAGGCGTGCTCTTGGTGAGCATGGGTGTTTCAATGTCGATGAAACCGAGCTGATCCAGATACTTGCGCACTTCCATGGTGACGCGATAGCGCAGCATCAGGTTCTGCTGCATCTGTGGGCGGCGCAGATCCAACACCCGGTGAGTAAGGCGGGTGGTTTCGGACAGGTTGTCGTCGTCGAGTTGGAAAGGCGGCGTAACCGACGCATTCAGGATTTCAATTTCGCGGCACAGGATCTCGATTTCGCCGGAGGCCAGATCGGGGTTTGTCGTGCCGGCAGGGCGCTCGCGCACCAGGCCGGTAATACGCAGACAGAATTCGTTGCGAATACGCTCGGCAATGGGAAAGGCCGCCTCGTTATCAGGGTCGACCACCACCTGAGCCAGGCCGGCGCGATCGCGCAGGTCAATAAAAATGACTCCGCCGTGGTCGCGACGACGATGAACCCAGCCGTATAAAGTGACTGTCTGGCCCAGATGGGCTTTATTGACCTCGCCCGTGTAGCAGGTACGCATCGAGGATGACTCCATGTAAAGAATTCTGTTGAATGGCTCTGATTAATTGAGCGACAAGCAGGCGCCCCGCAGCCCGCCGTTTTGCTGACCTGCTTGGACGGAATTATAAAGGGAACCCGAGCGCAGGCATTCCGGCGGCCATGTCAGACCTACCTGTGAGGCGCGCCGGATGCTCACTGACATCAAGCGCTGGTAGTGCCGGTTGCGCCGGCCGTAGAACCGGAGCCCCCATCGGATGACCCGCCGGAAGACTGACCGGAACTGCTGTTATTGCGGAAGTCGGTCACATACCAGCCGGTACCTTTCAGTTGAAAGCCCGCAGCGGTCACCTGCTTAACATAGGTGTCCTGCCGGCATTCGGGACAGACGGTAAGAACTGGATCGGACATCTTCTGAAGCACGTCCTGCTCATGACCGCAGGCACTGCACTTGTACGCATAGATAGGCACGACTATATATCCCGGAAAAAAAGGACATTGGAAACGACGCAACCGCGCCGCGGATGACGCCGGGCAGTACCCGGAGTCTTCCCGCAAGACGCGGCTGCAGCCA
>JAJUGV010000150.1 GCA_029265795.1 Alcaligenaceae bacterium
CAACTTAGATGAATTACCCCGACCAATTCGACGTCATCGTGGTAGGCGGCGGCCATGCCGGTACTGAAGCGGCGTTGGCGGCGGCGCGAATAGGCGCGCGCACATTATTATTGACCCACAATATCGATACTCTCGGCCAACTGTCGTGTAACCCTTCCATAGGGGGAATCGGACAGGGGCATCTGGTCAAAGAAATTGATGCGCTGGGTGGGGCTATGGCGAGCGCCACCGACCAGGCAGGTATTCAGTTTCGCATTCTCAACCGCTCCAAGGGACCTGCAGTTCGCGCCACCCGAGCCCAGGTGGATCGGTCACTCTATCGACGGGTGATTCGTGGGGTATTGCAGAATCAAGAAAACTTGACGATTTTCCAGCAATCGGTCGATGACTTGCTGCTGGAAGGTGATAGGGTGGTCGGAGCTAGGACTCAGATAGGGCTTGAGTTTCGAGGCGCGACAGTCGTACTGACCGCGGGGACGTTTCTAAACGGGCGAATTCACGTGGGTCTCGAGAATTATTCGGCCGGCAGGGCAGGGGATCCACCGGCGGTGACTCTTGGGCAACGGTTGAAAGAATTGAACCTTGCTCAGGGCCGCCTGAAGACAGGGACTCCGCCGCGAATTGATGCCAGAAGTATTGATTTCGACGTGATGGAAATCCAGCCTGGCGACGTTGACCCTATTCCCGTGTTCTCGTATCTGGGCGCCCCTGATCAACATCCAGAGCAATTGCCGTGTTGGATTACGCATACGAATGAACGCACTCACGAGATTGTGCGTTCCGGGTTAGATCGCTCACCCATGTATAGCGATGCCGGCACTATCGAAGGGGTAGGGCCACGTTACTGCCCGTCTATAGAAGACAAGATTCATCGTTTTTCGGATAAAAGCAGTCATCAGATTTTCCTCGAACCGGAAGGTTGGAGTACCAACGAAATTTATCCCAACGGGGTGTCGACCAGCCTGCCATTTGATATTCAGTTCGCCATGCTTCGGTCGATGCGTGGGCTCGAGAATGCCGTGATTATGCGGCCCGGCTATGCCATTGAGTATGACTACTTCGATCCTCGTGGTCTGCATCCGACGCTGGAAACCCGTGCTATCCGCAATCTCTACTTTGCGGGCCAAATCAACGGAACAACGGGCTATGAAGAGGCGGGGGCACAAGGGCTCCTGGCAGGCCTTAATGCGGCGCGCAAAGCACTAGAAAAATCTGAATGGTATCCGCAGCGCAGCGAGGCCTACCTGGGAGTGCTAGTGGACGACCTGATTACACGTGGCGTCTCAGAACCGTACCGCATGTTCACATCGCGGGCCGAATATCGCCTTAGTCTGCGAGAAGACAATGCGGATCTCAGACTGACTGAAATCGGTCGGAAATTGGGGTTGGTCGATGATGTTAGGTGGGACGCCTTTTGTCGCAAACGCGATGCTATCGGGGCAGAAATAGAGCGCTTGCGAAGTACTTGGGTGAATCCACGCGTTATGGCGGCCCACAGTGCGGAAGAGCTCTTGGGGCAACCACTGGAAAAAGAAACGACTGCATACGATTTATTAAAGCGGCCGCGCGTTGATTACGGGGCGTTGATGCGTGCCACCGGAAATGAGGGGCAGCCCTTGCTCGCTCCGGGCGTGAGTGATCCAAAAGTAGCAGAGCAAGTTGAAATTCAGGTTAAGTATGCAGGCTATATTCAGAAGCAAGCTCAGGAAGTTGAGCGCCAGCGCGCCCAGGAGAACCTGCCGATACCTCACGACTTTGACTACGACAGTGTACCTAGCCTTTCAATAGAAGCGCGTCAGCGGCTTAAGGAAGCAAAGCCCGCCACGCTGGGGCAGGCGGCAAGAGTGCCTGGCATTACGCCGGCCGCCGTATCGTTGGTTCTTGTGCAGCTTAAGCGTTTGCAAGCCGCTGCCAAGGTATAGGAATGACTGAAATAAAAAATTTGGCGCCGCGCTTAAGAGCGGCAGCGTCAGCGTTGAGCCTTAACTTGACGGACACTCAACAACACGCCTTGCTTGAGTATCTACGACAGCTTCAGCGCTGGAATAAAAGCTACAATCTGACCGCTGTACGCGACCCGCAGCAGATGCTTGTTCAGCATGTAATTGACAGCCTTGCTATCGTTACGCCGCTGAAAGATTCACTGTATAAAAACACAGTATCGAATCCTGTTGTAGTCGACGTTGGATCAGGAGCAGGTTTGCCAGGTGTTGTGCTGGCCATCGTGTGTCCCGATATCACCGTTCATTGTGTGGATACTGTCGAGAAAAAGGCTACCTTCATTCGCTATGTTGCCGGCGTACTTCGCCTCTCCAATCTGCATGCGCATCATGCACGGGTCGAACACCTGGAACCCTTTGAAGCAGACATAGTTGTCTCGCGTGCCTTTGCTTCTTTGGTTGATTTTGTCAGACTGGCGGGCAAGCATGCATCTGCCACAGGGCATCTGCTCGCGATGAAGGGGCGCGAGCCGGTGGAAGAAATTGAAGAAATGGTTGGCACGACGCCGTGGAGGGTGGATCGAGTGGATCCCTTAGAAGTTCCCGAACTAGATGCACGTCGCTGCCTGGTATGGCTTTCGGAGCAAGGAAACGCATGAACAGCAACAATGCGGCTATGGGTGCCTACGTATTTTGCATCGCCAATCAGAAGGGTGGGGTAGGTAAAACCACCACAGCCGTTAATCTCGCCGCGGCTCTTGCTGCCTTGAAAAAGGACGTCCTATTGATTGACCTCGATCCTCAAGGCAATGCGACCATGGGCAGTGGCGTTGACAAGAATGCAGTGGAACACAACCTCTACGAGGTGCTTCTTGGAGAAGTATCGATCAAGGACGCTCGGTTGCGTTCCGAAACGGGCGGCTATGACGTGCTGCCTTCGAATCGAGAGCTATCCGGCGCTGAAATCGACCTGGTCCAGATGGATCAGCGCGAGGCACGCCTGAAGCACGCAATTGATTCGGTGCGCTTCGATTACGATTTTATTTTGATCGACTGTCCGCCCACTTTGTCATTGCTTACTCTGAATGGTCTCGCATCTGCATCGGGCGTTATCATCCCCATGCAATGCGAGTACTTCGCACTCGAAGGCCTGTCCGACTTAGTTAATACAATCAAGCGCGTCTACACCAACATCAATCCCAATTTGCAGCTGATCGGCCTGTTGCGGGTGATGTTCGATTCACGGGTGACCTTGCAGCAACAGGTGTCGGCTCAGGTCGAAGAGCACTTCGGCGACCGCGTCTTTAAAACTGTGGTGCCGCGAAACGTGCGTTTGGCGGAAGCCCCCAGCCACGGCATGCCGGGCGTCGTATACGACAAGAATTCACGTGGGGCGAAGGCGTATCTGGAATTCGGTAGGGAACTCGTCCGGCGCATGAGGCGGGAGGGCCTGAAACTGTCCTCGCGCGCCCGTGTTTGATGCATACAGGAGATTTTTGAGATGGCAACGAGAAAACCCAAGGGTTTGGGAAGAGGGCTGGACGCACTTCTGGGCGCTGATGCCCAGGTGATCGGCTCCCTGGGCAAGCCTCGCGAAGAGGGCCCTCCTTCCTTCCTTAAGGTCAAGCAGTTGCAAGCAGGAAGGTATCAGCCGCGAACCCGAATGGACGAGGGCGCACTGAACGAACTCGCGGATTCCATCCGTACGCAGGGCGTCATGCAACCCATTTTGGTCCGTCCTCTTGATAGCAAACCTAACGGCAAATACGAAATTATTGCCGGGGAGCGTCGCTTTCGTGCGGCATGTTTGGCGGGTCTGGATGAAGTGCCTGTACTGGTCCGTGAAGTGGCCGATGAGAACGCGGCCGTCATGGCGCTTATCGAGAACATCCAGCGTGAAGACCTGAATCCACTTGAAGAGGCCCAGGGTGTCAAGCGACTGCTCGATGAGTTCGGCCTTACGCATGAACAGGCGGCCCAAGCAATCGGCCGCTCACGCTCTGCTACAAGCAACTTGCTTAGGTTGCTGAACCTGGCGGAGCCGGTGCAAACCATGCTGCTGGCCGGCGACATCGATATGGGTCACGCCAGAGCGTTGCTGGCCGTTGATGCCGCGAATCAGATCATGCTGGCTAACGAAGTTGTGGCTAAGGGAATGTCAGTACGTGAAACCGAAAAACTGGTAGGCCGCAGTATCCGCGAGAAAGAAGAGGGGCCACGCGTCGCTCCGCGCAAGAAAGAGCATGCCCATAGCGGGGATATGAAGCGGATGGAAGAGGCCTTGTCCGATCATTTGGGCACAAAAGTGGCGCTCAAGATGGGCAGCGGCAAGCGCGGCCAGTTAATCATCGACTTTCACGGGTGGGACCATTTAAACGCGCTGTTGGAGCAGCAGGGGCTACACAAAGTGGTAGCGGACAACTGAGCCGTTTTTAAGTTATGATGCACCCCTGTGAGTTCGGGGAGCCATGTATTGCAACTCGACGTCACAGTGAAGTTCTAGGTGTCGCCGTTACAAAGCAGCACCACAATGTGAAGAATTTCGATATTAGGCTTGACACGCCAAAAAAAACGAAGCATAATACGAAATTCGCTGTTGGTGGGATGTCCGAGTGGTTAAAGGAGGCAGACTGTAAATCTGTTGGCCTAGCGCCTACGTTGGTTCGAATCCAACTCCCACCACCACAGCTTCAGCAGTTGCTCACCTGTGGCCAGTCAAAGCATGGGTGTTCAGTAGGTGAATCGTTCCTCGCGGGTGTAGCTCAATGGTAGAGCAACAGCCTTCCAAGCTGAAGATGAGGGTTCGATTCCCTTCACCCGCTCCAGAAACGTCTTGCTCTCTGTGTGCTAAGCAACTCGAAATGCCCATGTGGCTCAGTGGTAGAGCACTCCCTTGGTAAGGGAGAGGTCGCGCGTTCGATCCGCGCCATGGGCACCACTCATAATTTTGAATAAACGCTCTTTCCTATTCGGGAGTCAGCCATGGCAAAAGGTAAGTTTGAACGGACCAAACCGCACGTGAACGTGGGTACCATCGGACACGTCGACCACGGCAAGACGACGCTGACGGCAGCGATCACGACCGTTCTGAACAAGGAATTCGGTACGGGTGAAGCACGCGGCTACGATCAAATTGACGCGGCTCCTGAAGAGAAGGCGCGTGGTATCACCATCAGCACCTCGCACGTGGAATACGAGACGGCTAACCGTCACTACGCTCACGTTGACTGCCCGGGTCACGCTGACTACGTCAAGAACATGATCACCGGCGCCGCTCAGATGGACGGTGCGATTCTGGTGGTGTCGGCTGCAGACGGCCCCATGCCCCAGACGCGCGAGCACATTTTGCTGAGCCGTCAGGTGGGTGTGCCCTACATTATTGTGTTCCTGAACAAGGCCGATATGGTCGATGACGAGGAGCTGCTTGAGCTGGTCGAGATGGAAGTTCGCGAGCTGCTGTCGCGCTACGACTTCCCGGGCGACGACACCCCGATCGTGAAGGGTTCGGCGAAGCTGGCGCTCGAAGGCGACGAAGGTCCGCTGGGCAAGCAAGCCATCATGCAACTGGCCGAAGCGCTCGATAGCTACATTCCGCAGCCTGAGCGTGCGGTGGACGGTACGTTCCTGATGCCGGTTGAAGACGTGTTCTCGATCTCGGGTCGTGGCACGGTGGTCACGGGCCGTATTGAGCGCGGTGTGATCAAGGTGGGCGAGGAAATCGAAATTGTCGGTATCCGCGAGACGCAAAAGACCACCTGCACGGGCGTGGAGATGTTCCGCAAGCTGCTCGATCAAGGTGAAGCCGGCGATAACGTGGGTATTTTGCTGCGTGGTACCAAGCGCGAAGACGTCGAGCGTGGTCAGGTGCTGGCCAAGCCCGGTTCGATCAAGCCGCACACCAAGTTCAACGCCGAGGTCTACATTCTGTCCAAGGAAGAAGGGGGCCGTCATACGCCGTTCTTCCAAGGCTATCGTCCGCAGTTTTACTTCCGTACGACTGACGTGACCGGTACGATTCAGCTGCCGGCCGACAAGGAAATGGTGCTGCCGGGCGATAACGTGTCCATGGAAGTGACGCTGATTGCGCCCATCGCCATGGAAGAAGGCCTGCGCTTTGCCATCCGTGAAGGTGGCCGCACCGTCGGTGCCGGCGTCGTAGCAAGCATCATCGAGTAATCGACACCGCTTGTTAAACGCCTGCCCCAACCGGGGCGAACCCGCCCCGGTACTTTCGTTCTTTAGGAATACCCATGAAAAACCAGAAAATCCGCATCCGTTTGAAAGCGTTCGACTACAAGCTCATCGACCAGTCGGCCGCTGAAATCGTGGA
>JAJUGV010000115.1 GCA_029265795.1 Alcaligenaceae bacterium
GGCGGCGGAATCTGCACTGATCAGCAGCCACTTGCCCTGCAGCGACTCAAGGTCGAAAGCTTCGCCGTTGAGCGTGGTCAACGGCAGTTCCTGTGCACTGGGCATTGGGCGCTGCGGCTCTAGAATGCGGCCGTAATTGACATGGCCTTCCGGGCGCAGGCCCAATTGCGGAACGAAGTACGCCAGCAAAGCCGCCACCACGGGTGCAAGCGCCACCAGCAAGATGGCGTACAAAGGCCACATACTGCGTTTTGACGCGGCCGTCGTACCGTGGCCCCCTTTTGGGGAAGGGTCGAACGCGCCGCTGGGGCGATGGACTTCGTGGCTGATCATGATGCTTCCTTACTGCTCGGGTTCGGGCGCTGACGCAACATGCTGCGCAGTACAAAGAGGCCCGCAATACCGGCGATGGCGCTGAAGCTGAACCACTGCAGTGCATAGCCGCGGTTCTGGTCAGCATCCAGGGATGGGCCCGGCCACTCGCGGCGTAGCGCAGTGGCCGAAGGCGGTGCCTGCGCCCCCCGGGAAGGGGTCGCTTCCGAAAGTTGCCCCGGGTTCGGTGTGCCGTTTTGCAGCCCATCCGCCTGCAGGATCTGCGTTGCTTGGGTTTGTGCCAGCACGACCGGCAGCAAATCCAGACCGGTAGCACGTTCGTACTCGCTCAGTTCCAGATTCTGCACCTGTGCAATAGCGCCGTTAGCTTGTGGAATGGCGGCGGGTAGCTGCGAGGCGCCGCCGCCTGCCCACTTCCACAATTCGAAAAGCCGGGGTATGTGCGTGTGAAGTTCGCCCGTGACCTGTACCAGACCGGGCTCCTGGGGCACGGATGGCGGGCGATCGACGGCAGAAAAATCTCGAGGAAGCCAGCCGCGCAGCACCAGAACCGCCGCCTGCTGGGCGCTTGCGCCGCGGGAAAAGAAATCGCGAGCACCGGCTTCGCCCGACATGGCCTCTAGCTCGGCAGAGCCGGCAGCCACCAGGTCGTTGCGATTCACTGGTGGCTTTTGTGGTGTAAGTAGCAGGGGGGTCGCCACCCAGTACCCGGGAACGCCGTCCAGATTGCGGTTTTGCAACAGCACCGTGTGTTCGTCAGACCAGCGGCCGGTAGCGCCGGCGGCTTGCCAGGGAACGAATGCGCTTGTGTCGGTAACCGCCGACAGCACCAGCGGTGGTTGGCTACGGCCATGTTCCAAAGCCGCCCGCAGTGCGTCGCGTTCGGCGGCGCGACCCAGTTGCCACTGGCCCAGAGAAAAACAGACCGCTGCCACGATACCGAGCAGCACAAGAGCCAGCACGCCGCGCAGCCGTCCGCCTGCGTGACCTTGTTGCTTCCCGCTATGCCTAGATTCCGGCATCAGCGTAGCGCTCGGGTTGGAAACCTTCCAATGACGGAGGATAATCGAATGAGTTCCTGCTCCATCGGAGACCAGCATGGGCATTTTGGTATTGCTTGCATTTCTCGGGATCGTGGCGAGCCTCGTATCCGCAGGTGTCTATTTGATGAAGGATCGTGGCCAGACCAGCCGAATGGCGCAGGCACTGACGATCCGTATCGGTCTTTCCATTCTGTTGTTTCTGTTCATGCTGCTTGCCTGGCGCCTGGGCTGGATAACGGCAACAGGTATTCCCGTTCCCGCCTAATGCCCAGGGGCCCGGCGCCTTGCCTACTGCCTCACTAGAACCAATAAACATAGAGGTACAGGCCCAGCCACACCACGTCTACGAAGTGCCAATACCAGGCGGCGCCTTCGAACGCGAAATGATGCTCTGCGGTGAAGTGCCCGCGTATCATGCGAAACAGGATCACGGTCAGGATGGAGGCGCCCACAATCACGTGGAAGCCGTGAAAGCCCGTCAAGATGTAGAACAGCGAGCCAAAAATGCCTGAGTCAAAACGCAGATTCAGGTCGACATAGGCGTGCATGTACTCGTATGCCTGGCAGAACACGAAGGTAAAGCCCAGGATGACGGTGGCGGCCAACCAGAAAATGGCCTTGCCACGGTGGTCGGCACGCAGCGCGTGGTGCGAAATGGTGAGCGTCAGGCCGGAAGTCAGCAGCAGTGCGGTATTGATGGTGGGCAGCCAGAAGGGCCCCACGACCTTGAACTCTTCGACGATGCCGCCCGGGCCAAGGTTCGGCCATTGCCCAATGAAACCGGGCCACAGCAGATGCTGGTGATCCATGTTGGACAGCATGGGGGTGGTGATTTCCCGTGCATACCAGAGTGCGCCGAAGAAAGCGCTGAAGAACATGACTTCAGAAAAAATGAACCAGGCCATGCTCCAGCGATAGGCGTGATCCACCCGCTGACTGTTTAAGCCGCCCTCCGACTCGCGGATGGCCTCGGCAAACCACAGGTAGAGCGATATGAACAGGCCCACCACACCGATCAGGAACATCCAGCGGCCGGGGAACATGCTGTTGATCCACAGTGCGGCGCCCATGAACATCAACAGCAATGAGATGCTCGTGCGGATCGGGTGAGGCGAGTTGGAAGGCACGTAATAGTAGGGTGCCTTGCCGCCGTTTTGCACGTGTGTTGCGCTCATGGTGAGTCTCCTACGAATGTTCTTCTAAGCAATATCAGGTGGTGAAGTAGCCGATGAACCAGCGGGCCGCCGCAATCAGACCTAGGACGAAGAGCAGCGTGGCCAGCAAACCCGCCAAAATCAGGTGCGCCGGATTGAGGCGTTTGAAATCCTCGCTGTGACCCTTGCCCTTGCGTATTCCCAACATGCCCCAGGCTACGGCCTTGATGGTCTGCAAAAAGCCATACTTAGGGGGCTGCTCTTCTTGCGACGTGTCGGTTTCCTTGCGATTGTCCGTCATACAGCTCAGCTCTTAACCACGACCTTCCAGACTGTCCAGACAGCCACCCCTATGACGAAGGCGAGCAGGCACAGAGCGGTATTGCGGTTCTTACGGCGTTGTTCAGGTGTCATGTCCAATACTTATTTCACTACCGGGGGCGTCTCAAAGGTGTGGAAGGGCGCCGGTGAAGGCACAGACCATTCCAGGCCGGTGGCCCCTTCCCAGGCTTGCGCGGGTGCGGGCTCGCCAATCTTGCGCGAGGCCTTGATGACCAGCCACAGGAAGATCAGCTGCGAGAAGCCGAACCAGAAGGCCCCGATGGTGGCGATCATGTTGAAGTCAGTGAACTGAGCGGCATAGTCGGCATAGCGACGTGGCATCCCTGCCAGCCCCAAGAAGTGCATGGGGAAGAAGGTGACGTTGAACGAGATCATGCTGGACCAGAAGTGCCACTTGCCCAGTTTTTCGTCGTACATCACGCCGGTCCATTTGGGCAGCCAGTAATAGGCGCCCGAGTACATGCCGAACAGCGACCCGGCCACCATCACATAGTGGAAGTGGGCAATGATGTAGTAGGTATCGTGCACTTGAATGTCGATGGGTGCGACCGCCACGATCAGGCCGGTGAACCCCCCGATGGTGAACACGAAGATGAAGCCGATGGCAAAGAGCATGGGGGTTTCAAAGGTAAGGGAACCCCGCCACATGGTGGCCACCCAGTTGAAGACCTTCACCCCCGTGGGAATCGAGATCAACATGGTGGCGTACATGAAGTACAGCTGGCTGGTGGTGCCCATGCCGGTGGCGAACATGTGGTGCGCCCATACCAGGAAGGAAAGAATGGCGATGGCGGCGGTGGCATACACCATTGAGGCATAGCCGAACAGCGGCTTACGCGCAAAGGCGGGCACGACCGAGGAAATAATGCCGAAGGCCGGCAGAATCATTACGTAGACCTCGGGGTGTCCGAAGAACCAGAAGATGTGCTGATAAAGAACGGGGTCGCCGCCGGCGGCTGCGTTAAAGAAGGCGGTGCCAAAGTGACGGTCGGTCAGCAGCATGGTGACTGCAGCGGCCAGCACGGGCATGATCGCCAGCAGCAGGTAGGCGGTGATCAGCCAGGTCCAGCAGAACAGCGGCATCTTGAAGAGGGTCATGCCCGGTGCGCGCATGTTGAGCACCGTGACGATGATGTTGATGGCCCCCATGATGGAAGACGCCCCGAGAATGTGCACGGCAAAGATAGTGAAGTCCATACCGGGACCCATCTGCAGTGACAGCGGTGCGTACATGGTCCAGCCCGCGGCGTTGGCGCCACCGGGAACGAAGAACGAGACCGTGAACAGGATGGCGCCGATGGGCAACAGCCAGAAGCTGAAGTTGTTCATGCGCGCAAAGGCCATGTCGGAGGCGCCGATCTGCAGCGGAATCATCCAGTTCGCAAAGCCCACGAAGGCCGGCATGATGGACCCGAAGATCATGATCAGGCCGTGCATGGTGGTGAACTGGTTGAACAATTCCGGCCGGAAGAATTGCAGGCCCGGCGCGAACAGTTCAGTACGCAACAGCAGGGCAAGCAGGCCGCCTTCCAGCAGCATTGCGAAGGAGAAGACAAGGTACATCGTGCCGATGTCCTTGTGGTTGGTGGCAAAGACCCAGCGGCGCCAGCCTTTTTCAGGGCCGTGGTGCGCGTGGTCGTGATCGTGAGTGGTCGGTGGTACGTGACCGGCGGTAACGCTGCTCATGCTTGGCTCCTTCCTGCTGGCCCGCACCCTGGGGGAGCGGGCCGGATTCTGGTGATCTTGCTGCCAGTGCCCCGGTGGGCGCTAGCGCTGGGCCGTGACGTCGGAGGGCTGGACAATCGGGTCTTCACCCTTGCCCTTATGCCCCCAGGCGTGGCGCGTATAAGTAATGACCGATGCGATTTCGACATCGTTGAGAATGTCGCGGAACGGCGCCATGGCAGTGCCGGGCCGGCCGTTCAATACGATGTCGATTTGATTCTTCATGGGCGCGAGCACAAACCCTTCGTTCTCTACCAAGGAGGGGAACGTGGGCGGCATACCCTGCCCGTTTGCCTGGTGGCAGGCCAGGCAGGTGGCGGCATAGACTTTCTCGCCGCGAGCCATGAGTTCTTCCAGTTCGTAGGTCTTGGTGGGATCGTCGGCGGCGGCCTGCATGGCCTGCATCTGTTCGGCGGCCCATTGCTCGTATTCGGCCTGTTCCTTGACTTCGACCACGATAGGCATGAACGCGTGGTCTTTACCGCAAAGCTCTGCACACTGCCCGCGATAGATGCCGGTCTTTTCGGCGCGGAACCAGGTGTCGCGCAGCACGCCCGGCATGGCGTCTTGCTTCACGCCGAAATCAGGCACCATCCATGAGTGGATGACGTCGTTGGCGGTAAGCACCACGCGAACCTTCTTGTTCACCGGCACTACCAAATGGTTGTCGGTTTCCATCAGGTAGGTGTCGCTTTTAGGTGCGCGGCCTTCGATTTGGTCGCGAGGCGTGGAGAGTCGCGCGAGGAACTTGACGCCCTGCGCCGGGCCGTCGAGGTATTCGTAGCCCCACATCCACTGGTATCCGGTAGCCAGCACCGTGACATCGGCGCTGGAGGTGTCCTTCATGGCGACAACGGCGCGTGTGGCCGGGACGGCCATGGCGATGATGATGAGAAAGGGAATAACCGTCCAGGCGATTTCCACCCCGACATGTTCGTGAAATTTCGCGGGGACTGCGCCTTTGGACTTGCGGTGCATCACGATGGAGTAGAGCATCACCCCGAATACACCGACGAAAATCAAACTACAGATTATCAGCAACAGCCAGTGTAGGTCTGACAGTTCGCTGGCAATCTGTGTAACGCCCCGGGTAAGGTTGAGCTGATTGACTCTTGGCCCACCCGGCATGTCTCCTACTTGGGCAAATGCGGCGCTGGAAAAAAATAGCGCCCATAAACCCCACACCCCCTTTTCCTTCATCATGCTGACCCCTGGTTGCAACGTGCTGTGTCAAATTGTTGATTTTGGTCAAACAGCTTGACCAAAAATCATGGCCTTGCACTGGATTGTCGGACGGCAGGCTTTAAAATGGTGTAGCTGTGGCGTATTGCCTGCTCTGTAATTATGTTGTGGTGGCATTATATCCACAATGCAGGCCGTTGGAATGCTATGTCGCTGGTGCCGACAGGGCCTTTAGCAAGGGCTTTTACGCATTGCGCCCAGGTCGTTTCTCTGCCGCATTCCACTACAATGGTCAGATGAATTTCCACTCATCGCCCGCGTTTCTCGACGCAATCCGCACCCGGCAGCAATCGCTCGCTCCTCGTATACAGCAACTTCCGCCGGCAGGTTCACGGCCGCTGACCATTGCTGGCCGGGTGGCCGGCTGGATTACGCCACGCGCCACCGAAGCCCTGGAGGGGATGGATGGTGTACGGGTAACCGATGAGGCGGTTCATGTTGTGGCCGCGCCACGCCGGCGGCTACCGCTGGACACCATTATGGCGGCCATCGCCCAGGTATTGCATCGCAACGGCTGTCTGCGCGGCTGGCGCGACGAGCTGCTGGATGTTTACGGCGAAGGGCGCCGACTCTGTGTGCTCGAACGCGCGGCCATGCGGCCGCTGGGCCTCTTAACCAAGGCCGTGCATTTGAATGCCTGGTCGCCCGACGGCCGGATCTGGCTCGCGCGCCGCGCTGACACCAAGGCCACCGACCCAGGCATGTGGGATACTCTGGTAGGGGGCCTGGCAGTGTCCGCTGAACCCCTGGATACCTCGCTGCTGCGCGAATGTGCCGAAGAAGCAGGCCTTAATCCTGCCGACGTGCATGATCGTTCCCCCTTACGCATAATCCTGCGTATGCATCGCCGTCTGCCCGAAGGCTATCAGGTAGAAGACGTACTGGTCAGCGACTGTATATTGCCTGAAAGCGTTGTGCCGCAGAATCAGGATGGCGAAGTCAGCGAGATCCGCCTGGCCTCCGTCGAAGAAACCTGGTCCATGCTGGAAGCCGGCCTGTTCACGCACGAAGCAGAAGCCTGCATTCTCGACAGCCTGGTCTTTCAACAGGAAGCCCAGCCTTTTGCAGCCCCACACTCCAGGAGACGCAAATGAAAGACAACCCCTTTGTGCTTCCGGGCTTCGGCCAGTCCGGCCCCGCGGCCCAGAACCCCATACTGGCAAGCATGGAAATGATGCGTCAAGCGTGGGAAGGGCTGGCCAAAACCAGCGGCATGGATCCCGCGGCTATGGGGCAGGTCATGTCCGTCGAAGAGCTCGATAAGCGCATTACCGACCTGCGTGCGGTGGAAAACTGGCTGCGCATGAACCTGTCTATGCTAAGCAGCACCATACAGGGCTTAGAAGTGCAGCGTGCCACCGTGGCCACTTTGCAGTCGTTCGTAGAAACCGGCATGGCCATGGCACAGCCGGCGCAAGAACCCAAGGCTGAACCGTCGAAGCCTGCGCACGAACCCAGGGCTGAGCCGCCGAAATCGGCGGAACCTTCGGCGCCGGGGGGGACGCCAGAGGCCGGTGACCCTGCCGACCAGGGCGACGTCATGTCAGCGGCGGCTACCGCCGCTCAGGGTTGGTGGAATATGCTTCAGCAACAATTCCAGACGCTGGCGGCCGCCACGGCAGCTAGTGCCGAGGAAGCCATGAGCGGGCTGGCAGAAGCGGCCGCCCAGGCCGGTCATGACACGACCCCATCGCCCAAATCGCCCGCAACGGGCGCTGCCAAGAAGTCCGCAAGCAAGAAGACAGCGGTGAAGAAAACCTCTGCAAAGAAAGCTGCAGCAGGAAAAGCCACCAAGGCGGCGCGTAAGACGCCCGCCTCTCGTAAGACCACGCGCTAGTTCCTTGTGTCACCCTACTAACGGAAACGCTATCACATGCTGAATATCGTCATCCTCGCTGCCGGCCTGGGCAAGCGCATGCAGTCCGATCTTCCCAAGGTGCTGCATCGCATCGCCGGCAGGCCAATGCTGGCTCATGTGCTCGATAACGCACGGCAGCTGCAACCGGATCGCATTGTTGTGGTGACGGGCCACGGTGCCGAAAAGGTGCAGGCGGCGTTCCAGGGTCAGGACGATATCGTTTTTGTGCTGCAACGCCCTCAACAGGGAACCGGGCATGCCGTTCAACAAGCCTTGCCCCATCTATTGCAAGGTCAAGGCGCGGGCGATGCCACGCTGGTGCTCTATGGTGATGTCCCGCTGGTGCAGCCCGACACGCTACGTGGCTTGCTAGAAGCCCGCGGGGACGGCCTGGCCCTGCTTACCGAGGTGGTGGCCGAGCCGGCCGGCTATGGGCGGATTGTGCGTAATGATGCGGGCGAAGTGGTTCGTATTGTGGAACACAAAGATGCGACTGACGCCGAGCTTGCCATCAACGAGGTCAACACGGGAATTCTCGCGGCCCCCACTGCGCAGCTGCATGACTGGTTGGGGCGCATCAGTAACGACAATGCTCAGGGCGAATATTATCTGACCGATATCGTGGCGCTTTCGGTTGCCGATGGTGTCCCGGTGCGTGCCGCACAGCCCGTCGCGGCGTGGGAAACCCTTGGGGTCAACAGCCGTGTGCAACAAGCTCAGCTGGAACGGGCATGGCAGCGCGAACAGGCCCGCCGCCTGCTCGAAGCAGGTGTCACACTGGCCGACCCGGAGCGCTTCGACCTGCGTGGCGAGCTGATTTGCGGTCGCGATGTCTTTATTGATGTCGGCTGCGTGTTTGAAGGCCGTGTCGAGCTGGCGGACGGCGTTCATGTCGGCCCGCACTGTGTCCTGCGCGATGCCACGGTCGGCGAAGGCACCCGCATCGAGGCCTTTACCCATATTGACGACGCCCGCGTTGCTCAGCAGGCCCGCGTGGGGCCCTATGCGCGTCTGCGTCCCGGGGCACAGCTGGCAGCCCAGGCGCACGTCGGTAACTTCGTCGAAATCAAGAACAGCGTGCTGGGTGAAGGCTCCAAGGCCAGTCACCTGACCTACATCGGCGACGCGCAAATCGGCGCGCGCGTGAATATTGGCGCGGGCACCATCACCTGCAATTACGA
>JAJUGV010000051.1 GCA_029265795.1 Alcaligenaceae bacterium
GATCCGCGTGACTCCCATCAGCGAAGAAAGAGTTCCCCATGTCAGTCTTAACCTCCCGCTACGTGTTTGCCATTTCCGCTGGACTGCTTCTTGCCCTCGCAGCAGCCTTTTTTCATTTGCAGGCCGCTGAGGCGGAAGCGGCCGACGCCTCCCCCATACCTCCCGCAGTCGCCGTAGATGTGGCGCAGGTACATGAGCGCGCCATTTCCGAGCAACGCGAATATTCCGGACGCCTGGAGGCCGTTAACCGGGTTGATGTTCGGCCCCAGGTTTCCGGCACCATCGTCGCTGTACATTTCGACGACGGTGCGTTGGTCGACGAAGGTGATGTCCTGTTCACCATTGACCCCCGCCCCTATCGCGCGGCGGTCGAACGAGCCAAGGCGGATCTGGCCGCGGCACAGGCACGTGTCGCACACACCACCAGTGAGCTGGCTCGGTCCAAGCGCTTGCTGGCGCAGAACGCCGTTGCCCGTAAGGACTTCGAGGAAAAGCGGCACGCAGCCCGAGTAGCGGCCGCTCAGGAACAAGGCGCAGCCGCCGCCTTAGCGGCCGCTGAGCTGGACCTAGAACATACGGAAATCCTGGCACCCGTAGCCGGGAGGGTGTCGCGCGCCGAGGTGACGGAAGGCAATTTCATTCAGGCGGGCGCCGGCTCCCCACCGCTCACCACGCTCGTCTCCGTCAACCAGCTGTATGCCTCTTTCGATGTTGATGAGCAGAGCTTTCTTAACTTTGTTCTACCGGCCAGGCTGGCTTCCGACACAACGACCTTGGTTGCTATGGGGCTGGCCAACGAATCCGGCTTTCCACGGGCAGGCCGGCTGGCATCTATCGACAACCAACTGGATACCGCATCGGGAACCATCCGTCTGCGGGCGATATTCGACAACCGTGACGGCAAGCTGATGCCTGGCCTTTATGCCCGCATCCGCTTGAGCGGCGGCACCCAACGCAATGCGGTACTAGTAGACGAGACCGCGATCGGTATCGATCAGGACAAGCGATTCGTATTGGTTGTCGATGAAAACGAGCGCACCGCCTATAGGGAAGTGAAACTGGGGCCTCTGCAAGAAGGCATGCGCATCGTAGAAAGCGGCCTGCACGCGGGCGAGCGGATCGTCGTAAACGGCCTGCAGCGCGTACGACCCGGTGATGCTGTTGCCGCCCAGACTGTGCCGCCCTCTTCCACTACCCAATTGGCAGGCGCCAAGCCGGGGGCACAACCCCCACGCTCCACTTCGCAGAATGCCTCCTGAGCCGCACTACCATGAATATTTCCAGATTCTTCATAGACCGGCCTATATTCGCCGGTGTCCTATCAGTGCTGATCACCTTGGCCGGTGCCCTGGCCCTCTTTCAGCTTCCCATTTCTGAATATCCAGAGGTCGTTCCACCTTCGGTCGTCGTGCGCGCGCAATACCCCGGGGCCAACCCCAAGGTACTGGCTGAAACGGTCGCCGCTCCATTGGAAGAGTCCATCAACGGCGTGGAAAACATGCTTTACATGCAGTCGCAGGCAAATAGCGACGGCAACCTGGCGGTGACCGTGCACTTTCAGCTTGGTACGGACCCGGACAAAGCGCAACAACTGGTGCAGAACCGGGTCTCTCAGGCGCTGCCGCGACTGCCGGAAGAAGTGCAGCGCCTGGGTGTGAACACGATGAAGTCTTCGCCCACGCTGACCATGGTCGTTCACTTGATCTCGCCGGATCAGCGTTATGACACCACCTACCTACGCAACTACGCGGTCCTGAACGTCAAGGATCGTCTGGCCCGCATTGATGGGGTGGGGGAAGTCCAAATCTGGGGTGCAGGTGATTACGCCATGCGCATCTGGCTTGATCCGGCACGCATGGCGCAGCGAGGACTGACAGCGGCTGAAGCCGTGGCGGCAATCCGCGAGCAAAACGTGCAGGTCGCTGCCGGTGTGATCGGCGCGACTCCAACGGAGGGAGATGTACCTCTGCAGCTTTCCATCAACGCCCGGGGCCGACTGCAGACCGAGGAAGAGTTCGGTGAAATCATCCTGAAGGCCTCCGCCGACGGCGCTGTCACCCGTCTGTCCGACGTAGCACGGATTGAGCTGGGCGCATCGGAGTATGGGTTGCGCTCCCTGCTGGATAATCAGTCAGCGGTGGGCATCGGCATCATGGAGGCCCCCGGCGCTAATGCCCTGGCCGTCTCGAAGGCGGTGCGGGCCACCATGCAAGAGCTGTCAGCCGACTTTCCCGCTTCGCTGGAAAGCCGCATTATGTATGACCCCACACAGTTCGTGCGCGCCAGCATCAACGCGGTTATCAAGACACTGATTGAAGCGGTGGCGCTGGTGGTACTGGTCGTGATCGTCTTCCTGCAGACCTGGCGGGCGTCCATCATCCCACTGCTAGCCGTGCCTGTGTCCATTATCGGCACGTTCTCCCTGCTACTGGCGTTTGGTTACTCCATCAATGCGCTGTCACTGTTTGGGCTGGTGCTGGCAATCGGGATTGTGGTGGATGACGCGATCGTCGTCGTGGAAAACGTAGAGCGCAATATTGAGGAAGGTCTGCCGCCACGCGAGGCGACCTATCGCGCCATGCGCGAAGTCAGCGGCCCGATCATCGCCATTGCACTGACATTGGTGGCGGTGTTCGTGCCCCTGGCATTCATGACCGGGCTCAGTGGTCAGTTTTTCAAGCAATTCGCCATGACAATCGCCATTTCCACGGTGATTTCCGCGGTGAACTCCTTAACGTTGTCTCCCGCATTGGCGGCCCTGCTGCTCAAAGCGCACGACACACCGCCCGACCGGCTGACCCGCATCATGAACCGTCTGCTCGGTGGATTTTTCGCTACGTTCAACCGCTTTTTTCGCCGCTCATCAGATCGCTACGCAACCGCAGTGGGACGCGTTGTTCAACGCAAAGCGTCGACCATGGGGGTGTATTTAGTGTTGCTAGCGCTGACCGCTGCCGTGTCATACGCGGTACCGGGCGGCTTCGTGCCGGCTCAGGACAAGCAATACCTGATCAGCTTTGCACAACTACCCAGCGGCGCATCGCTCGATAGAACAGAGCAGGTCATTCGCCGCATGTCCGACATCGCCATGAAGCAGCCCGGTGTAGAAAGCGCAATTGCCTTCCCCGGCCTGTCCATCAACGGCTTTACAAACAGTTCCAGTGCCGGCATCGTGTTCGTAGGGTTAGATGCCTTCGATGAGCGGCAAGGCTCTGAGCTTTCCGCCGACAGCATCGCCGCAGCACTCAATCAAGCTTACGGTGACATCAAGGACGCCTATATTGCCGTATTTCCTCCGCCACCCATCATGGGTCTGGGAACGGTGGGCGGATTCAAGTTGCAACTAGAAGACCGCGCAGCGCTGGGTTATGAAGAAGTCGATGCCGTCACCAAACAGTTCCTCGCCAAGGCTGCTCAGGCGCCTGAGCTAGGCCCTGCGTTCTCCAGCTATCAGATCAACGTTCCACAGCTGGATGTCGACTTGGACCGAGTGCGTGCCAAGCAGCTAGGCATCCCGGTGGATGCAGTGTTCGACACGATGCAGATCTATTTGGGCTCACTCTACGTGAATGACTTCAACCGCTTTGGCAGGGTCTACCAGGTACGTGCACAGGCTGACGCACCCTACCGCTCCCAGCCGGAAGATATCTTGCAGCTCAAAACTCGCACTGTCGGCGGTCAGATGGTGCCCCTGTCGTCCATCGCTACGGTAACGCCAGGCTTTGGCCCGGAAATGGTGGTGCGCTACAACGGCTACACCGCAGCCGATATCAACAGTGGCCCTGCCCCCGGCTACTCGAGTGACCAGGCCCAAGCGGCTGCCGAACGCATCGCGGCCGAGGTCTTACCGCGCGGCATGGCTTTCGAGTGGACAGACTTGACCTATCAGCAGATTCTGGCGGGCAATGCCGGAATTTGGGTGTTTCCCATCAGTGTTCTGCTTGTGTTCCTCGTGCTAGCGGCTCTGTACGAGAGCTTAGTCCTGCCTCTGGCGGTCATTCTAATTGTGCCGATGAGCATGCTGGCTGCGCTGGCGGGAGTATGGGCTATGGGCGGCGACAACAATATCTTCACCCAGATCGGCCTCATGGTGCTCGTGGGGCTCGCATGCAAGAACGCCATTCTGATCGTGGAGTTCGCCCGTGACTTGGAACTGCAGGGAATGGACACGATCCAGGCGGCCATCGAGGCCAGCCGTCTGCGACTTCGCCCCATCTTGATGACTTCCATCGCCTTCATCATGGGCGTGGTGCCACTGGTGCTGTCCAGCGGAGCCGGTTCCGAAATGCGCCATGCCATGGGCATTGCCGTGTTCTTCGGCATGATCGGCGTCACACTTTTCGGCCTGTTCCTCACGCCGGTGTTCTACGTCGGCCTGCGCTTGCTAAGCGGACGCCGTCTGCGCAGCGCAAACGCTCATGCGACCCCCGTGGTACACGGCGGTGAATGAAAGAGACTTACATCATGAACAGTTCTTTCCGTTTTTTTTCTACGCTTATTGCCACTGCCTTCTTCCTGGCCGGTTGTGCGGTCGGACCCGCCTACGAGCGGGCCGAGATTGACAGCCCCATGGTTTTCAAAGAAGCCACCCTATCACCCGAGGCGGCAAAACAATGGCAGGCCGCCCAACCCAAAGACGCCATTTCCCGCGGCCAGTGGTGGCGCATTTTCAATGACCCGGAGCTCGATCGTTTGCAGCAGCGTGCCGCCGCAGCGAATCAGGAACTCAAGGCAGCGGCAGCGCGGGTGAAGCAGGCCAGGGCACTACGTCGTGACGCGTTGGCAGACCGGTACCCCACTATTGACGGTGGCTTCGGCCCCCGGCGCCAACGCATTCCCGGCGCGGCTCAGGGTTTGGGGGACGACGCCCCCGCCACGACCTATACGGCGTGGCGCGCCGAACTCGGTGCCTCGTATGAGGTCGACCTCTTTCGCCGTGTCGCCTCAGAAGCCGATGCAGCAAGCGCCGAGGCGCAGCAAAGTGCGGCACTCTTCGAGTCCGTATTGCTCGCCCTGCAGGCAGATGTCGCGCAAAACTATTTCACGCTGCGCCAACTGGATGCCGAACAGGAACTCTACCAGCGCACAGTGGAACTGCGACGTGAAACCCTTGCACTGGTCGAACAGCGTTACCGGGCAGGCGATATCGGCGAACTGGATGTCGCCCGTAGCCGCAGCGCATTGGCATCGGCACAGGCCGAAGCACTGGGCGTGGAAAGGCAACGCGCCCTCACCGAACATGCACTTGCCACGCTACTAGGCACCACGCCCGCCGGTTTATCGTTGCCGGTCAAGCCGCTCACACGTCTGCCGGTCGACATCCCAGCCGGCCTGCCTTCGTCATTGCTCGAGAGACGCCCCGATATTGCCGCAGCGGAGCGCGCAATGGCCGCGGCAAACGCCCGCATTGGTGCAGCGCGAGCCGCTTTTTTCCCACGTCTGACGCTTACCGGCAGCATGGGCTATGAATCGGCGCAATTAGGCGATCTGCTGCAATGGTCCAGTCGCGCCTTTCTGCTAGGGCCTCTGGTCGGTACCGCCCTGTCTCTGCCCATTTTTGATGGCGGTCGCCGGGAAGCCGGATTGGAGCGTGCCCGAGCGGAGTACGAAGAGGACGTCGCCAACTACCGCCAGACCGTTTTACGGGCGTTCAAAGAGGTTGAAGACGGCTTGGCCAGTCTGCGTATCTTGGGTGAGCAGACCGAAGTTCAGGATGCCGCCGTTCAGCAAGCGAGCCGTGCCGCGCAACTGTCCCAGATCCAATATCGGGAAGGTTCCATCAGCTATCTGGAAGTCATCGACGCTGACCGTGAGGTACTACGGCAGCGACGCGCATCAGTGCAACTGGATGGAGAACGCGCCCTGGCCGCCGTGGCACTGGTGCGTGCCATCGGCGGCGGCTGGGATACCGGCTCGGCGGAAGGGATAATGGCTCAGGGTGCGGGATTCGGGTACTTCTGATAAACCGCCTTGATGGCGTCCAAGACTTCATCCCCAAGCTCAACATCGACACTGTCGATGTTTTCCTTGAGCTGATCCATCCGAGTGGCGCCAATCAAATTGCTGGTGACGAAGGGCTGTTGATTTACAAACGCCAGCGCCAGCGTAGCGGGCGAAAGGCCATGGTCGCGCGCCACCTGCACGTATTGCGCCGCTGCCTCTTGAGCCTGCGGGTTGGCATAGCGATCAAAGCGAGAGAACAGCGTCATGCGTGCACCCTCGGGGCGCGCCCCATTCAGATACTTACCCGTCAGCACGCCCATCGCCAGCGGGGAATACGCCAGCAGACCCACACCTTCCAAGTGACTGAATTCCGACAGGCCGTTTTCGTACATGCGATTAAGCAGGTTGTAGGGATTCTGTATGGAAACAATGCGCGGCAGTTTTTTTGTCTCGGCGAATTTCAAATATTGCGCCACACCCCAAGGGGTTTCGTTGGACACACCGACGTGGCGCACCTTTCCGGCCTGAACAAAATCTTGCAGTACACCCAGCGTTTCATCGATGGGTACGGTGTAGGGATCGTCGCGATAGGGGTAGCGTGGACGGCCGAAGATGGTGGTGGTGCGATCCGGCCAGTGCAGCTGGTAGAGATCCAGGTAGTCAGTCTGCAGCCGCTTCAGGCTGGCGTGCAGTGCCTCGGTCATGTTCTTGCGGTCGAGCCGCATTTGGCCACTGCGAATATAGCCCGGGCGCTTAGGGTCGGTATTCGGACCAGCCACTTTGCTGGCCAGAATAATGTCCTTGCGTCGACCGGTTTTTGCCAGCCACGTACCAATATAGGTTTCTGTGCGCCCCTGCGTTTCGGCCATGGGAGGCACCGGGTACATCTCTGCGGTATCCACCAAATTGACGCCGCGAGACAGGGCGTAATCCAGCTGCTCATGAGCTTCGGCCTCGGTGTTCTGTTCACCCCAGGTCATGGTGCCCAGCCCGATGAGGCTGACTTCAATTTCCGTGTGACCCAGCTTCCGGTATTTCAATGGTGGCGCTCCATATGCTGATAACAATGACTTCCATAGTAATTTAAAAGGACGAATCCCCCTGTCTTTTTGTTACGTATCCTGATGTAATGGCGGCTGTCCATTGTTAAGCCGCTGTCACCATGGGACTCAGCAAGGATCCTCAACAACACACCACATCTCGGTCGCAGGCGAAGTCTGCACGACTCGCGACTTACACCATCGCTGTATGGGCAATCACCCTGGGCATGCTGACCGCTTGCGATAGCAGCCATGGCAGCAACGACTCTGGTGTGTCAGAATCCCTGGACCTGACCATTCTTCACATCAACGACCACCACTCCCACCTCGAAGAAAAGAGCATCGTGATGCGCCTGCTGAATGCCGCAGGCGAACCGATCGATGTAACGGTAAGCGCGGGAGGCTTCCCCCGCGTCGTTACGGCGTTCCGACAACTGTCGCAAGACCGAGACAATACGCTGAAACTTCATGCCGGCGACGCCCTTACCGGCACGCTTTACTTCAACCGTGCAGGTGAGCTCGGGGAAGCCGATGCGGCGCTGATGAACGAAGTGTGTTTCGACGCCTTCACGCTGGGCAATCACGAGTTCGACAAAGGCGATGCCGTGCTGGCTAACTGGTTGCAGCTGCTGCATTCGGGGGAATGCCGGACTGCCGTTCTTAGCGCCAATGTGCAGTTTGGAGCGAACTCAGCACTGCACCCCGACCGCACGCCCGTGGCTGTACAACCCTACACCATCGTGGAGCGCGGCGGTCAGCAGATCGGCATCGTCGGCTTGACCATTGCAGAGAAAACCAAGATTTCGTCTCGTCCTGACCCAGACACTCACTTCGAGAAAGAATTCACGGCAGCACAACGCGCGATCGACGAACTGCAAGAGTTGGGGGTAAACAAGGTCGTGCTGCTCAGCCACATCGGCTACCAAAATGACAAGACTTTGGTGGCTGAACTATCCGGCGTAGACGTTGTGATCGGGGGCGATTCACATTCACTATTGGGCCCGGAAGCGCTCTCCACCTATGCGATTGGCACACCCGTCGGCCCATACGCTGAAACACTGACCAACCGGGACGGCGACTTAGTTTGCATAGCGCAGGCATGGGAATACGGCCAAGTTGTCGGCGAACTCCATGTCAGCTTCGACAGCAATGGGCGCGTTAGCGCCTGCACGGGAACACCTCATGTACTGATCGGCGACGATTTCAAAATCAACGCCAAGCCAGTGTCAGAAGCTGACTACGCGGCGTTTGCTACGGAGATCGACCGCAGTGCTGTGTTGCGCGTCACCCCACCCGACAGCCGCGCGCTTGCCGTACTGCAGCCGTACAAGGACGGCGTGGAGATCTATCGGGAAACCGTCGTTGCCCACGCCCCCACGGAACTCTGCTCCCGTCGCATTCCCGGCGGGCCGGGAACGCCGGATTATGGGCGCTCCGGCCCAAACTGCAACGCACGCGGGCATGTGAACATTCACGGCGGTGATATCCAGCAGCTGGTGGCACACGCCTATCTCGAGGTGGCCGACCAGCACTACGGTGGTGCTGATATTTCGCTGCAAAGTGCGGGTGGGGTACGTATCCCTTTAGAAGGCGCGGTCACCGCAGCCAATGTCCTGGAGGTTCTACCTTTTGACGGCCAACTGTGGCGGCTAGTCATCACGGGAGCCGAAGCTCGCACCATGATCGAAGAAGGCCTTGAAGCCGTAATCGGTGGACAGTCCAGTGGCCCTTACCCCTACGCCGGCGGGCTTCGCTGGGATGTCGATATCCGCAAGCCTAAAGGGCAGCGTGCTTCGAACTTCGAGGTCTATCATCGCGCTTCCAATTCGTGGCTACCACTAGAAGACGAACGGGAATACCGGCTCTTCGCTCTCAGCTTCAATGCCACGGGCGGCGACGGATACACCACACTCGCCGACGTTCCACCCGAACGTCGGCTTGATGTCGGCGTTCAGGATGTTGACGTCCTGCTGACCTATATAGAAAGCCTGCCTAAAGGCCAGGATGGGGTGCCCATACTACTTCCCCTGGACACCTCCTTCTACAGCACTAAGTCATTTGCCTACTAGGACGTTCGTGCTGCGCCGCTAAACTGCTTTGGAGCAAACGTCCGTGGCCCCCGGCCACCGTAGTCGTAGTGTCGTTGTTGTTGTTGTTGCAATGGTTCATCAACGGAGACAAAAATGAAACGACTCATCATCAAAGCAGTCACGGCCGGCGCATTATGTGCTGCCAGTATGGTCGTGTCTGCGCAGGACACCAAGACGCAGGACACCAAGACGCAAGACATCAAGCTATGGCAGCTTAGCAGCGGCTCTCTCACCCTTGACAAAGGGTGGCTGACCGCGATGTCGGACGTCGGCACGCGCATCAAAGTTCCCGTGGCGATGTATGTCATTCAGCATCCCCGCGGCCTGCTGGTGTTTGACACCGGTAATAACGTGGCGGTCTCCGACGGGAATTGCGCCAACTATTGGGGTGAAGGTCTGTGCGGCGCGTTTACTGCAGAACAGACCCGCGACGAAGTCATCGACCGCCAGCTGTCCAAGCTGGGCTTTAGCGTCGACGACGTCACTCATGTGATCTACTCGCACTTCCACCTGGATCACGCAGGCAATATCAAACTGTTTCCGAACGCCAAACACGTTGTACAGAAGGAAGAGCTTCGAGCTGCATGGTGGCCGGAAAAATTCCAACGCGCAGCCTATGTGCTGAAAGACTACGACGGCACGCGCGATTACGATTTCATTCAGCTGACCGGTGATTTCGATCTGTTCAGCGATGGCAGCATTATCGTGTTGGATACCAAGGGTCACACCCAGGGGCACCAATCGCTACAGGTCAATTTGAAGAACACCGGCACGTTGTTGCTCGCCGCCGACGCCATTTACACCTCCGAAAATGAAGCCGGCGTCATCCCGGGGATTACGTGGAACACCAACTTGTCGATGCAATCCATAGACCGCCTGAAGCAGATTCGTGACGCCACCCGCGGCCAGATTTGGTACAGCCACGATGCCCAACAGTATGACCGGCATGACCACGACAGAGCTTACGACTGATTGATCGTTCAAATGGCGTCCATCGTCTTTGACCGCGTCGACAAGTTCTTTGGACCTCACCAGGTATTGCACCGGCTGTCCTTTCAAGTGCAGCCTGGTGAGATCGTGGGCTTGTTGGGCCCCAACGGCAGCGGCAAAACCACTACGCTGCGGCTGATCGCCGGTTACTACCAAGCCGATGCAGGCAGGGTGAAAGTCCAGGGAATGGCCGGCCGGCAAATCGACGGGCGGCACCGTAACTATGTGGGATATCTACCGGAGAAGGCACCCCTTTACGATTCCCTGACCGTATCGCAGTACTTGCAGTTTGTCGGCCGCTGCAAAGGTGTGCGTGGGCGTCGGCTTTCGGCATCCCTCGATACGGCAATGGCGGCTTTCAATCTTGAAGAAGTTCGCAATACCGCGATTGCGCGGCTCTCCAAAGGGTTTCGTCAACGGGCCGGCCTTGCCCAGGCCATCTTGGGGGACCCCTCAGTACTGTTGCTTGATGAAGCGACCAACGGTTTAGATCCCATACAGACGATCGAGGCGCGCGAAATGATACGCCGCGCTTCGGAAGGGCGTGCCGTGCTGTTCAGTAGCCACCTTATGCAGGAAATTCAGGCGCTGTGCACGCGAGCCATTATTTTGCGCAACGGCCGGCTGGTGACCGATGTCCCGCTGAACGTCCCGGCCATAGGGGGCCGCCAGAACATTCTGCTGCATTGGCGCGGCAGCGCCGCCGCGCTTAAGCAGCTGCGGGCAAATGTGACAGCTATCGATGGGGTTCTTGAAGTGCAGGCGCGCTGCGGCGCTACAACGGAACACCATATCCTGACTATTGGGTTCGCGCAGCGCCCCCCTTCATTGAATCCGGTGCTTGCCTATGCCCTTGAGCTGGGCCAGGTGGAACAGTTCTTCTACGAAGGCAGCAACGTGGAAGACATTCTGGTCAATGCAGTTCGCCAAGCCGATCGCAATATCCAACAAATGCAGGAGGTCATATGAGCGCCCTACAGGCGGTCATAGTGAAAGAACTGCGCGAGTACTTCGCCATGCCGATCGCGCTAGCCGTCGTAGCGGTTTTCTGGGCGTTATGCGGATACCTATTCAGTTTTCATCTCTTTTTCGTCAATACCGCTCAGATGGTGACCTCGTTCCACAACATGATCATTCTCATGATTTTGGTTATGCCACTGCTCACCATGAGGATTTTTGCTGAAGAGAATAAGACCGGAACCATCGAGCTACTGCTGACCCTCCCGCTGAGCGACTACGCGACGGTAATAGGAAAATACCTGGCAGGGCTGCTGGTCGTGCTGCTCATGCTCGCCGGCACCGCCACCGCGGTCGTACCACTGGTTTTCTACGGAGACCCCGATCTGGGGCCGATACTCGGAGGCTATGTCGGGACGTTCGCCTTCGGCGCGATGTTTCTCGCTATGGGCATGGCGGTGTCAAGTGCTTGCGCCAATCAAGTGGTGGCAGCACTGGTCACCTGGGGGATTCTGGTGCTGCTTTGGTTCATTGATTATCCGGCGGCATTCGATTTTTTTCCTTCCCTATCCGCGGGCTTGATGCACCTATCCCTATCAGCGCAGCACGTTGATTTGATTCGCGGTGTGCTTTCGGGTAGCGCGATGGTGTACTTTGCATCGGTCATCGCCATCTCACTGTTCATTTCCGTGCAATTTTTGCGTCTCAGGAGAATGCGGTGACAAGGAAAGGGACTGATTTCTGGCGCATAGTTACGCAAATCATCCTGCCCGTTCTTGCTGTTGCCAGCCTGCTCGTCGCCCTCAATATCTGGGCCTACCAGCACCTGGGCAGACTCGATCTCACTAGCGCCAAGGTGTATTCGATCGGCCCTGAGAGTCGTCATGTCGCGGCGCAGGTGAACCACCCCATCACCATTACATGGTTCTACGACCTGCGCAATAAGAGCATGGTGGACGCCCTGGATTTACTGAAGCAGTATCGGGCGGCCAACCCTCTCATTGAGGTGTATGGAGTTGACCCCAGCCTGCACCCTGCGGTCGCCAGGCAATTCGGCGTTCAATTCGCCGGCAGCGCCGTCATCCAAACGGCAGAACGTAGCATCACCATTCATGGTGGCACAGAAACTGACTTTACCAACGGGCTTATACGCGTACTGAGTCAGGTCACGCAGAGCATCTGCTTCACCCAAGGACATCTCGAAGCCAACCCCTTCAGCCTGAAAGATCTGGACGACGATGAAGACCACGGCCACGACGAAAACCTGGTAGCCCGTATTGAACTACACGAGCGTCACGGGATGGCAATGGCCCGTGAGGCATTGGAAACACTAGGCTATGCCGTACGTTCGGTTCTACCCGCGCAGGGCGGCAACAGCTACGATGACTGCGACCTGGTGATCGTGGCCGGGCCCCGACAAGCATTCCGGGCTGATGACGCTGAAGCGCTGAAAGCGTACTTGCTCGAGGGCGGCTCGGCCATGTTGCTGCTCGAGCCGGATACAGATCACGGCCTGCTTCCGGTGCTCGACAGCTTTGGTATCCGGCATCAGCCGCAACAGGTGAGCGACCTGGGCCAACATTATCAAAGCGACCCTACGACCCCGGCGGTTAGCGACTATACGCGGCATGCCATCACGCGCAATGTGCCGGTGTCAGTCTTCCCTAGCGTGTCATCCTTCGTTCCCGGCGATGACGGCCTGCATGAGGCAGTCGTGGTGACGCCGCTGGTTATCAGCAGTCAAAAAGCGCATCTGGCGGATGCGCCTGCCAATCTGGACCGGCGTACGCTCATGTTGCTGGCGGCCCGACGCCTCGGTGATCAGCCCATGGCGACGGGCGGCCCCCGCGCCACGCTGCTGCTTGCCGGCGATGCAGATTTCGCTACCAATCACTACTACCCGCTGTTAGGCAATTCAGCGTTGTTCCTAAACAGCGTCAATTACATGTTGCAGCAACACTCACTGATTGATATTCAACCCCGCCACTATCAAACGCAAGGCGTTCGCCTTACCAATCGACAGATGCAGCTGAGTTTCTTTCTTAGCTCCGTCCTGTTGCCGCTGGCAGCACTGTGCGTGGGTCTATTTCTGTGGTGGAGGCGGCGCTGACATGAACAACACGTTGCGCACCATCGCGTGGCTGGCCGCATTGATGCTGGGGGTCGCCCTTAGCGCGCTGCAGCTGAACGCCGCCAAGACACGACCCGCGGCTTTGGGGTCCCACAATCATGCTCACGGTGAAGAACACAGGCCCCACCGCATTTTCAATTGGGAGCCAGAGGACGCGCAGGCTCTGACACTACGCAGCGGTGATGGGCGAGAACTCCATTTTGAACGCATTGAGGCGAAATGGCATAGCAGGGGAACACCTACAGCTGAAGCGTCCGACTTCGACCCGGCAGCCTATCTGGCGATGCTGTCTCAAGCCCGCAAAGATCGTGAATTCCTGCCGGAGACTGACTCCCTCGCTACATTTGGGCTGGCGCCTGCTCAAATGCACGTCCTGGTGCGGAACCCGTCCGGCGACCTCATCGCCGAGCTCGCCGTGGGTGAACTCACGCCAGACGGCTTCGGTAGATATGTGCTCACGCCCCCGGCAGCCAGCGTCTTAATCATCCCCAACTACCAGTTCGAGCCGGCCATACGGTCCCTCCCTCAATAACTCTGAATTTCCTGCCGGAGCAAGCACATTGCTAAAACCCGCGCATCTGATATCATGGAATGTCGTTTAACTTCAATGAGGTACGAATTTGTTTAAATTAATTCTTCCAAAGTCCACAATCAACGGCGCGTCCCATCGTTCAACTCGGCAATGGGCGAAACTATTTCCTACGACTAGATTTTTGGCTCGCTGTCAGGTACTGACACAGCGTCTATCCAACAGAAACAACGAATCGTCTTCGGCCAATCAAAAGCAGGCCGACCCGCGCCGAAGCGCCTGACCCCCTTCTGCTGCGCACAGACTCTGCGCATTCTCATTGCCGGCTAAGTACCGACAGCCGGAGCCTGCCCCAAGTCCAACAGGCAACGCCACTGCATAGCGCCTTTTGTAAACGCGCGTATACATTGCCCTCACACGCCATGGTTGCGCTGGTAGACGTCTTCTCCCATCGCCCGAATCTGTTGCTCGACCATCACTCGAAAGGGCCGCAATAAGGGCTGAAAATCCTGCAGTGGTTCCAAAGTTTCAAGAGCACGCACTATGGCTTCGATAGTTGCGAGTGCTGCCGGCTCTGTCGCCTTTCGGATTCGATATTCGGAGGGTTGGCCCGCCGGCAGGCTCAGACGTGGGAGCTCTTGAAGAACCGGATTCGCCCGCACAATCTGGCGCGCCTTGCGCCACGTGCCGTCTGGCACGATCAATAAAGAGGAGTCCAGGGCGACTGCGGGTACGTCAGGACTGTTAGTTTGTTCGGATCCGGCATTTTCCTTGCTGGCCGGAAACAACAACAGCGGCTGAACCGCCGCTGCGACGATTTCTTCAAGTTGCTCAAAATGCTCACCCACCCACAAATCGGCATGTTGTAGCCCCAGTACCGCTAACCGCGCAGTATTGAGCGGATGGCGAGCTTCGTCGGAATGTTGCAATACCAGTACTCGCGTGCGGTTGGGCAGCGACGGAATATGTGCGCAAAGGCAATGTGTGGCGGGACGCTGGCAGCGTGCGCAGCGCTGGCGCCGGCCTGTGTACATGCTGGACATTCTCGCAGTGTACGAAACAATGTGTGCATAAAAAATTAACACTATATGTAGGGAGCTATGCTAAGATTCTCCCTACATTTAGTAGTGACAGCCAACATCCACCCGTGTTCTGCGGGTGTACAGACACATGCAGCCTGCGTCAATACAGCACCTACGCGGCCTGCCACCCATGCGTCCAACCGCGGATCGCTCCCCTTTCCAGGCCCGCAATCCGCCCACAGATACTTGAGGTCTAAATAAATGAACCAATCAGCGATTATTAAGGTTACGAAGCGTGATGGTCGTACCGAACCGATTGATCTCGACAAGATTCATCGTGTGGTGGATTGGGCCGCCAAGGATCTCGATAATGTGTCGGTTTCGCAGGTCGAACTGCGCTCGCATATTCAGTTCTACGACGGAATCCGTACCGGAGATATCCACGAGACCATCATCAAGTCGGCCGCTGACCTGATTTCCGAAGAAACCCCGGATTACCAATACTTGGCTGCCCGCCTTGCCATCTTTCACCTGCGCAAGATCGCCTTTGGGCAATTCGAGCCGCCCCACCTGTACGACCATGTCAAGCGACTGACTGACATGGGGAAGTACGACCCACATATTCTTGCCGACTATAGCCGCGAAGAGTTCGATGAACTGAATAGCCACATCGACCACTGGCGTGACATGAACTTCTCGTATGCAGCGGTCAAGCAGCTAGAAGGAAAATATCTGGTTCAAAACCGTGTCACCAAGGAAATCTACGAGAGCCCACAGTTTCTCTATATTCTGGTGGCCATGTGTCTTTTCTCGAAGTATCCCCAAGACACTCGGCTGAATTACATAAAGCGGTTCTACGACGCGGTCTCCACCTTCAAGATTTCGCTGCCCACGCCCATTATGGCGGGCGTACGCACGCCCACACGTCAGTTCAGCTCTTGCGTGTTGATTGAATGCGGCGACAGCCTGGACAGCATCAATGCCACCACCAGCGCAATCGTGCGCTATGTTTCGCAACGGGCCGGTATCGGCATCAACGGTGGCCGCATCCGTGCTGTCGGTAGCGAAATCCGCGGGGGTGAAGCCCAACACACCGGCTGCCTGCCCTTCTTCAAGATGTTCCAGGCGGCCGTTAAGTCATGCTCACAAGGGGGAGTCCGTGGGGGCGCCGCCACCCTGTTCTATCCGCTGTGGCACCTCGAAGTGGAATCCCTGTTGGTGCTCAAGAACAACCGGGGCGTCGAGGAAAACCGCATCCGCCACCTGGATTACGGCGTGCAGCTCAACCGTCTGATGTACGAGCGTCTTATCAAGGGCGGCAACATCACGCTGTTCTCGCCACATGACGTGCCCGGCTTATACGAAGCCTTCTTCGCTGACCAGGACGAATTCGAGCGCCTGTACGAGCAGTACGAGCTGGATCCCGCCATCCGCAAGCGCAGCCTGCCGGCCATTGAGCTTTTCTCACTCATGATGCAAGAGCGTGCCGGCACCGGCCGCATCTATATACAGAACGTCGATCACTGCAACACACATAGCCCGTTCGATCCCGCACAGGCACCGGTACGCCAATCGAACCTTTGCATGGAAATCGCGCTGCCGACCAAGCCGCTGAGCGATCTGCACGACGAAGACGGTGAAATTGCGCTGTGCACCCTCTCGGCGCTGAACCTGGGCGAACTCGAATCCCTGGATGAGCTCGAGGGCCTTGCCGATCTGGTGGTGCGCGCCCTCGACGCCTTGCTCGATTATCAGGATTACCCGGTTAACGCAGCCCTAAACTCCACTGAAAAGCGCCGCTCTCTTGGTGTGGGAGTCATCAACTATGCCTACTACCTTGCGAAGAACGGCGTGCGCTATTCCGATGACTCCGCAATCGGTCTGACACACCGCTGCTTTGAAGCGATCCAGTACTACCTGTTGAAGGCTTCGGTTCAGCTTGCACGCGAGTACGGCCCCTGCAAAGCCTTCAATGAAACCACCTACGCCGCAGGCCTGCTGCCCATCGACACCTACAAAAAGGACCTCGACAGCATCTGCAAGGAGCCTCTGCACCTAGATTGGGAGGCGCTGCGTGCCGAGATCAAAGAGCACGGGCTGCGCAATTCGACTTTGACCGCGCTAATGCCCTCCGAGACCTCCAGCCAGATCGCCAACGCGACCAATGGCATCGAACCCCCGCGCGGCCTGGTTTCCGTCAAGCAATCCAAAGACGGCATTCTGCGTCAGGTCGTTCCGGAATTCGAGCGCCTGCAAGACCAATATGAACTGCTCTGGAATATGCCCAACAACGAGGGTTACCTGAAGCTGGTCGGTGTCATGCAGAAGTTCGTCGATCAATCCATTTCGGCGAACACCAATTACGACCCACAGCGGTTCGAAGGCGGCCGCGTACCCATGAGGCAGCTTCTTAAGGACTTGCTGCTCGCCTACAAGTACGGCGTAAAAACGCTCTACTACCACAACACCCGCGATGGCGCAGATGACCCGAACAACCAGTTCGAAGATGACTGCGCAGGCGGGGCGTGCAAGATTTGAGGGTCAATTCGATCATGAGCTACAGCATTTTTCCCAAGATTGACAACGACCAGCTGAAGGAGCCGATGTTCTTCGGCCAACCGGTGAATGTCGCCCGATACGACCAGCAGAAGTACCCCATTTTCGAGAAACTGATCGAAAAGCAGCTTTCCTTTTTCTGGCGGCCCGAAGAAGTCGATATTTCTCAGGACCGCATCGATTACCAGGGGCTGCCCGATCACGAAAAACACATCTTCATCAGCAATCTGAAGTACCAGACGCTCCTGGACTCCATCCAGGGGCGTAGCCCGAACGTGGCCTTCCTCCCATTGGTCTCCCTGCCGGAAGTGGAAACCTGGATAGAAACCTGGGCCTTTTCCGAGACCATTCACTCGCGCTCTTACACCCACATCATTCGCAATATTGTGAACGACCCGTCGGTGATCTTCGACGACATCGTACGCAACGAGAACATCCGTGCGCGGGCGAGCGATATCTCGTCTTACTACGACGACTTGATCCGCGACACGATGCTGTATTCGCAACTTGGCCCGGGCGAACACACCATCAACGGCGAAGTCGTAAACGTCAGTCAGTACGAGCTCAAGAAAAAGCTTTATCTTTGCCTGATGAGCGTGAACATTCTTGAGGCGATTCGGTTCTATGTCAGCTTCGCCTGCTCCTTTGCCTTTGCGGAACGCAAACTGATGGAAGGCAATGCGAAGATCATTCGCCTGATTGCCCGCGACGAGGCACTACATCTGACTAGCACCCAGCACATGCTGAACATCATGCGCTCGGGCCAGGACGACCCGGAATTCGCTCAGGTGGCAAAAGAGGTTGACCAACAATGCCACGACATGTTCAAGCAGGCGGCCATGCAAGAAAAACAGTGGGCTGATTACCTCTTCCGTGATGGCTCAATGATTGGACTGAACAGAGACATTCTTTCCCAGTATGTCGAATACATCACCAACATCCGCATGGCGGCAGTGGGTCTGAAGCCCGCGTTTGAAGGCGCTCGGCATAACCCCATCCCGTGGATCAATACATGGTTGTCTTCCGACACCGTCCAAGTCGCCCCACAGGAAGTAGAACTCAGCTCTTATCTGGTGGGGCAGATCGATTCGGAGGTGTCCGCTGACGATCTGAGCGGGTTTGAACTGTGACCATCATCACCACCACAGACAGAAGCTTTCAGTTGCTGAAGGGCGAGACTCTGTTGGATGGCCTGGAACGGACAGGCCACGAAGTCGAGTACCAATGCCGCAGCGGCTATTGTGGAGTCTGTCGGCTGACCTTGCTTGCCGGCGAAGTCAGCTATGATGATCCTCCTTTAGCCTACCTTGGGCAATCTGAGATCCTGCCGTGCTGCTGTAAAGTAAACGGGCCGATACGCATCGAGTGTCGTGCTGGGCGGCAGGGTGAACTGCCTGTCGATACGGATCAATACTCGCTGGACCTCTGATCCACTATGCAACTCACCGCGCGCCAAACCGTCTTACTTGCGTTCATCACCCTGATCTGGGGAGTGAATTGGACGGTCATGAAGATTGGGGTTGGCGCCATGCCGCCGCTCATGTTTCGGGCCGCCTGTCTGTGGACGGGACTTCCGCTGCTGGCGTTGTTCATGGCGTGGCGCGGCATCTCATTCGAAGTACCCCGCGGTGAACGCGCACTAGTATTCGTGCTGGGCCTCACCAACATTGTCTTTTGGAATCTGCTGATCATCCTCTCTCTGCCGTTGCTCTCCAGCGGCAGAGCGGCAATCCTTGGCTACACCATGCCCATTTTTTCAGCGATCGCCGGGGCGCTGTTCTTCCGCTCGGTTCTGCAAGGGCGTCATATGCTTGGCATATCGGCGGCACTTGCCGGTTCCATCCTATTGCTATGGCACGAGATGGCGGCTTTGGCGGGACAGCCAAAGGGTGTACTGCTGGCTTTAGGGGCCGCGCTTTCCTGGGGGCTAGGAACTCAGATGCTGCGCCACGCCCGCCTCAGCATCCATATTGTCACCTTCACCTTCTGGGCAGTGCTTCTGGGCGCCACCGTACTCACGACCACGGCGCTGCTATTCGAAACAGAAGAACTGCGTTGGCCGAATCTCGCCGGCATACTGACCGTGCTTTTTAACGGCGTGCTGGTGTTATGTGTGGCACAAGTCGGTTGGTTTTCACTGGCGCGAGGCCTACCTCCCCAAGCCTCCACCCTCAGCGTCATGCTGATTCCCGTGGTGGGCGTATTTTCCGGTGTGCTGCTGCTTGGCGAACCCATGCACTGGCAAGATATGCTTGCCGTATTGCTGATGCTGGTAGCCATGTTCTCGGTGTTGTGGCCCAGCGCAAGGCAATGAGAACAGCAAAGAGTCCCGATAGCAGACCCTATTCCAGCAATTTGTGGACGTCCGCCGCCGCAGGCGTATCGGCAAATCCGTCGAAGCGGCCCGACTCCTGAATTAACTGTGCAGCCCTCAGAAATCCTCCCCAGGCTGCTCGCGCCATGGCGCCCCCTACACTAATGCGGCGCACCCCCAGCGCAGCAATATCTTTCACAGTGAGATCACTGTTCCAGCCAATTAGCACGTTCACCGGCTTGGGCGCAACCGCTTCGACCACGGCCTTGATTTGTTCACGCGTCTTGATACCAGGGGCGTAGAGGCAGTCAGCACCGGCCTCAGAGTACGCGCGAAGCCGATTCAACACATCATCGAGATCATGCACGCCCACGAAGAAATTTTCCGCACGTCCTACCAGCAAAATATTGCTTCCTGAACCGTCAATAACGGTACGTGCCAAGCTGATGCGGGTGGCGGCCTCTTCGACGGACATCAACGGTGCCTTGGAGTCACCCGTGGAGTCTTCGAGCGAAAAGCCCGCCACACCTGTCTCAATCGCGAGCCGAACGCTATCTTCCAAGGTGCTGAGCGTATTGGCGAACCCGCTTTCGAAATCGGCATTCACCGGCACATCCACTGCCTCAACCATTGCGCGCATGTGCGACAAGACCGACGCACGCGACAGCCGGCCATCGGGC
>JAJUGV010000149.1 GCA_029265795.1 Alcaligenaceae bacterium
ATAGACCGTGACGCCGCGGTATCGCAACGGTTCATTGACTTCAATATTGCGCTCAAAGCGCTCGCCGGTTTCGTGGTCGATGACTTCCACCACACTGCGGAAACTGCTGGGCATACCTGTGGAGTAGTAATCGACCACGAACTCCTTCAGGTGAAGACTGAAAGGCAGCGGTTGCACGATCAAGCCGTCGCCCACGGCCAGCAGCGCATTCGCCGCTGTGGAACCTTCCGGAATCAGCATATTGCCCCGGAAGCTGGGGTTGCCAAGCGACAGTCGGCCGGATTCAGGCACTTGGGAAATCAGCATGTTCTGGGTGACCGGCTGCTTGTCGCCCATCCATACCTGCAGGCGGACGGGTAATTCGCTGTCCAGCAGGCCGCCTATACAAATCACTACGATAGCCAAATGAGCGAAGATATACCCCAGCCGATTGGCGCTACCTTTCTTGGCAGCCAGCATGATGTTTTCGCCATCTTTGCGCTCTTTCCAGGCATAGCCGTTCTTGCGCAACCAGGGCTGCACGCGGGCAAGCGCATCAGCGGGTGTCTCAGGAACGGTCGCTTCGACCCGGTGGTGAAATGCGCGCAGGCTGCTGCCGCGCACGTGCTCGCGGAAGGAGCGGGCGTCTTTTATAAAGCGTGGTGTGTTGCGTATGACGCAGATGGTGGTGGACACCACCAGGAACGCCATGATCAGCAGAAACCACCAGCTGTTATAGACCTGCCAGATAGAGAATTTATCGAAGACCGCATACCAGAACGGCCCGAATTGATCGAAATAGGCGTTGGGCAGCTGGTTCTGCATCAGCACGGTGCCGATTAGGCTGGCTACGCAGATGAACATCAGCAGACTGACGGCAAACCTCATGGAGCCGAGCAGTTCGAGCACATCGGCACCGAGGCGGTGCTTGGAAGACTTTGAGGTCACTGATTGCACTTAAAGAAAAAAGGGGGCTGCCTGTATGGCCTGCCCCCTATTCTAGCGGTGGATGCGGCCCAAACGGGCACATCGATCTTGTTCAGGTTTGTTTAAGCTCAAACTTTTTGCTGTTTGACCACTGCCTGCATTCAACGCAGCCCTGCGGCGTAATCTGCCACAGCGGCGATGTCGCGATCGGACATGCGATCGGCGATTTCGAACATTTCTTCGCTGTTGTTACGGTCACCACTGCGGAACAAGCGCAGCTGGTCTGCAATGTAGTCGGGGTGTTGGCCCGCGATGCGCGGGTATTTGCCCGGGATGCCTGCACCGTTGGGTGCGTGGCAGCCGGCACAGGCAGGAACGCCGCGCGAGGCGATGCCGGCGCGCCAGATTGTTTGGCCGCGTTCCATGGTGTCTTCGTTGCTTGCCGTGGGCGCCGTTTCCGTATTGAGCGGCTGCATGGACAGATACAGCGCCACGTTGCGGATGTCTTCTTCTGTGAGCGGAGCCGCCATAGGCGCCATCAGCGATGGCGCGCCGTCAGCGCCGTTGCGCACGGGTGGATGCTCGCCGCGAGGCTTGAAGTCCAGCAGCTGCTTGACCAGATATTCGTACGGCTGGCCGGCAATATTGGGATTGATGGGGATGACACTGTTGCCTGCTTCACCGTGACAGCTTGCACAGGAAATGACGCCCCGCGACATGTCGCCGTTAACGTAAAGCTCTTCACCCGCAGCCGCATCCGGCCGGGCGTTGGCTTCAGCCGCATGGCTGACGGAAATTGCGCAGGTGCCCAGCAACACACCGCTGGCGACAAGCATTCTGGAAAGCATACGCTTCATGAAGACCTCGACGATCGCGAATTCGACCCGGCACCAGCGGCGCCACGATTTGCTTCAAAACCCCTGGGCCGCATGCATGCAACAAAATGCGTACAAACCGGCTCATGAGTTTTCAAACCTGCGATTATACAATAGGCACCGAATGACGCGCAGGCATGTCTGCCCGTCCCGCCAAAGCCGCCGGGTTTTGAAATCGACTTATACAGGATCTCGCGTGTCCATCCTACATCGCGCCCGCTTCACCACTTCTGCCGCACGCCTCGACCAGCTCCCTGCGCCGACCGGCCCGGAAGTCTGTTTCGTCGGGCGTTCCAATGCCGGCAAATCGTCCGCCATTAATGTGCTGACCAATCAGCGCAAGCTGGCTTATTCCAGTAAGACGCCGGGCCGGACCCGGCTGATCAACATGTTCGGCATCCCCGACCCACTGGAATCCGATCCCGACGCCGTGCTGGGTTATCTGGTCGACCTGCCCGGCTATGGCTATGCCTCGGTGGCACAGTCGGCGCGCGAAGAGTGGGCCGACGTACTAGGCAGCTATTTACGCGACAGGCCTTCACTGGCCGGCGTGGTGCTTCTAATCGATATCCGCCGGGGCGTCACAGCATTGGACCGGCGCCTGGCCGACTGGCTGGCGCCCCGCGGCGTGCCGGTGCTGGCACTGCTCACCAAAGCCGACAAACTGCCTTACGGGCAACGGGTACGCGCCATCGCTAATGTTAAGAAGGAACTCGCCGACCTTGGCACGCTGCGCGCAATCGCTTTCTCAGCCACACAACGCATTGGGCAGGAAGAAGCGACCGCGCACATCGAGAACTGGATTTCACCCAAGGTCGTTCCCTGATTTCTGCTTTCTGGAGCTTCCATGACATCGTTTCTTCCACAGGCCGACTTTCCGGCCGCACGCCCCCGCCGAAACCGGCGCGATGACTTCACCCGTCGACTGGTACGCGAACACACGCTTACGGTCGACGACCTGATCTACCCCGTTTTCATCACCGAAGGTCAGGGTGTCAGGCAGCCGGTACCTTCTATGCCGGGCGTCGTGCGCCACTCGCTCGACACACTATTGCCGGTGGCCGAACAATGTCTGGAACTGGGCATCCCCGTGCTGTCACTGTTTCCTGCGATCGAGCCCGAATTAAAGACACTCGACGGCAGCGAGGCGGCCAACCCCGACGGCCTGGTGCCGCGCGTCGTACGCGAATTGAAGTCTCGCCTCCCGGAGCTTGGCGTGCTTTGTGATGTGGCGCTGGACCCCTATACCAGCCATGGCCAGGATGGCGTAATCGACGAAGAGGGCTATGTCATGAACGAGCCCACCGTCGAAATCTTGGTGCGGCAGGCGCTTGCTCAGGCCGAAGCGGGGGTGGATATTGTTGCGCCCAGCGACATGATGGACGGGCGGGTTGGGGCCCTGCGCCAGGCGCTTGAATCGAACCGTCACATACATACACGCATCATGGCGTATTCGGCCAAATACGCCAGCGCGTTCTACGGGCCTTTCCGCGATGCCGTGGGTTCCGCATCGAACTTGGGCAAATCGAACAAGATGGCGTATCAGATGGACCCTGCCAACCGTGCCGAGGCCCTGCGCGAAGTGGCCGCCGACATCCGCGAGGGAGCGGATATGGTGATGGTGAAGCCGGGCATGCCCTATCTGGACGTGCTGCGCGATGTGAAACAGGCCTTCGGAATGCCTACCTACGCCTATCAGGTCAGCGGCGAGTACGCCATGCTCAAGGCCGCCGCCGCGAATGGCTGGCTGGAGCACGACAAAGTCATGATGGAGTCACTGCTGGGCTTCAAACGCGCCGGCGCTGACGGCATTCTGACCTATTTCGCCATCGAAGCCGCGCAGCTGCTGCGACAGCAGCGCTGATTGGGCGGAGGTGGCGGCCAGGGCCGCAGCTGAGGCCGGCGCTGGTGCCGCGGCGGAGGCCGGGTTCGAGGCGGCCTGCGCCTGCACTTGATCCAGGGCTTTGCCGAAGCGTTCGGCGTTCTGGAAGCCGACCACCCGCACGTCAAGCTCACGCCCCTGGGCATCAAAGAAAATGATGCCCGGCGGGCCAAACAGGCGGAAACGCTTTAGAAGTTCCCGATGTTCCGGCTGGTTGCGTGTGACATCCGCCTGAAGCAACACGAAACTGTCCAGTTTGCGAGCGACATCCCTGTCGCTGAAGGTGTAGCGCTCCATTTCAATGCAGGAAACACACCAGTCAGCGTAGAAATCCAGCATGACGGGGCGGTCAGCCTGGGCCAACGCCTCTTCCAGCTCTGCGATCGACTCAATCTTTACAAAGCGACGCTTGACCGCCTCGGCCATATCCGTCGCACCAGCGGCCGCCCCATCGACTGATACCGCCCCGCCCACAAAGGGAGCGAGCGGGCGGAAGGGATCCTTGCCGCCACCTGCCAGCCCCACCAGCATCAGAAGCGCCCAGGCACCGAGCATCAGACCGGCGGCCTTCCACAGTCGGCGAGCCGGCCCGCTACCCTCTGGCAAGCTGCTGAAAGCTCCCATCAGTACGGCCGCCCACAGCGCCAGCAGGATCCAGCCCAGCAAAAGGACCCACGAGGGCAACAGCGAAGAAACCATCCACCAAGCGGTGGCGAGCAAGAGGACGCCAAAGCCCCATTTGACGCCTTCCATCCACTGACCCGCCTTGGGCAGCAGCAAGCCGGACGAGGCGCCAAGTAGTAGCAGAGGAATGCCCGAACCCCAAGCCAGGGCAAAGAGCGCAGAGCCGCCCAGCACCACGTCGCCTGTCTGCGAAATAAAAAGCAGCACACCCGCCAGCGGCGCCGCTACGCAGGGGCCGACAATAAGGGCGGAAAGCATGCCCATCAAAAACACGCCGCCGTATCGGCCTCCGGGCAAACGATTCATACGCTCATGCAGCGCAGTCTGCATCGCGGCCGGCGCCTGCAAGGTGAACACATCAAACATCGCCAGCGCGAGCAAAGCGAGCAGCACGGCAAAGGTCACCAGCACCCAGGGTGTCTGCAACCAGATCATCAAGCCCGCACCCAGCAAGCCGGCGACCACACCCAGCGCGGTGTAGACAATGGACATACCCAGCACAAAAACGGCGGCGAGTGACAGGCCGCGCCCGCGCGACAGCTTGCCTTCCTGGCCCGCTTGCCCGGCAATGACGGCCATGAGAATGGGCACCATGGGTAGCACACATGGTGTGAAGGCCAGTAGTAAACCTAATAACAGACACAGACCCACCACCTGCAGCCAGCCCGCATTTTCGAGCCAAGCCGCCAGGCTGGTATCGCCGAAATCAAACGGGTTCAGGCTGCCGGCAGCTTCGGTCGCGCCCGGGAGCGCGCCGCCATCCAGCGGCTTGCCGTCACCACCCAGCACCATTGCCAAGGGTGGAGGGACCGGCCCGGCCACCGCGCCTGTGCCGCTCACCGACCAAGAGCCATCCGCCCCCACGGCCAGCTGCAGCTCGCGCGTTTCCGGCGGATAACAAAGACCCGCGTCCGCGCACCCCTGACTGGTAATCGCCAGCGGCACAGGCTGCCCAACGGGAGGCAGCGCGCCGGAGTCCGCGCTCGCCAGATGTAGCCTAACCGTCACCTGGCCGTAGTAAACCTCCATGTCCTTTTCGAACGTCGGGTCGTATTTCACCAACCCCGGCGGGTAGAGCGCCTCGACCAACACGCCCTCCGGCGCCTCCAGCTCGAAGCGTTCGCGGTACATGTAGTATTCCGGCGCTACGGCGTAATGCAGATCCAGCGTCGCCGGCGCAGCCATCGCCGCCGAGAACTTGAACGCATCCTCCGGATCAAGAAACTCATCCTCCGCCCGCAGCGGACTCAGCAACACCGCGAACAGCAACAACAAAACCAAAACTGGGGTCAGACCCCGCTTTCTTCGAAAACTGGGGTCTGACCCCAGTTTCTGGCTTATAGACGGTTGACTCATTGTTGCTGCTGCCGCGCCTGGGCGCGCACCCACTCCATATAAGATTGCAGCCCGCCGAGCACGGGCAGGACGATGAGCTCGGGCACTTCATAAGGATGCAGTTCTTTAAGGCGTGTGATGACTGCAGGCAGACGCCCGCGCGTGGTTTTGATGGTGAGTGGAACTTCCTCTGCGCCTTCCAGCTTGCCTTCCCACATGTACATGGACAGGTAAGGCGCGCCAAGGTTCACACAGGCCGCCAAATGCTCTTCCACCAGCATATGAGCAATACGCTTGGCAAGCAGCATATCCGGTGCATTGCTTAGGGCCACGACCACTTCGTCGGGGGAATCGGAGCTGTTGGGGAGAAATGAGGCTTCAGTCATCCTGGAATTTTACCTGCGAGGCGGAAAGTGGGGTCAGACCCCAGGTTTTATCGGGGTCTGACCCCACTTTCCGACCCACAGATCGCCGATGTGCAGGTGCCGGCGAATAATGCCGTGCTTGTCATGGGGCGCCGCGCAGGCAGTACCACCCTTTATGTGCTGGACACCGATGGCGCCCCCCTGCTGCAACAGCGCATCAATGTACGCCACAACACCGAGGCACTGCAAAGCGTGCTGCG
>JAJUGV010000008.1 GCA_029265795.1 Alcaligenaceae bacterium
CCCCCCCCCCCCCCCCCCCCCCCCCCCCCCCCCCCCCCCCCCCCCCAACACCCTCCCCCCCCCCCCTAACGCGCTCCAGAGATTCAACTGCAGGTACCCCAGCAAGCAGCATGCATCTCATAAGAACTGTCATGAAGTAGCCCTGTCGCCGGCCCGCTGCGATATAGTGACTCAAATACTCCAACCAACATCAGACTCCCGATCTTAACCTGGCAGCGCGCAGCGCCAATTACCCTCCATCACCACGCCGCAACTTGGGCGCGGCAACAAAGGAGAAGCTCATGAGCAGTAACAAGCCTGATTCATCCAAAGGGTCGACCACCGGCTGGGGAGCCCCCGCAGTCAGCGATCGGAATTCACTCTCAGTCGGTCCCGACGGCCCCATTTTGCTGCACGACGTGCATTTCCTGGAGCAGATGGCACATTTCAACCGCGAAAAAGTGCCTGAGCGTCAACCGCATGCCAAGGGCGCAGGTGCATTTGGTGTGTTTGAAGTCACTGAAGACGTCACCGCGTATACCAAGGCCGCCCTCTTCCAGCCAGGCTGTAAGACGGAAATGCTGGCGCGCTTTTCCACGGTTGCCGGCGAAGCCGGAAGCCCGGACACCTGGCGCGATGTGCGCGGTTTTTCCCTGAAGTTTTATACCAGCGAGGGCAATTACGATCTGGTCGGGAACAACACCCCTATTTTCTTTGTTCGCGATCCCATGAAGTTTCCGCACTTCATCCGTAGTCAGAAACGCTTACCTGACTCGGGCCTGCGCGACAACCACATGCAGTGGGACTTCTGGACGTTGAATCCGGAATCAGCACATCAGGTCACTTACCTTATGGGCGACAGGGGGCTACCTCGAACGTGGCGGCATATGAATGGCTACGGCTCGCACACGTACATGTGGGTCAACGCTCAGGGCGAACGTTTTTGGGTGAAGTATCACTTCCATACCAACCAAGGTATGGAGTGTTTCACTAATCAAGAAGCTAAGGATATGGCAGGTATGGACGCCGATTACCATCGGCGTGACCTGTTCGAAGCCATTGCGGGCGGCAATCATCCAAGCTGGACGTTGTTTGTTCAAATCATGCCCTACGCCGAGGCCAAAACCTACCGCTTCAACCCATTCGACCTGACGAAGGTCTGGCCCCATTCAGACTATCCCCTGATCAAAGTCGGGGTGATGACTCTCAATCGAAATCCCGAGAACTTCTTTGCCGAGATCGAGCAGGCGGCGTTTTCACCAGGCAACACGGTCCCTGGAATTGGGCTATCGCCCGACAAGATGTTGCTGGGCCGAGCCTTCGCTTACAACGACGCCCAGCGTAACCGGATTGGCACCAACTTCCATCAACTGCCAGTGAATCGGCCGCGCGTATCCGTTAACACTTATATGTTCGATGGGCACATGAACTACGAGCACAGCGGCAATCAGCCCGTCTATGCCCCTAACTCTCAAGGCCGCTCTTGGTCAGACATGACCGGCAAGGTGGACGAAAGCTGGGAGTCGGACGGTGACATGGTGCGCCAAGCCTATACGCTGCGGCCCGATGACGACGATTTTTCTCAGGCCGGCGCGCTCGTGCGCGATGTTTTCGATGACGCGCAACGCGAGCGGCTCATTGAAACCGTAGCCGGAGCGTTATTGGGTGGGGTACGCAGCCCCGTACTGGAGCGTGCCTTCGACTACTGGAAAAGCATCGATCCGGACGTCGGGCGCCGTATTGAGGAAAAAGTACGCTCAGGTTCTGCGGCTGAACCGGCAGCCGGAATGAGCGAGGCTTGAAATCACTCTTGAAATAAGCAATCTGCTGGGCAGTTTCGTTCTGCCCAGTACACCAACTAGGCGCTGAAGGCGCGCAGGAGCATGCAAATGGCCAAATACAAAGTCGGTTATATGGTGGGCAGCCTTTCGAGCACTTCGATCAACCGCTTGTTGTCCAAGGCATTGGTTCGGGCAGCTCCCGAAGAGTTGGAACTCGTGGAAATACCCATTCGCGACCTTCCGCTTTACAGCCAGGATTACGACGAAGACTTCCCCGCCGTGGCACGCGCGTTCAAACAATCCATTGGCGAAGTAGACGCCCTGCTCTTCGTTACGCCGGAGTACAACCGTAGCATTCCCGGCGGCCTGAAAAACGCTATCGATTGGGCGACACGTCCCTGGGGTCGTAACTCGTTTACCCGCAAGCCTTCAGCCATTATCGGCACGTCGCCAGGCTCAATCGGAACCGCCCTCGCTCAGGCACAGCTGCGAAATGTACTGTGCTTTTGCAATTCGCCGCTGCTAAATACCGTAGAAGCCTATATACAGTTCAAGCCGGGGCTTATCGATGACAGTGGCTCGGTGTCCGACGATAAGACGGAACAGTTCCTACGCAACTACATGAAGGAATTCCATACCTTCATTGTCAGGGTGCTTACGGTGTTGCCGCGTGAGCCTTGATTTGCCGCTGCCACGCATTGTGATTGACCTCGTCGTGCAGCGTGCGCACATCGGGCGGCCACGTGCTCTTTATATAAGCAATGACAGCGACAATTTCTTCGTCTGACAAAATGCCGGCGTAAGCCGGCATGTCCGTTTCATAGCCTTCAGGGGCGGTGCGTCCCGGCACGAAACCATTGCGGGTGATATCGAACAGCACCGCGTCCGGGTGATGCCATGTGTGGCCGGAGGCGTCATGAGGCGGAGCCGGCAGGCGCCCATTTGGGCGACGTTCACGCCAGTTGGGCTGCCCTTCCAGTTTGGCGCCATGGCAAGCCGCACAATGACTGACGTACAGCACGCGCCCGAGCGCCACTAACTCGCGGTCGTCGGGGCTGATATAAAAGCCTTTCGGCGAGCTGGCTGTGTCATAAAGCTCTTTACCGGTTATCAATACGGTAAGGGCAACCATGATGGCAATGCCCAGCCCTAAAGTCTTGAAGCTCATTTGCGTATGTCAGGCACCCTTCTTGCCTTCAATGGCACGAATCTCGGTGTTATCATGAACAAACTTGTCTTGAACAGGAGTAGAGGCGTGAAAGGCTTCGTAGAAGATATTGAAAAACTGACCGTCGAGAACGACAACTTCCGAAAAGTACTTTACACCGGCAAGCATCTGCAACTTGTGCTGATGACCTTGCAGCCGGGGGAAGAAATCGGTTCGGAAGTGCACGAAGGCCATGACCAGTTCTTCCGCATTGAGGAAGGCAACGGCCAGGTCATCATCGACGACAACAAGTACGACGTGGAAGACGACGACGCCATCATTGTTCCTGCGGGCGCCCGCCATAATGTCATCAATACGGGCAGCGAGCCGCTGCGCCTGTATACACTATACGGCCCGCCAGAGCACCGCGAAGGCGTGATTCACCCCACCAAGGCCGACGAACAGGAAGAACATTTCGACGGCACTACGACTGAATAAGCCCGCCCACTAAGCATCATGCTGCGTCTCGCAAGGCTGTCATCAGTCTCGCGAGAACGCACGCCCCTGAAAGTCTACCGTTACCAGATTGCCGTCCATGCGCCCCATTCCGGGTGAGTTCACCGGCATGCCCGGCGCGGCGACCCCGCGCACTGAGGGGTCGAGCAGCATCTTACGCACCGCATTCGCAGGTACGTGTCCCTCTATGATTTGGCCGGTCCCTTCGACCTTGGCTGTGTGGCAGGAAGCCAATGGCATCGGCACGCCATGATCCTGTTTCACTGCGTACATATCGTTGGAAAGAATCACCTTCACATCAAAGCCGTTATCGCGCATGTGCTGAGCCCATCCGCCGCAACAGCCGCAGTTAGGATCCTGGTGCATGGTGATGGCGGGTGCATCAGCCATTGCTACGCGCGAGGCTGCGAGCAGGCTCACAGCCAGCAGCATCAGGTACTTCTTCATTTCTGATCCTCAAAAGTAATGCGTATTCAAATTTGCTCGAATCGGTCGTAATAGCGCTCGTCGTGTACTTCCTGGATATCGATATCCAGGACTTTTGCTGCCGGTGGCCCGACCCGTAACCATGACAGCATGGCATCGACCAGGTCGTGTGGCCCTTGCACCAGTGCCTCGACCGCTCCGTCGTCCAGGTTACGCACCCAGCCCGAGATTCCCAGACTGTGCGCCTGTCGTACCGTGGCCATGCGAAAGCCGACACCCTGCACCTTACCCGTGACACGGACGGCCAATGTTTCGACCTCTGCTTTAGCGTGAAGTTTCTTCATACAACGATCATTTCAAGTATGGGCCCGATCAACGGCCGGTGCCTGACCGCGTCGGTGCAGATTTAGTGCGGTGTCGATGATGCCTACGTGGCTGAACGCCTGGGGGAAATTCCCCAACATGCGCCGGGTGTGCGGTTCATATTGCTCTGATAACAGCCCTACGTCATTACATAGAGCTAGAAGACGCTCGAACAAGGCTTGTGCTTCGGCGTAACGCCCCTGCAAGACGTAGACGTCGGCTAGCCAGAATGAGCAGGCAAGGAATACCCCTTCTCCGGGTGGTAAGCCGTCGACACCGGTTTCCGTTTCGTAGCGCAATAGTAACCCGTCGCGCATCAGACGCTGTTCGATTGCGCTGACAGTCCCCACAATACGCGGGTCATTGGGCGGTAGAAAGCCGGTGAGCACCATGTGCAGCAAACTGGCATCCAGCGCGCGGGAGCCGTAGTGCTGCACAAAGGTATTGTTCTGGGCATCGTAGCCTTTTTCGCAGACTTCTCGATGAATCTCGTTGGCAATGCGTCTGCAGTTGGCCGCAAAGCGACGCCCGTTAGTCATGGTGGAAGCCACCGTGGCAATACGGTCAAAGGCCACCCAGGCCATCACCTTTGAATGCACAAAATGCTGCCTTTGAGCGCGGATTTCCCAGATCCCTTCGTCGGGCTGTCGCCACGCCTGCTCCAAAAACGGCACAATCACTTCGGCGATGGCTTCGATACGGGGATGCGGGGAAAGATGGCCCTTAATGGCTTGCACCATAGCATCGGCCACCTCCCCATATATATCCAATTGGCGCTGAGTGGCCGCCGCGTTGCCGATACGCACCGGCTGCGAATCCGCGTAACCACACAGCCAGGGCAATTCGAACTCCGGCAGGTCACGCTCGCCCGCAAGGCCGTACATGATCTGCATCTGGTCCGGACTACCGGCGACGGAACGGGTCAGCCAGTTACGCCAGGCGGCGGCCTCTTCGAAATAACCCAGGCTCATGAAGGCCATGAGGGTCATGGTGGCGTCTCGTAGCCAGCAGTAGCGGTAGTCCCAGTTGCGCTTGCCCCCCAGTTGTTCCGGCAATGAGGTGGTCGGCGCCGCCACTATGCCTCCCGTAGGTAGATAGGTCAGCGCCTTCAAGGTAATAAGAGAGCGCTTTACCATCGCTGTCCATGGACCCACGTCCGGACACCGCCCAGAAAACTCGCGCCAGAAATAGTTGGTACTCGTCAGTGCCGACCCAAGGTCAAAGCCTTCCGCAACATGTTCGTGCGAAGGCTGGTGCGATAGAGTGAATACCTTGCGCTGACCGGCGTGAACCGTAAAGTTTGCGTAACTGTGCTGGTCTTTGGAGATAAGCGGCACGGTTGTTCGAAGCACCAGCATATCGGGGCCGGCCACCGCGCTATAGCACCCTTCGCCATGCCGCTCCAGCCAGGGTACGACCCGCCCATAACCAAATCGGATGATCAATTCCATATTGAAGTCGACATGCCCCTCCATTCCCACCACCAAACGTGCCACACTGGAGTGGGCGGGTGTGGTGGGCATGAAATCGATGAGCTTGGCCACGCCGGTGTCAGTTTGGAACACCGTTTCCAGTATGAGCGTGCCTTCTTCGTAAGCGCGCTCGGTTCTACGCACCACACCGGCAGGTGAAATGCGCCAGCAGCCGTTTTCAGGGGTGCCGAGAAGCGCTGCAAAACAGGCAGGGGAATCGAATCGGGGAAAGCACAGCCAATCAATGGAACCCTCGCGGGAAACCAGCGCCGCCGTACGGCAATTTCCTAGCATGGCGTAGTCTTCTATCCTTGCGGCCATAGGTGCGTTTCCTTTTTGATTAAAATCATCCTGCCATCAGCGATATTTCGTACTATGAATGGTTAGCCATCTGCCTTGGCTTACGCCATGCGTGGCACCGCATTTTCTACTTATTTAGGGGCAACAATGAGAACGATACTTCTTCCTGTCGACGGTTCCGAGAACTCGAGCCGTGCCGTGCAGCGCGCCATCAAACTCTGCAAAGAAGGCGATGTCAAACTGCACGTGGTCACGGTATTTCCGCCCATTGTGTCGGGGAATGTGAAGAGCTTCTTTTCCGCGGAAGAACTTCAGTCTTACTATCGGGAAGAAGGTGAGAAGGCGTTGTCGCCGGCTAAGGCCTTGCTTGACACCGCCGGTGTATCCTATGAATCCGAGGTTCTGGTCGGCCCCATCGCACAAACCATTGCCGACTACGCCAATAAGAAGCAGGCGGACACCATCATCATGGGTACCCGCGGTCTCGGAACGGTCACCGGTATGCTGCTGGGCTCTGTCACCACCAAGGTGCTCAGCCTCGTAGATATCCCGGTCTTGCTTGTGAAGTAAGCACAAAACCTGCATAGGCCGCTACAGGCAAGGGTTATGCCAGGGGCCATAGTGCCCAAGCAGTTCCTGCGCTTGTTGTGGCCCCCAACTGCCCTTCTCGTAAGGGATGGCTTTGTGATGATCGACCAATACTTTATCCAGTACAGCCCAGGCGGCTTCTACGGCAGCCTGACTCGCAAACAGTGAACGATCCCCTGCCAACGCATCTCCAAGCAATCGTTCATAGGGCGAATCGGAATCGGCCGCAGCATTAAGCAGCAGCAGCTCGCGTTGGTTACCCACATATTGTTTACCGGGCCGCTTCACTCTGGCTGCCAAGGCCACTTCTGCACGAGGCGAAAGGCGGAATCGCAGGTAGTTGGCGCGCCCGTCTATGGGGTCGGAATCCGCAAAGAGTTTCTGTGGTGGCGCCTTCAACTGCACTAACACTTCGGCTGCCGTCGTCGCCAGGCATTTTCCTGAACGCAGAAACCAAGGAACGCCTTCCCACCGCCACGAATCAATAAACAAGCGCAACGCACAGTAGGTTTCTACGTCGGAACGGGGATCCACATGGGCTTCCTTGCGATATCCCTTGTACTGGCCGCGCACCAGGTCCTCGGGTTGCAGCGGACGCATGGCCCGGAAAACTTTGGTCTTCTCAAGTTGAACGGCCTCGTAAGCGCGATAGGCAGGGGGCTCCATGGCCAAAAGACCAGCCACCTGAAACAAGTGATTCTGGATCACATCGCGCAGGCAGCCCGCACTTTCATAGAAGGCCCCCCTGCCCTCTACACCAAAGGATTCCGACAAGGTGATCTGCACGCTGCTGACATAGTTGCGGTTCCAGATCGGTTCCAGGAACGCATTGGCAAAGCGGAAGTACAGAATATTCATGATCGCTTCCTTGCCCAGGAAGTGATCAATGCGGTAGATGTTGTCTTCAGAGAAGACCGAACACGCGATCCGATTCAGATGATGTGCAGAGGTAAGGTCGCGACCAAACGGTTTTTCAAGTATGACCCGGGCGCCCGTACTCAGCCCAGCCGCGGCCAACCCCGTAATGACCGTTGCGAAAAGAGACGGGGGAATGGCTAAGTAATGAACGGGGCGCTGCGCACCCTTTAGCGCTTGCCGCAAGCGTTGGAAGACTTCTGGATCGTTGTAATCGCCGCTGACATATGACACCTGCTGAATCAGGGTATCGAGGGCAGCGGTGTCGTCAGGCTTGCCCGATTCCTCTATGCTTTTGCGTATGCGTGAGCGAAGCTGGGCTTCGGTGAGTTTCGACGACGCCACGCCCACTACGCGAGCTTTCAGGGCTCCGCGTTGCGCCATACCAAACAGCGCAGGGAAAATCTTCTTGTGTGCGAGGTCGCCGGTCATGCCGAAGAGCACCAGCGCATCGGCCGGTTCGTCCTGAGTTTTCTCAAACGCCGTCATCGCGGGTCCTCTCCGTGCCTGTTGCGTGTGCCGTCGGCATTAGGTGCTTCCAGATGGCCACCGAACTGCTCGCGCATAGCAGACAGCACCTGCATGGCGAAGGTGTCACCCTCGCGTGAGGCGAAACGACTGAACAACGCCGCAGACAACACCGGCATTGGTACACCGAGATCAACGGCTGCGTTCATTGCCCAGCGCCCTTCCCCCGAGTCGGAAACCTGACCCGCATACTGTTCCAGACCGGGATCCTGTTGCATGGCCTGCGCCGTGAGATCGAGCAACCACGAGCCGATCACACTGCCACGGCGCCACAGTTCGGCGATTTCGGGCAGATCGAATTCGTATCGGTAATGCTCGGGATTCTCAAGTGCCATAGCGTTATTTACGCCGACGACATCCTCTAAGCCCTGACCGGCCTGATAAAGCAAATTAAAGCCTTCGGCATAGGCCGCCATAATGCCGTATTCGATGGCGTTATGAACCATTTTCACGAAGTGACCGGCGCCTGCCGGCCCGCAGTGCAAATAACCTTGTTCTGCCGAGCCACCCAGGCCACGACCGGGCGTAGGCGCGGCAGCCGTGGCCCCAGGCGCAAGTGCGAGCAGCAGCGGCTCGATGGACCTAAAGCCTGTGGCAGATCCCCCCACCATCAAGCAATAGCCCCGCTCTAAACCCCGCACGCCGCCGCTTGTACCGACATCCATGTATTCCACCCCCGACCTTGCCAACTGCTCGGCCCGTTTCACGGTGTCTCGCCAGGATGAATTGCCGCCGTCGACCACGACATCGCCTTCCTCTAGCAAGGGCAGCAGGCGCTCCAGGGTTTCATCGACGACAGCGACAGGAAGCATCAGCCACAGGACGCGTGGAGCCTGTGTGGCATCCACCAGTGCCGATAGGCTGTCAGCAGCCTCGGCCCCTTTAGACGCCACCTGCTGCCGAGCTGTCGGATTGATGTCGTAGACGACACAGTCATGGCCCTTGCTAAGCAGCCGCTGCACCATATTGCCGCCCATGCGGCCCAGGCCCACCATACCGACTTGCATCAGCTCACCTTTTTGCTGTCTTGTTCGGGCGCCTTGATGAGGCGATCGATCAAATCGACAGGAACCGGGAACACCAGCGTCGAGGATTTGTCTCCGGCCACCTGGGTGAGTGTCTGTAGATATCGCAGCTGAAGGGCTGCGGGCTGTTCTGAAAGCACCTGCGCAGCATCAGCCAATGCCTGGGCGGCTTGCCGTTCGCCTTCTGCGTGAATCACCTTGGCGCGCCGTTCACGTTCCGCTTCGGCCTGTCGTGCAATAGCGCGCACCATGCTGTCGTTCAAATCGATGTGCTTGATCTCGACATTCGTCACCTTGACCCCCCAACTATCGGTTTGGGAATCCAATATTTTTTGAATATCAAGATTGAGTTTTTCCCGTTCGGATAGCATTTCATCGAGGTCGTGCTTGCCCAAGACCGCCCGCAAAGTTGTCTGCGCCAGTTGGCTGGTGGCTTCCAGATAGCGCTCCACCTGGATGATGGCCTTATCGGGTGCGACGACCCTGAAATAGATCACGGCGCTGACCTTGACCGACACGTTGTCGCGTGAAATGACGTCCTGGCTCGGCACATCCATGGTGACTGTGCGCAGGTCAACGCGCACAATCTGCTGCAAAATAGGAATTACAAATATCAGCCCAGGCCCCTTAACACTTGTGAAGCGGCCAAGTGTAAAGACCACACCACGCTGATACTCGCGCAGAATACGCAGCGCATTTGCCACAATGACAACCGCTATCACCAGCAAAACGGTCAGGCCGATGTTGAAGTCATAAAACATAGTGTCTCCTTGACTGCGATACTGGCACGGTTATGCCGATAGGGGCGCCGCAGTGTCGCCATTGCTAACGGTCGCTCTTCTGACTCGCAGCTTCAGGCCCTGGGTACCGGTCACCGTGACGGCATCCCCAACGTGCAAGGGCTCGTTGCAGACCACGCGCCAGTTCTCGCCGCGGATCTCGGCATAAACCATGCCGTCTTCCAGGCCCACCACTCTGCCCTGCTCGCCCACCATCGCTTCATGCCCCGAAACTGTATGCGCGCGGCGACTCCGGATTGCGATGGTGCCGGCGCCAATGATGATGATGGCACTAGCCAGACCAATGGAAACCAGAAACGGTATGGAAAGCTCGTAATAGCTAGGGACATCCGGGCCGGTCATAAACAGCCCGCCGAGGACGAAGGCAAGCAAGCCGCCGACACCGAGCGCGCCGAATGAAGGCAGAAAGACTTCGCCCACCATCATCAGCAACCCAAGCACGAGCAATGCCACCCCCGCCCAGTTGACCGGCAGCATGTGCAAGCCATAAAGCCCCAGCAGCAGGCAGATGAGACCTGCTACACCCGGCAGCGCGGTGCCGGGACTCATCATTTCAAAGAAAAGTCCATAGATGCCGAGCATCATGAGAATAACGGCCAGCTGCGGGTTGGCAAGAAAGGAAAGCAGCTTGTTGCGCCAATCCGGTGCGATACGCTGCACGTGTGCGCCCTGTGTAGAAAGGGTGATGGTCTTGCCGTTACTCAGGATAATCTGTCGGCCGTCCGCCTGCGTCAATAGAGACTGGAGATTGGGCGCAATGATTTCCACTACTCCGGCCTTGTGAGCTTCGCCCGCCGATATGGATCGCGCTTCCCGTACCGCCGCCTCAGCAAAATCCGGGTCACGGCCCCGTAGTTCGGCCAGGCTGCGAATATACGCTGCAGCATCGTTTGCCACTTTGGCGGCCATGGTGTCTTGTGCTGACCGGGCCTTGCTTTTTTCAGAGTCTTCTTTACTGCGGGAATCGTCGTTGCCCGGCAGGCCGGTTCCCACAGCCACCGGTGAAGCCGCTCCTAAGTTGCTGGCCGGAGTCATGGCTGCCAAATGACTGGCATAGAGAATGAAGGTGCCCGCACTGGCGGCACGGGCGCCACCGGGAGCGACATAGACTGCGATAGGCAGCTGCGCGGAGAGCATCCGGCGGATAATTGCGCGCATGGATGCGTCGAGGCCACCCGGCGTATCCAGCTCGATGATTAGCAGCTGGGCGCCTGCAGTTTCTGCGCTGGCAATGCCCTGGATAATAAAGTCGGATGTGGCGGGGCTAATGGCGCCCTGCACTTCCAACACCATGATTTCGCCAGGAGTCTGAGCGCGAGTAGGCCCGTGCAACAGCACCCCGACCGCAATCAATAACCAAGACAGCCAGAAGGTCATCGCCTTTCCCATGTCGGCCTCCGTAGAGCGATACACAGCCCCTGTGCATGCCTTGAGTATAGACGCTCAAAGACCTTAGCCTAGAGTTTCCTTAAGGTTTGCGCCAATATCAAGGCATGGTTGTGGTCCGGGTCCCGAGCACCATACAGCAGCGTGATCTTGCGCTTGCCGGCCTCTTTTACGATGGCCTTCAGCCGCTGCTGCACTTGGGGTTGCGCCAGCTCTTTGCGGTATTTGTCGTGAAACTCTTCCCAGCGCTCCGGGGAATGACCGAACCACTTGCGCAGAGCCGGCGTGGGGGCGATATCCTTTTCCCACAGATCGTACTGGAGCTCGTCTTTGCGCACGCCTCGCGGCCAGAGCCGGTCGACAAGCACGCGCAAGCCTTCATCGCCTTCGGGCGCATCGTAGACCCGCCGTATATCGACTTTCATGCACCGCCCTCACCAAAAGTGCCTGTCGCGCTGCAACTTGCTCCCCGGCAGCCTGCCAGGCTCAAAGCCGGTTAGATGTCATTCTCATGGGTACGATCCACTGATCGTACTGTTCGTCAGTGACATAGCCCAACGATAGCGCCGCCTCACGCAGTGTGCTGCCCTCTTTTTGCGCCTTCTTGGCGATTTCAGCGGCTTTGTCATAGCCGATATGCCGGTTCAAAGCCGTCACCAGCATGAGGTTTTTTTCCAGATTCTCGGTGATTCGGGGAATATTCGGCTCTATGCCCCGCGCGCAGTGCTCGTTGAATGCCAGGCATGCATCGCCCAGTAATTCAATGCTTTCCAGCACATTGTGCACCATCACGGGCTTGTAGACGTTTAGCTGGAAATTGCCCTGTGTGCCGGCGAATGCCACCGCCGCATCGTTCCCGAAAACTTGCACACACACCATCGTAAGCGCCTCGCTTTGCGTGGGGTTGACCTTGCCAGGCATGATGGATGAGCCAGGTTCATTATCGGGAATAAGGAGTTCACCAATGCCGCAACGTGGGCCGCTTGCCAACCAGCGCACGTCATTCGCCATTTTCATTAGTGCGCCGGCAAGCGTACGCAGTCCGGCGGATAGATTGACCAGAGCATCATGCGCCGAAAGTGCGAAGAACTTGTTCTCGGCACTGTGAAACGGCAGGCCCGTGATTTGTGCGATGTGCAGAGCTGCCCGCTCGCCGAACTCGGGATGGGCGTTCAGCCCCGTTCCTACTGCAGTACCGCCAATGGCAAGCTCGTAGATGCCGGGAAGTGCCGCATCGACCGCTTGCAGACCGAAATCAATCTGCGCCACCCAACCGCCGATTTCCTGGCCGAGAGTAATGGGTGTGGCGTCTTGCAAATGAGTACGACCGGTCTTGACGACATCGCTGTACTGCTGTGCTTTGCCCGCGAGAGTGTCACGCAGGCTACGCACTGACGGAAGCAGATGGTTATGCAGTTCACGGCCCACAGCGATGTGCATGGCCGTAGGAAAGGTGTCGTTGGATGACTGGCCGCGATTCACGTGGTCGTTCGGATGCACGGGTGTCTTACTGCCCCGCTGCCCCCCTGCCAGCTCGATGGCCCGATTGGAGATCACCTCGTTGGCATTCATGTTGGACTGGGTACCGGAACCGGTCTGAAACACGACCAATGGAAATTCGTCGTTGAGCTTGCCCTCGATGACCTCATCCGCCGCCTGCACAATCAAACGAGCGACATCCGCGGGCAGTTCGCCCAGCTCGCCATTCGCCAGCGCAGCCGCTTTCTTGAGGATACCCAACGAAGTAATGAGAGAAGCCTGCCAACGAAATCGATCGACACCGATGGGAAAATTCTGGATCGAGCGCTGGGTTTGCGCACCCCAATACCGGCGCGCCGGAACAGCGATTTCACCCATGGAGTCGGTTTCGATACGCATTTCGGACATGTCGTTCACCTCGAATTAAGAAGTCCCCTACGGCGGGCTATTGGCACTCGGGCAGCAACCGTCGACGTCAGCCGGCTTCGACCTGAGCTGACGGTTGAAACACGCTTGACCACGCCCCAACCGCATCCAGCATACGGTTGGCGAACCCCCACTCATTGTCGAACCAGAGAAACAGGTTCGCAAAGCCATCGCCATTCGTACGCGTCTGGCTGCCATCAATGATGACGGAGTTCGGGTTGTGGTTGAAGTCGATGGATGCGTGAGGATGGTTGGAATACGCAATTAACCCGGGCGAGCGCCGGGCGAGGTCAACCAGCATGTCGTTCAAGGCGCTCGTGCTGATATCCTGCCCCAGCTTCAGCATGAGATCGATGGCCGATACGTTCAAGATAGGTACCCGGATCGCCTTCGCCTGCACCTTACCGCGCAGCCCGGGAAGAAGGCGCTCGACCCCTTGTGCCAACCCGGTGGCCACAGGAACAATCGATTGCATAGCCGAGCGGGTGCGGCGCAGATCTTTGTGGTGATAGCCGTCGATCAAGGGCTGGTCATTCATGACAGAATGGAGTGTCGTGAGAAAAACGTGCTCCACCCCAAAATGTTTGTCCAGTGCCGCCAGAACCGGCACGCTGGCATTCGTCGTGCACGACGCATTCGACACAATTCGTGCATCGGCGGGAATACCCCCTTGGTTGATGCCGTATACGACCGTGTAGTCAACATCTTCTGCGCTGTTTCCCGGGTGTGAGACAAGAACCCGGGGGCAACCCGCTTCGAGGAAACGATTGAATTCTTGCCGGCTGCCATAGCGCCCGGAACATTCCAAAAGCAAGTCGATTTCCAATGCCGACCAATCTACGTCTTCCGGTGTATGGGCGTGCGTGACGACGATATCCTGGCCATTGAGACGCAAGGTGTCGCCGCCGTGTTCAACGCTGCCCGGAAAGATGCCGTGCGTTGAGTCGAATTGGGTCAGATAGACCATGGTGGCCAAGTCCGACGGTTCGTTGATCGCCACAACCTGAATCTGCTCGCGTAATGCGGATTCATGAATAGCACGCAAAACGCAGCGGCCAATGCGGCCATAACCATTGATGGCGATGCGCAGCTTGGGCAAATGGTGGGGTTTGGACCCTTGTGTGGCGGTCATGTGTATGCAACAAGAAAGGTTGGGGATGCACACACATGATACGCCATCAATAATGGTAGCTGTAGTTGAGCTGCAGTATGTTCAAGCCGGGGTTAGGATGCTTGATACCTGCGTTGGAATAGTGCGAGAACCGCAAGCTGAGTCGGCTGTTATCGGTGAGATGCATTCCGACGCCGATATGGTCACCGAACTGGAATGCGGAGCTGATATTTTTGTTGGCGAAGCGGGTACGCGAAAACGCCGTGGCGCCGATGCCGGCCTCAAGGTAATAACGCTCGCCCCAAGTCCAGCGCAGAAACGGTGTAGCGCTCAATTGCCAGGCGCTGCTGGGGCTGCGCGACCCATCTGCGTGCCAATAGGCGACGCCCAGTTCGCCAACCAGATCCAGGCGGCTACCCCCATCGAATCGGTATGTCCACAGCGAGGCGGATTCCCATGCCAGTTCTGCGCGCTGGTAATGGTTACCAGTACCGACTCGGAGGCTGACACTCGGGGTCTGATAGAGCTCTTGTGCCGCAAGGGGCGACGCCACCAGCAACATCGTTGCCAGGCCGACCCCTGTGCATGCATGCAGGCGAAATGGTCGATTCATACTTTATACGCTTCTTTTCTGGATAAACATATCGGGCTCAACATGCCCGGATTCGAAGAATTGCCGGCCCCCCAAACAAGCGAGGAGGCGCTGCATCGCTGCCTGCAGCACGTGAAATATTTTACTGCGAGGGACAGCAGCTTGCGCTGCCGTCTTCGGTGGTCGTGCTTGCAAACAACGTGCCGTGTGGGTCGTGCTCTCTCCTACCCTGCCTGCCAACCCCCGCCCAGCGCACGATACAGGCTGACCAGGTTCAATTGCTGCTGCAAGCGGGTGGCGAGCAGCGACTGTTGGGCATTGAAAAGTGTGCGCTGCGCGTCCAGCACCTGCAGGAAACTGTCGACGCCCGTTTCATAACGATGTACCGATAGCGTATGTGTACGCTGCGCCTCAGACAGTAGATCCTTTTGGGCTTGCAGTTGGTCAACATAACGACTGCGTGCGTCCAGCGCATCCGCCACTTCGCGGAAGCCCGTTTGAACGGCGCGCTCATAGCGAACGATATTGATGTCCCGCTGCACTTTGGCAAGGTCGAGGTTGGCCTGACGGTTTCCAAAGTCAAAGATAGGAAGATCCAACCGGGGCAGAAACGCCCATGCACCCGAACCTCCACTGAACAGGCCCGATAAATCGGCACTTGCGGTGCCTGCCGAGCCGGTCAGGACGATACGCGGGAAGAATGCGGCGCGTGCCGCCGCCACGTTTCCATCGGCCGCACGGATGTGATGCTCGGCGGACAAGACGTCTGGACGCTGCAACAAGACCTCGCTGGGCAGACTGTCAGGAATGCCGGCCAAATGTACGACTGAAGTCAACTCTGACGGCACCACATCCAGCTTCAGGGGTTCTGTACTTCCAGTCAGCAGTCGCAACGCATTGAGATCCTGCTGCACAAGCCGGTCGAATTCTGCGCTACGGCTGCGCGCATCGTGCAAGGCACCTTTCGCCTGGCTGAGATCCAGCTGTGTCGCCACGCCCACCTCGTATTGCCGCTCAACCAGTGCCACAGTGCGCTCGCGTGTTTGCTGTGTCTGCCGCGCAAGGTCAAGCAGCTGGCTATCGACAACCCAGGCCAGGTAAGCACTGGCGATTTCGCTCACCAAGCTGATGTGCGCGCTGCGCCGCGCCTCCTCGGTGGCAAGATAACGTTGCAGTGCTGCATCGCTCAGGCCTCTTACACGCCCGAAAAAATCCAGCTCATACGAGGCCATGGCCCCAGCGGCATATTGCCCGGCAACGCCGCCCTGCCCGGTCGGCAACAGATCCGCAGGCAGACGCTGCCTTGCCGCGTCACCGTAGACTCCCAGACTGGGGAGCAAGGCCGAGCGCTGAATCCCGTATTGGGCTCTGGCTGCTTCAACGTTTAGTACGGCTTCCTGCAGATCGCGATTGAGTTCCAGGCCTTGTTCAATCAGCCGTTGTAACTGTGGGTCGACAAAAACCTGTCTCCAGCCGTTCAACTCAAATGCAGAGTCTTTCACAGCCGCTGTGACCGCCCCGATACGCTCCGGCACAGGCGACTCCGGCCGCTCGTACTTGGGAGTCATTGAACACCCCGCCAGCACGGCCAGCATGCATGCCGCGAACGCTGTGCGCAAGCGCTGTTTCGTCAAAATATTCATTGTTGTACCGTCTCCGCTGCGGGTGTGGATTCCTGAACCGTTACCTTCTTACGATTGAATATTCGGTTCACCACCACATAGAACAGAGGGATGAAATAGACTGCCAGCACCGTGGCGGACACCATGCCTCCAATCACGCCGGTGCCGATGGCATGGCTGCTACCGGAGCTGGCTCCGCTGGCGATTGCCAGGGGCACAACGCCCAGAATGAAGGCCAGTGAGGTCATGACAATGGGTCGCAAGCGCAATCGGGCAGCATGGGTGGCGGCCTGCATCACGCTCATGCCATCGCGTTCGTGCAATTCGCGGGCGAATTCCACAATCAGTATGGCGTTTTTCGCAGCCAGCCCGGCTGTCGCCAGCAGGCCGATTTGGAAGAACACGTCATTGCCGAGGCCACGCATCAGTACCGCTGCCGTGGCGCCCAATACCCCGAGGGGAATCACCAATATGACCGCGGTGGGAATGGACCAGCTCTCATAAAGCGCGGCCAGACACAGGAAGATCACAATCAGTGACAGGGCGTAGAGCATGGGCGCTTGGTCACCGGTTGCACGCTCTTCGAACGACAGCCCCGTCCACTCAATGGTGAAGCCTTGTGGCAGGCGCTGCGCCAGCTCCTCTACGACAGCCATCGCTTCGCCGGAGCTGTAACCTGGAGCCGGCTCGCCCAAGATTTCGACGGCGGGCAAACCATTGAAGCGGTCCATGCGCGGGGAACCGACTTTCCATTCCCCTCGGGCGAACGCTGTAAACGGCACCATTTGCCCTTCCGCGTTTCGCACATACCATTTCGCGAAGTCCTCGGGGGTGACGCGTGACTCCGGTTCACCCTGGATATACACGCGCTTTACACGATCACCATCCAGGAAATCGTTGACATATGCCGAACCCCAGGCCGCTGACATGGTGGTATTCACATCGGCCAGCGACAGGCCCATCGCGCGTACCCGTTCATCGTCGATAATGATCTGGTATTGCGGCTCATCGTTCATGCCGTTGGGCCGAACCATCATCAAAGCTGGATGCTGGGAGGCCTCATACAGAAACTGGTCCCGAGCCTCCATAAGAGCGGCATGCCCCATCCCGCCACGATCCTGAATGTAGAAGTTGAACCCTGTGGCGTTACCCAGTTCCATAATCGCCGGCGGTGCAAATGAAATCACCATGGCGTCGCGATACTGGGAAAACTCAGCGTTGGCACGGGCCACCACCGAAAATACGTCCTGCCCTTCGCCGCTGCGTTCGGCCCAGGGCTTCATCTGGATGAATGCGGCGGCCGAACTTTGCCCTCGCCCGGCGAAGTTGAAGCCGTTGACGGTCATCAGCGAATCCACACTGTCGCTTTCATTTTCGAGGAAGTAGGTGGTGATACGTTCCAGCACACGCTCGGTCTGCTCACTGCTGGAGTTTTCGGGAAGCTGTACCTGAACCACGAAGTTGCCTTGGTCTTCGTCCGGCAGGAACGAAGTGGGGATTTGTTGGAACATCCAGCCGGCAGCGACTGCAATCACGAGGTAGATCGCCATGAACGCGGTCTTGCGCTTCAATACCGCGCCCACGCCGCGTTCAAATTTGGCAGCACCCGCATCGAATTTACGATTGAACCAGCCGAAGAAGCCACGCCTCGGAGGCTGCTCTCCCTGGGGCAGAGGCTTCAATAAAGTGGCGCATAAAGCGGGCGTGAAAATCAGTGCCACAAACACCGATAGCGTCATGGCGACCACGATCGTGATAGAAAACTGGCGATAAATCACACCCGCCGACCCACCAAAGAAGGCCATGGGAACAAAGACGGCGGAAAGCACTAAACCGATTCCCACCAACGCGCCTTGGAGCTGCCCCATGGACTTAAGAGTGGCTTCTTTCGGGCCAAGCCCTTCCTCGGCCATAACACGCTCGACGTTTTCAACCACCACAATGGCGTCGTCCACCAGCATGCCGATGGCAAGTACCAGCCCGAACATAGTGAGAATGTTCAGGTTGAAGCCGCTCATCGCCATGACACCAAACGTTCCCAGCACAACTACCGGTACAGCCAGAGCGGGAATCAGCGTGGCGCGAACATTCTGCAGGAAAAGGTACATGACAAGCGTCACGAGGATGATGGCTTCGATCAACGTCATCACCACGCTCTTCATAGAAGCGTCAACCACTGGAGACGTGTCATACGGGTAGACTATCTTCACCCCATCCGGCAGAAACGGCTCTTGCGCCTGCAGCACCTGCTTGACCGCGTCTACCGTCTCGAGCACGTTGGCGCCGGTCGCCAGGCGCAAAGCAAGTGCTGCGGCCGGCTGATTGTTATATCGGCTGGAAATGGCGAAATTTTCCGCGCCCAGTGCAACGCTGGCCACATCCTTGATGCGCACCTGGGAACCGTCACGATTCACCTTGAGGAGTACGTTCTCGAACTCCGCCACGGTCTGCAAGCGCGACTTGCCTGAAACCGTGGCTGACAGCGCGACGCCTTCCACCGAGGGGCGACCGCCCAGCTGACCCGCGGAAACCTGAACGTTCTGCTCGCGAATGGCCGCAATGACGTCACCCGGTGTAAGTGCATAATTGTTCAGCTTGGCCGGGTCCAGCCAGATACGCATTGCGTTCTGCGCGCCGAACGCCAGGAAGTCGCCGACCCCCGGTGTACGCACGACCTGGTCCTGCACATTGGAAATGAGATAGTCGGCCAGAGCGTGACTGTCCATCGAGCCGTCTTCGGATACCAGGGCCGCAAGCAGCATGAAGTTGATCTGGTACTTAACGACTCGCATTCCCTGAGCCTGAACTTCCTGCGGCAGCAGTGGCATCGCAAGTTGCAGTTTGTTCTGCACCTGTACTTGGGCGATATCCGGATCCGTTCCTTGCTCGAAGGTAACGATCATGACCATACTGCCGTCGGCATTGCTCTGAGACTGGATATAGCGCAAGCCGTCCAGTCCGTTCATCTGCTGCTCAATGACCTGAGCCACCGTATCCTGAACCGTCTGGGCGGACGCGCCCGGATAGGCGGCCACAATAGCGACGGCGGGTGGCGACACATCGGGATACTGGCTGACGGGCAGCGAGCGCAATGCAAGGACACCGGCCAGCATGGTGGCAATGGCCAGCACCCATGCAAAAATGGGGCGATTGATGAAAAATCTGGACATGGTCGTTATGCCCTTAGTTCGCGTTGATCACAGAGGCGACCTTAACCAGCACACCTGGTCTTACACGCTGGCGACCTTCGACAATGATGTGTTCACCCGGATTCAACCCGTCAGTAACCATCCATTGGTTGTTCACCATCCGCTCATTGCGAACACGACGCGCCTCAACGCGCCCTTCTTCGTCGACGACATAGACCGTAGAGCGCTCATTGCCCAGCATCAGTGCCTGATTGGGGACTAAATAGACGCCGTCGCGGACGCCGCTGTCCACCAGGGCATGAACAAACATACCCGGCAGAAGCTTACGATCCGGGTTCGGAAATTCCGCACGCAAAGTCACACTACCCGTACTGGGTGCCACCTCGACTTCCGAAAACTTTAGAGTGCCCGCGTGCTCGTATATCGTCCCGTCCTCCAAACGCAACTGCACGGGAGCCCCCTGCCCGTTCTGCCGGATCTGGCCCGCTTCCAGGGCGCGACGCAATGCCATCAGTTCAACCGATGACTGAGTCATGTCGACATAAATGGGATCGAGCTGCTGCACTGTCGCCATGGCATTGGGCTGCCCGTTAGTGACGAGAGCCCCTTCAGAGACAGCTGATCGCCCGATACGGCCCGAGATAGGCGCGAGGACTTTGCTGTAGGTGAGATTGATACGGGCAAGCTCTTCTTCTGCTTGTGCCTGCAGGTAGGCCGCCTGGGCATCGTCGTGCGCCTGACGGCTCACGGCATCCACCTTCGCCAGCTCGGCGTAGCGCTTGGCCTGCAGCTCTGCGGTTCGCAGATTCGCAGCAGCTTTCTTGTGGGCCGCCCGATAAATGGCGTCGTCTATTTGGTAGAGCTGCTGTCCTTCCTCGACTTCCGATCCTTCTTCGAACAAACGCTTCTTAACCAGCCCATTCACCTGGGGCCGTACTTCCGCCACCCGGAATGCCGTGGTGCGACCTGGTAGTTCGCTGGTGATGGTGACGGTGGCGGGGACGACTTCGAGCACCGTGACCTCGGGTGCCGTCATGGCTTGGCTTGGGGGCCCATCGCCGTCCTTGCTGCAGCCGACGAGAACCAGTGCTGCACTCAGAAACAGGATGCCTGGGACGAATGCAGTCTTGCGCAACATACTGCCGTTGCTCTTCACAATTTCCTCGCTTTGTTGATTGATTCGTTGGGCAGCAGGTTTGCCCAGAATGGTGTGTACCGTTTAATGGGTTTGTGTACCGAGAGTCGGTACTATATCATAATGTGGTTATCCTATTCACATAACGGTACAGCGAGTTCCAGATCCAGAACATTTCTTGAATCCAGAGTTCGTGAGCCGCTATCATTCACGACGAATGGAGGCCCGAATGGAAAAAAACGAGGCAAATCAGCCGGACACCCGTGGAGGGGTCCAAGTGGTATCGCGAACGGCTGCGATCATGCGCGCCTTGAGTGCGCACCCGGGCGGGCTCAGCCTGACGGAGATCGCCAATGAAGTGAAATTGCCGCGTTCAACAGTGCAGCGATTAGTCACCGCACTTGAAATCGAAGGGCTCGTAGATGGAAAGGGTCCGAGCGGGGGCACCCGGCTGGGGCCTACCGTTTCTTCTTTGGTGGCAACGGCTCACGCCGACATGGTGGTGTTCGGAAGACACCAGCTCAAAATGCTGTTGGATGCGGTGAACGAGACCAGCAGTATCGTTACCGCTGTCAATGCGAAGAGCATGGTATTGGAAACCATGGCCGCGGAACACCCTCTGCGTGTTGTGCTGTGCCAAGGCAGCCAGTTCCCCCTATACACAACTGCGGGGGGCAAGGCGTTGCTGTCCGCCTACGATGAAACACTGCTTGAGCGCCTGTTCGACGTTACGCTAGAGCCCTATACCGGCCACACACTCACCAGCCGAAAGGCGTTGCAGGAGGCGCTCGCCCAAACACGGGCAAGCGGCATTGCCGAGGCCCGCAATGAATACACCCCCGGCATCAGTTCCATAGCCACAGTCGTTGATACCGCTATGGGTATCTATGCATTTGAAGTCAGCTTGCCCGACGCTCGTTTTGACGCCAGGGCCGATGAAATTCGGGCAACCATGCTGGCTCACAAGGAGCGAGTATTGGCTGAAGCGATTGCGTTCGAAGGAGACAGGCAGGCGGGCGCGCTAGGTTTGCCTGCGACCGCCCCACTCGCTCCGCCGGCGTGACCGGCACTTAGCATTTCCGCCCGGCCAACCACAACAACATGCAGTCGCGCGCGCGGGCACGCAGCAAGTCTGACGCATCGGCGCAGGCCTGGGAAAGCGTCATCGGGCCCGAAACCACACTGAAAGCCGCAGAGATGCCCGCGTCGTAAAGAGCCTCGTAGCCTTCCCCTAACGAGCCCGCAAGAGCAATCACCGGCGCGCCATGACGTTGCGCGTATCGGGCAACCCCGGCCGGTGTTTTACCAAGCAGCGTCTGCTTGTCCATACGACCTTCACCCGTAAACACGAGATGTGCGCCCTGCATGGCCTGATCCAGTTTGGCGAGTTCAGCAATCAACTCTACGCCAGGTCTAAAGTGAGCGTGGAAGAAAGTTTTTATCGCAAAACCTAGCCCGCCCGCTGCACCCGTACCCGACGTATGGGTTTCGTCACGACCGGTTGTTTCTTTACTGACCGTTGCAAATTGAGCCAATGCCCGATCAAGTAATTCCACATCCGCCTGAGAAGCCCCCTTCTGTGGTCCGAAGATGGCAGCAGCACCGCGCTCACCACACAAGGGGTTATCAACATCGACGGCGATCTCGAACCGCACGTTCGCAAGGCGCGGATCCAGCATCTGTGTGTCAATACGAGCCAAACGCAGTAACGCTGCGCCGCCCGGCGGAAGTTCACCGCCTTCCGCATCGAATAGATGAGCGCCCAAGGCCTGCAACAGGCCGGCGCCACCGTCGGTGGTGGCACTCCCCCCCAAACCCAGGACAATACGACGAGCACCCGCATCGAGGGCGGCACAAACCAGTTCTCCCACCCCATAGGTAGTGGCCTCCAAAGGGCGGCGTTCATCGATGGCAATCCGCTCAAGGCCCGCGGCCTCGGCCATTTCAATGAACGCCGTCGAATCGCCCAACCACCCCCAGGCAGCTTTACTTGGACGACCATTGGCGTCTTTGACCACTGCTAGGCGCCTCTGGCCACCGGTTGCTGCCAATACCGCATCGAGCGAACCCTCGCCGCCATCGGCCATGGGCACGGACACAATCTCGGCATTTGGAACGGCTGTCCGCACTCCATCAGCGATGGCAGCCGCAACATCGGCGGCAGAGAGGCTTTCTTTGTATGAGTCCGGCGCCACGACCACGCGCAGCTGTTGCTCACCCTGCCCCATCAGCTGTGTGCCTCCAACCCACCCACCAGCGCGTTACGCGGGGATCCGGCAACAAAGGCGTCAATATTGTCGATAAGCTGATCAGCCAATGCCTGGATCGCTTCCTGGCTTGCCCAGGCCACGTGGGGTGTAAGGATGAAATTCGGCAAATCGAGCAGACCCATTAGCGGATGGTCGGCAGGCGGAGGTTCGGGCACCGTGACATCCAGGCCGGCACCGGCAATTTGCCCCGTGCGCAATGCATGGGCCAACGCATGATCGTCAATCAGCGCACCCCGCGCGGTGTTGATTAACAGAGGTTTGCGAGCCATCGCCGAAAACTCCGCAGCGCCCAGCAAGTGGTGAGTATGGTCGTTCAACGGGCAATGCAGGCTGATGACATCGCTTTCGGCCAGCACGGTTTCGAAGGGAGTATAGAGGGAACCCATGTTCGGGCGGCCTTTATGCGCAGCGAACACGACTTTCATACCGAATGCGCGACCAATATTTGCCACTGCTTGCCCCAGCGTGCCTGCACCGATAATGCCGAGTGTGGATCCAGCCAGATCTTGTATGGGGTAGTCGAAGTAGCAAAATTGAGCCGCCTCCTGCCAGCGACCCGCCTGCACTGACTGGTGATAGGGCACGATGCTACGACGCAATGCGAAAATCAGGGCAAACACGTGTTCCGGCACACTTCGAACAGCATAGCCACGAATATTGGACACAACGATGCCCCGCTCCCGACACGCAGTCAAATCTACATTGTCGCTACCTGTTGCAGCGAGGGCGATCATCTTCAGTTGGGGTGCTGCGGCAATTTCTTCGGCACCCAGCTTCACCTTGTTGAGAATGACGATATCCGCATCGGCAATGCGGTCTGCCACTTGCTCAGGCCGAGTTCGCCCGTGCATCTCCAGAGTGTGTGGGAAGGCGGGGGTACGCAGCACGGTTTGGGGTGAAATTGTCTCCCGATCCAGAAACACCACCTTAAGGGGCGTTTGACTCATATCTTCCTCCTGAGTTTTCGTTGTTGGCGCCCGGCATTCGTAATGAACTTGCGCTTTATTGTGTAGCAGAATTGCCGATCCGATATAGTAATGGCTTTCTTCAGGCCGCTCACATCGTGCTCGGTCTCTAAGCATACGGAACCCAAGCTGATGAGCCACACCAGTCTTCCCCCAAAGTATCCCGTCACTGATTTTTTCCGAAACCCCGACCGCGGCTTCTTCCGTCTGTCCGATGACGGGAGCTGGCTGTCGTTCATGGAACCGGTGTCGTTCGATGGCGGGCCGGCCCGCATGAACATCTTCGTGCAAGAGCTTGAAGGAAGCTCACTGGTGGGCGACGCCCGGTGCCTCACCCGGGAAACCGAGCGCGACATCGCCGAATATTATTGGAAGGGCTCCGATACGCTGCTGTATGCCAAGGATTTTGCGGGCGACGAAAACTTTCATGTGGTGGCCATCGATGTGGCAGGTGGTGAGGTGTCCGACCTCACCCCATATCCGGAAACTCGTGCCGGTATTATTGACGATCTCTATGATGATCCAGACCACATACTGATTGCCCACAACCACCGCGACCCCCAATCTTTTGATGTCTACCGGGTTAATGTACGGACGGGTGAAGAAACACAGGTAGCCGAAAACCCGGGCAACATCGTCGCATGGCATACCGATCATCATGGGCGTCTGCGCGCCGCGACGGCCAGCGACGGCCTGCAGAGCACTTTGCTCTACCGCGAAACAGAAAGCGATGAATTCCGCCCCCTGATTACGACTGATTTTCGTAGCACAGTCAGCCCTGAACTCTTCACTTTCGACGATCGACGGTTTTACGCCCTCAGCAACCGTGGCCGCGACTGCCTGGCATTGGTAATCATCGACCCGCAGTCACCTGACGACGAGAAGCTGGTTTTCGAAGCCGACGGTGTTGATTTGGATGGCGTCGCATACTCACGGCTTCGACACGTCCTCACGGCGGCTATTTACCAGACCGACCGTGTCAAGTATCACTTCTTCGATCAACAAGCAGCCGAGCGTCATTTGCGCGTCTCGGAGGCGTTGCCGGGGTACGAAATCGCCCTCCAGAGCGGCACGCGTGACGAACGTAAGTACATTGTGGCGGCGTACAACGACCGCACACCCGGTAGCCGCTATCTTTATGATGACGAGACAGGCGGTCTTACCAAGTTGGCCGACATCAATCCGGCATTGCCCGAAGAGCATATGGCCGAGGTTCGACCCATTCAATACACGGCGCGTGATGGCTTGGTCATACACGGGTATCTGACCCTGCCCAAAGGTCGTGAGCCGCATCAGCTTCCCTGCGTGGTCAACCCTCATGGCGGGCCCTGGGCCCGCGACAGTTGGGGCTTCAATCCGGAGGCACAGTTTCTTGCCAATCGCGGTTATTGCGTGCTGCAAATGAATTTCCGCGGCTCGACCGGCTATGGGCGCCGCTTCTGGGAAGCGAGCTTCGGTCAGTGGGGCCTTGCCATGCAGGACGATATCACCGACGGCGTGCAATGGCTGATCGACCAGGGTATCGCAGACCGCAATCGTATCGCTATCTACGGAGGCAGCTATGGTGGCTACGCGGTGCTGGCCGGTATAACGCGTACGCCTGAGCTTTATGCGGCAGCGGTGGATTTCGTGGGAGTTTCGAACCTGCTCACTTTCATGAATACGATCCCACCCTATTGGAAGCCACTGCTCGAGAAAATGTACAGCATGGTGGGTCACCCGGAGAAAGATCGGGAACGTCTTGAGGCCACTTCACCCGCACTCAACGCCGACCGTATACGCACGCCGCTGTTCATTGCGCAAGGGGCCAATGACCCCCGAGTAAACAAGGCTGAAAGTGATCAGATGGTGGCGGCCCTGCGCTCACGGGGTGTCGAGGTGGAGTACATGGTGAAGGACAACGAGGGCCATGGCTTTCACAACGATGAGAACAAATTCGAGTTCTATGAACGCATGGAGGCGTTTCTGAGCCAGCACCTGGGCGGTAGTGGCGCTGCCCGGGACTGACTCTGAGCCGACAGTTTTTACTAGGAGTATGACGATGAAGCTGTACTACATGCCGGGCGCCTGCCCCCTGGCAACCCATATCGTTCTTGAGTGGATCGGCGAGCCCTATGAAACCCAGGCTGTCGAACGCAAAGCGTTGAAAGAGCCTGAATTCCTGGCCTTAAACCCGGTGGGGTCCGTCCCCGTTTTCGTAGATGGTGATCTCGTCCTTACTCAGAGCTCCGCCATTCTCGAGTATCTTGCGGAAAAGTACCCGCAGGCCGGGCTGATGCCGGAAGATATCCATGCGCGTGCCGAAACCCGCCGCTGGATGGGCTTCGTTCATTCCGATCTGCACAAGTCCTTTGGGCTGGCTTTCGGTAAGGCCGCTTTCAGCAGCGAGTCCGCCGTTCAGGACGCCATTGCCGCCGGCGGCATCGCCAAAGCACGCCAGCTCTTTGCCATCATTGACAAGCAATTGAACGGCAAAGACTGGATCACAGGTACGCGATCCATTGTGGACCCCTACCTGTACACCATCATTCGTTGGGCGGATGCGCTCAAGGTCGATCTTTCGGACCTCCCCAATGTGGTGGCGTTCCGTGATCGCATGAACAGCGATGCCGCCGTAAAAGCGGCTCTCCAAGCCGAAGGCCTGCAAGCCTAAATGAGCGAAGGCCGGGCAATGCCCGGCCTTTCAGTGTGTTTCAGGCACCAAGATAAGCTTTACGGACGTCATCGTTCGTGAGCAGGTTGGGTCCGGTATCAGCCAGCACGACCTTGCCGGTCTCCAGCACATAGCCCCGGTCAGCGACCTGCAATGCCTTATGGGCATTCTGCTCGACCAGGAAGACGGTCACCCCTTGCTCGCGAATCGTCTGAATGATTTCGAAGATTTGCGCGATGATCAGGGGCGCTAGGCCCAGAGTGGGTTCGTCCAGAAGCAACAGCTTGGGACGCGTCATCAGTGCGCGCCCAATCGCAAGCATTTGCTGCTCGCCCCCCGACATGGTTCCCGACCGCTGGCCCGCCCGCTCCTTCAAACGTGGAAACAGGTCGTACACCCGTTCAAGCCCTTCTTCGATTTCCTCGCGGCTCAGAAAAAAACCACCCATCATCAGGTTCTCTGTGACCGTAAGGTCGGGGAACACCCTGCGGCCCTCGGGCGAAATAGCGATGCCCTTCTGCATAATGAGGTGGGTCGGCAGTTGAGTGATGTCTTCGCCCTCGAAGCTGACAGTTCCGCTACGCGCGCGCGGAGAGCCGCAAACCGTCATCAGCAAAGTGGTTTTCCCGGCACCATTGGCACCGATCAGGGTCACAATTTCGCCTTGATTGACCTCTACCGAGACATCATTTAATGCCTGAATAGCGCCGTAAAAGGTATGTATATTCTGCAACTTGAGCACTACTCTTCCCCCAGGTATGCCTTGATGACGCGCGGGTCTGCCTGAACCGCTTCGGGAACGCCGGTGGTAATGGGCTTACCATGCTCCATGACCATAATGCGATCGGACACGCCCATCACCAGGCTCATATCGTGCTCAATGAGCAATACGGCCACGTCGAACTCCCGACGCAGTTGATCGATCAACTGCTGAAGGTCTCGCTTTTCTTGGGGATTCAGGCCCGCAGCAGGTTCATCCAGCATCAGTAGCCGGGGCTTGGTGATCATGCAACGGGCGATCTCGAGGCGCCGTTGGTGGCCATACGCCAGATTGCCCGCTTCCCGATTGGCGTACTCGCGGATGTCCATGAAATCCAACCACTTCGCCGCGGTTTCCAATGCTTCCTCTTCTGCGTGACGGAAGGCAGGCGTTTTGAACAGCCCGGAGAATAGGTTGGTGTTGATATGCTGGTGCTGCGCCACAAGCAGGTTTTCAAGGACGGTTAGGTTCTTGAACAGACGCACGTTCTGGAAGGTGCGCACCAGGCCTTCACGGGCCACTTTGTGGCTGGGCATGCCATGAATCGGTTTGCCATCCATGACGATGGTGCCGCGGGTCGGTTTGTAGAACCCGCCTACGCAGTTGAACACTGTCGTCTTTCCCGCGCCGTTCGGCCCGATGATGGCGAATACTTCGTCTTCCTTGACATCGAAACTCACACCGTCGACAGCCAGCAGGCCGCCGAATCGCATGCTGAGCTCCGCCACATGCAACAAGACCTTGCTCATGATTTCAACTCCACGTGAGGACGCTTCATGGGCAACAGGCCTTGCGGACGCCACATCATCATCAGAACCATCACCAGACCAAAAATCATCATGCGATACTCGGCGAACTCACGTGCCACTTCCGGCAATACGGTAAGCACGATTGCTGCCAAAATCACCCCTACCTGTGAACCCATACCGCCCAGCACTACGATGGCAAGAATCAGTGCGGATTCTAGGAAAGTGAACGATTCAGGATTGACCAGACCTTGGCGGGCGGCGAAAAAGGCACCTCCGAATCCCGCAAATACGGCACCCATCGTAAAGGCCGACAGCTTGATGTTGGTGGGATTCAGCCCCAGAGAGCGGCAAGCGATTTCATCTTCGCGCAGTGCTTCCCACGCCCTACCGACCGGCATACGAATAACCCGGTTGGATACGAAGAGTGTGATCAACGCCAGGGCAAGCGCCATCAAATAGAGATAGATGATGACGTCCATATTGTCGAACTGCCAACCCATGAAGTCGTGAAAGGTGGTTTCACCCTCGGGTGCGCGACGTGTCATGGGCATGCCGAACACCGTCGGCTTGGGGATGCCGGAAATACCGTCGGGTCCGCCAGTGAACTCATAAAGGTTGATCAGCAGCAGACGGATGATTTCACCGAATCCCAGCGTCACGATGGCCAGATAGTCGCCCCGCAGGCGCAGCACGGGGAAGCCGAGCAGATACCCGAAGATGCCGGCCATGATGCCGGCCATGGGCAGTGAGCTCCAGAACCCCCAATCGGCCCAGTGATACAGCAGTGCGTAGGTATACGCCCCCACTGCGTAGAACCCTACAAAACCGAGGTCCAGCAGACCTGCAAACCCGACCACGATATTCAGACCCAGGCCTAACATGACATAGATAAGCACCAGGGTTGCAATATCGACTTCCGCGCGACCCATGAAAAACGGCCACACCAGTGCGATGGCAATCAGCACCGCAATGGAGGCGCGCCGAGCCTTATCGTTGAGCACCGGCATACGAATGCTGCTGCTGCGTTTGCCAAGCAGCTTGGCCACGGCTGGCCGGATGAAAGCCTGAAAGACGAATACGATGCCCATGCCGAGCAGTACGAGATCCCATTCAGGTTCGATATGCGTCGCCATGCCGCTACGGACGATCTGCAGCCCATATACCGGAGTAATGATCACTCCGGCCATCAGAGCCGCGATAAAGGCATTCTTGATATTGCTGACCATTACACTTTTTCCACTTCAGGTTTACCGAGAAGCCCCGTCGGCCGGAACAGCAGAATGAGCACCAGCAGACTGAACGCGACGATATCCTTGTATTGCGAGGAGATATACGCAGCAGCGAATGTCTCAGCAAGGCCCAGCAGCACGCCGCCCAGCATGGCACCTGGGATACTGCCGATTCCACCAAGCACTGCCGCAGTGAACGCCTTGATACCGGCCAAGAAACCAATGAAGGGGTTGAGCTTCCCGATGGCCAGAGCAATCAGCACCCCGCCGACAGCCGCCAGCATGGCGCCGATAATGAAGGTGAAGGATATGATTTTGTTGGTGTCAATGCCCAAAAGATTGGCCATGCGCAGATCTTGCGAACACGCACGTGACGCCCGACCTAGGCGTGAGTATTTGATATACAAATGCAGCATTGCCATCAACACCACCGTGACCAGAATGATCATGATGCGCGAGTACGGAGCTGTAATGGTGTAGCCCCCGACGTCCAGCTGCATTGCGCCGGTCACCAGCGCCGGCACGGCCATATCGCGTGCTCCCTGGCCCACTGCCACCCAGTTTTGCAAGAAAATGGACATCCCGATGGCGGAAATCAGCGGCACCAGACGAGGACCGCCACGCAACGGCGCGTACGCCACTTTTTCCACCGCATAGCCATAAACGGCTGTGACCGCCATGGCCACGATAAGCATGAACAGGATAATGAGTGCGACTGGCAAGCCGCTGCCGACACCAATGACGGACAGCGTGACCAGCCCCACATAGGCGCCGATCATGTAGATCTCACCATGCGCGAAGTTAATCATTCCGATGATGCCATAGACCATCGTGTAGCCAATGGCGATCAGCGCATAAATGGCACCGAGCGACAGCCCATTAAAGAGCTGCTGCAATAGTTGGGGTATGAATTCGGACATAAAACAGGCTTCCGCGATATCGGCCCGCCGAAACGTGGCCGACCAGGAAAAAGAAAGGCCCCAGCCGGCGTACGGCTGGAGCACCAGGGAGGTTCGGCGCAAGCCTCCGCGCCGCGAGCGTCAGCGAGCCTGAGTGGCTCACCGCGCTGCACACCGCTCGCAATAGCCGAAACTATTGCCGAGGCCCACACTGCGATCAGTGTCAGCAGGACAGCGCCCTGGCCTGCGGGGCTGTTGCCAGCCTCCCTCTGCAGCGGTTTACTTTTCGAGCTGGTTCATATTGCCCTTGTCGTCCACCTTATAGACGGCGAACTCGAATTCCTTGAGGTCGCCCTTTTCATCGTATTCGACCTTGCCGATGGCAGTATTGAAGCTGGCCTTGTGCATGTAGTCTGCAACCTTGTCCGGGTCTTCGCCCACGGCCTTGATACTTTCAACCAGAATCTGCACAGCGGCATAAGCCGGCATATTGAAGGCCCCGTTCGGGTTGCGATCGTAGGTCTTGAAGTGCTCGAGAATCTGCTCGTTGCCTGCCAGCTTGGTAAAGTCGGCCGGCAATGTTACCAGCAGACCTTCAGAAGCAGGGCCTGCAATAGCAATGAGGTCATCATTAGCAACACCCTCCGGCCCCATGAACTGCGTGCTGAGGCCTTGTTCGCGCGCCTGACGCAGCAACAGACCGAGCTCTGCGTGGTAGCCGCCAAAGTAAATCAGGCCGGGGTCCATAGACTTGAGCTTGGTAATGACGGCGGAGTAGTCGCTGTCGCCGACGTTGATGCCCTCGTACATAATGACCTCGACACCTTCTTCTTTGAGTGTGTCGCGCACTTGTGAAGCAATACCGCTACCGTAAGTTTGCTTGTCGTGCAGAATGGCGACGGACTTCGGCTTCAGCGTGCTGGCAATATACGATGCGGCAAAGGGGCCTTGCTGGTCGTCCCGCCCGATAGTGCGGAAGAAATAGTGAGGCTTGATAGTGTCTGTGACCAGCGGAGATGTAGCCCCCGGAGTAATGGCCACAATGCCTTCGTTCTCATAGACGTTCACCGCCGGGACAGTCGTGCCGGAGCAGGCGTGGGCCACGGCGAACTTGGCCCCCGAGTTCACCACGCGGTTGGCGGCGGGGACGGCCTGCTTGGGTTCGCAGCCGTCATCGATCAGCAACGGTTCGAGCTTTTTGCCGTTGACACCACCTGCGGCATTGAAGGCGTCGATGGCGGTCAAAGCACCCGCCTGGATCTGGTCACCGTATTGGGTGGCGGGACCGGTCATGGGCTGCGGAATGCCGATTTTGATGGTATCGGCATAGACGCTGCCCGCGAAAGCCAAGGCACCTAAGGCCAGGGCGAGGGGTTTCACTCGGATAAAGGACTTCATGCCTGCGGGTCTCCAATGAATCGTCAATGCGACTCGTCATGTTCTGACTGAAATGGTTACCACAACGCACTGTCTTGTAGTGATTGCGGCCCGCATATTCTCCGGGCAGGCTTGGTGGGCTGTCACTACGGGTATGCCCTAGGAAGTGCTAAAACGGAGCCCTATCGAGCCCCATTTCAGCTTGAAATCCTTCGAGGTTTCAGGAGAATTCCCGAGACAGTTCAGCCGCTCGACGGGCCGCAGCCAGCATCGCGCTACGCACTGTGCCGCTGAAGTCTTTTTGTTCAAAAACCTGTAGCGCTGCAGCCGTTGTGCCCCCTTTTGACGTGACGCGCTCGCGCAATGTAGCCAGATCTTCATGTGACAGCGCTGCCAGCTGCGTCGCGCCGGTCACTGTGGCAATTGCCAGCCGCCGGGCCTGTGCCGGCTGCATGCCCTGCTCAATGGCGCAGGCGATCATTGCTTCAAGAAACAGAAACACGTAGGCGGGGCCACTACCTGAAAGTGACGTCACCACATCGATGGCGTGATCGTCTTCGACCCAGACGACTTCGCCGACAGCCTTGAACAGAGTCTCGACCTGAGTACGCTCGGCATCGTTTACCCCGCTGCCGGCCATGAGCCCGGTTGCACCCGCAGCAATAAGAGCAGGCGTATTCGGCATGCAGCGCACGAGACGTGTCCATGGTTCCTGTGGCGTACCCAACCACTGCCCCAGTGTTTCGGCTGATATGCCGGCGGCGACGCTCACCACCAGCGTATCGGGCTGCAGGTAGGGCCGTAAGCCTGCAACGGTTTCCTTCATGAATTGTGGCTTAACAGCCAGCAACCAGATACGACGGCTTGCCAGCTGCTCATTGGCTTGAGTTGCGGTCGTGCAGCCCTGTTCCGCCCAGTGTTTCAGGACTTCCGGATTGATATCGACGACGTGAACATCGTGAGCGCCGCAGCGTTTACCGATAAGGCCGGCGCCCAGGGCCGAGGCCATATTGCCGCCACCAATGAATGCTAGGGTGAGTTCGTGGTTCATGCCGATATTGTACGTTTCGTTTTGAGGATGCGTTGACGCGCTTTCACGAATGTGGCTACATTGGAGCGCCTCGGACGTTCCTCGTCACGTCCCTGTCATAGTCATGCCATAGACTTCTGCAGCTTCATCGCCCCGGCGCACTGGTATTTCCAACTAGCCAATCGTGCCGGACCCGACGCTTATCTCAGGAGAGTCACCATGAAAATCAAAATCCTCGCTCTTTCCCTGGCCGGCCTGCTTGCCGGCATGGGAAGTGCGCAAGCCGCTACAGAGATCACCTTCTGGCATTCCATGGAGGGCGCACTTGGCGACCGGGTGAACGAACTGGTGGATGGATTCAATAAGAGCCAGTCAGACTACACCGTGAACGCGATTTACAAGGGCACCTATGGCGAGTCGATGAACGCCGGCATTGCAGCCTTTCGGGCCGGTAACGCTCCCGATATCCTGCAGGTATTCGAAGTGGGCACGGCTACCATGATGCATGCTAAGGGCGCTATCAAACCTGTACAGGAAATGTCCGAGGAAGTGGGCGACCCCATCGATTCGTCCGCCTTTCTAGGTGCGGTGGCCAGCTATTACTCCTCGGGCGAGGGCAAACTGATTTCCATGCCTTTTAACAGCTCGACGCCGGTGCTCTATTACAACAAAGACGCGTTCAAGAAGGCCGGCCTGGATCCTGACAACCCCCCGAAAACTTGGAAGGAAGTCGCAGCCGCCGGCAAAAAACTGCGCGAAGCCGGTCTGGAATGCGGTTACACCACCGGCTGGCCGTCCTGGATCCAACTGGAAACCTTCGCCGCCTGGCATAACGTTCCCTACGCCACCCAAAATAACGGCTTTGACGGCTTGGATGCCCGGCTGAGTGTGGATGGGCCGGCCTTCGTCAAGCATTTCGATTTCCTGGCACAGATGGCCAAAGACGGATCGTTCACGTATGGCGGCCGCGGTGACGCATCCAACGCCCTATTTACTTCGGGCCGCTGCGGCATGTTCACCGGTTCCAGCGGCTCACGAGCCAATATTATTCGCAACGGTAATTTCGAATTCGGCACCTCCACCCTTCCCTATCATGACGATGTTGAGGGTGCCCCGCAAAACACCATCATCGGCGGCGCATCGCTGTGGGTATTCGCCAATAAGACACCCGAGGTCTATAAGGGTGTGACCCAGTTCTTCAAATACATTTCCAGCCCGGAGCTGGCCGCGAAATGGCATCAGGAAACAGGCTATGTACCGGTGACTAAAGCCGGTTACGATGTCACCGAGAAGTCCGGCTTCTACGACAAGAACCCGGGTACCGACGTTGCAGTGCGTCAGCTTGATGCCGACACAACCGAACATTCTCGCGGCGTCCGACTGGGGTTCCTGCCACAGATTCGTGAAATTGCTGACGGTGAAATGGAACGCATCTTCGCCGGCGAAGTGAGCGCCGAAGACGGCCTGAAGCGTGTGGTTGAGCGGGGCAACGACCTGCTCAAGCGTTTCGAGTCCAGCGTCCGTTAAACCAAATCAGTCTGAGAGCCGCTGCGCCCGCAGGCGCAGCACTCAAACAACGAAGCGGCACCTGCCATCGCGGCAGGTGCATTTTCGCTCGAGCCTGCCATGGAAAAACGCGTCGTTTTCAACCACAAAACCCTGCCCTATCTGTTGGTGGCGCCTCAACTGGCGATCACCATTATTTTCTTTTTTCTTCCGGCAGGTCAGGCCTTATGGCAGGCATTCCATCTGGAAGACCCCTTTGGTCTGTCCTCCACCTTCGTGGGCCTCGAGAATTTCCGCGAACTACTGAGCGAGCGCGAATATCTCAATTCTTTTAAAGTCACAGCGATTTTTTCGGCTTTAGTCGCAGTATTGGGCTTAGGTGTGTCGCTGCTGCTAGCAGTAATGGCCAACCGGGTGGTGCGCGCAGCAGGCTTCTACCGTAACCTGCTTATCTGGCCTTACGCTGTAGCAACGGCCGTGGCGGGTGTTCTGTGGCTGTTCATGTTCTCGCCGTCTGTAGGAATCTTGGCTGTCTACCTGATGGAAGCGGGGCTCGCGTGGAACCCTCGCCTGAGCGCCGATGATGCCATGGCACTGGTGGTGCTGGCATCTGTCTGGAAGCAGATTTCGTACAACTTCATTTTTTTCCTGGCCGGCTTGCAGGCCATTCCCCAGTCGCTGTTAGAGGCCGCAGCCATTGATGGAGCCAGCCCATTTCGCCGCTTCTGGACAATCGTCTTTCCCCTACTTTCCCCCACCACCTTCTTTCTTCTGGTGGTGAATGTCATTTACGCCTTTTTCGACACCTTTGCCATCATCGACATCATGACGCAAGGTGGGCCGGGCACTTCGACCTCCATCCTGGTCTACAGAGTCTATACAACCGGCTTCAAAGGCCTGGATATCGGCTCGTCCGCGGCACAATCGGTGATTCTGATGCTTATCGTGGTGGCGCTGACTGTCGTGCAGTTCCGCTATATCGACCGGAAGGTCAATTACTAATTGACCTGTGAGGCCTATGCAATGATTGAACGGCGTCCCCTGCTCGACATTCTTTCCCACTTGATTTTGCTGCTCGGAGTGGCGGTCATTGCGTTTCCGCTCTATGTCGCCCTGATCGCGTCCACGCAGACTGCACAAGAAGTGGCGCAAGCGCCCATGTCTTTGTTGCCGGGAAATCAGTTCTTCAACAACTACAAGGCCGTTCTGACCGGGACCGGCGGCAGCCCCGACGTTGCGCGGATGATGTGGGTAAGTTCCGTCATGGCCCTGGTGATCGCCGTGGGCAAGATCATCATTTCCATGTTGTCGGCCTTTGCGGTGGTTTATTTCCGCTTTCGACTACGAATGTTCTTTTTCTGGATGATTTTCGTCACGCTCATGCTGCCGGTCGAAGTCCGTATTACTTCCACCTACGAGGTCGTAGCGAACCTTGGCATGCTCAACAGCTACGCGGGCCTGACACTGCCGCTTATTGCGTCTGCCACAGCCACTTTCTTATTCCGGCAGTTCTTTCTGACGGTTCCTGACGAGCTGGTTGAGGCAGCGCGCATCGATGGGGCCGGCCCCATGCGGTTTTTTAAAGACATCCTTCTGCCGCTTTCCAAAACCAGTATCGCAGCTCTGTTCGTCATTCAGTTTATCTATGGCTGGAACCAGTATCTATGGCCCCTCATCATGACGACCAGCGAAGACATGTATCCCATCGTCGTAGGCATCAAACGCATGATTTCCGGCGGCGACGCCGTAACCGACTGGAACCTGGTCATGGCGACTGCTCTGCTGGCTATGCTGCCGCCGGCTTTGGTCGTCTTGCTGATGCAGAAATGGTTCGTAAAGGGACTGATAGACTCCGAAAAATGAGAGCCGCGCTGAAAGCGTGAGACAACTATGGCAACCCTGAGTTTTAAGAACGTCAAGAAAACCTACCCCGGCAATGTAGCCGTCATTCACGGGCTCGACCTGGAAGTGAAAGATGGCGAGTTCATTGTCATTGTCGGGCCGTCCGGCTGCGGCAAGTCGACGCTGATGCGTATGGTGGCGGGGCTGGAGTCCATTACTGAAGGCGAAATCGAGATCGATGGCAAGGTCGTTAACCATCTTGAGCCGGCTGAACGCGACATCGCCATGGTCTTCCAGAACTATGCGCTCTACCCCCATATGTCGGTCTACGAGAATATGGCGTACGGGCTGAAGATACGGGGGCTATCTAAAGGCGAAGTGCGTGAGCGCGTTGACGCGGCGGCTGAGATTCTGGAATTGAGTCACCTTTTGGAGCGCCGGCCGCGCCAACTGTCAGGGGGGCAGCGCCAGCGCGTAGCGATGGGTCGCGCCATTGTTCGTGAACCGAAGGTCTTTCTGTTTGACGAACCCCTGTCCAATCTCGATGCCAAGCTGCGCGTGCAGATGCGCCTGGAAATTCAAAAGCTTCATCGACGCTTAGAAACCACCAGCCTCTATGTTACGCACGATCAGGTCGAAGCCATGACCCTGGCTCAGCGCATGATAGTCATGAACAGAGGTGTGGCGGAACAGATCGGTACGCCGGCCCAGGTGTTCGAAAAACCGGCCAGCACATTTGTGGCCGCCTTCATCGGCTCCCCACCCATGAACCTTATTCCGGTCAGGGTAGATACGCTCAGACGGGTGCGGGACGAGAAAGGGGTCGGGCTCGATATACCAGGGCGCCTCGTTCCAGCCAGTATTGAAGACCGCGAATGCTACCTGGGTATGCGGCCCGAGCACATGCGGCTGCACACGCCGGGCATACCAATGGAAGTGGAGATGATTGAGGTGCTGGGTTCTGAGCAACTTGTGCACGGCCGCCACGGCGACACGGCGATCGTGGTGCGCTGCCCGGTAAACGAAACGCGCAAGAACCCTTTGCAGGTGGGGGAAACCATCCAAGTGGGTGATGACGGGCTACACCCTTTGCACTGGTTCGATTTGAAGACCGGCAAGCGGATCGAAGACTAAGCTGGTGATGCGCCGTTGTATCGCCTAAAGCATTACGGCCCCGAATCACGCCGGGGCCGTAATTTTTGTGGCATGGCCACACGGGCCGGGCCTACGCCGCCCGTGGGTCAATACGCTTATTGCTTATAGACTTCTTTGCTGCCGTCCTGTTTCCAGGTGAAGACATCAAAGCGGAACTCTTCCAGGTCGCCCTGGTCATCCCATGTGAGTTCGCCGATTGGTGTGCTGACCTTGTTGGCCCGCAGCCATTCCGCCACCTTCACAGGGTCGTCTTCACCCACCCCCTTGATGCCTTCCGCAATTGCCGTGGTGGCTGAAAACGCCGTGAGCTGAAACGCCCCGCCGGCATTGCGCTTCTTGTCTTCGAAGGCCTTGACCACGTCTGCGTTGGCCGGATCTTGCGTGAAGTCGGCGGGCAGAGTCACCAGCATGCCGTCTACGGCTGCACCGGCTATGGCATTGATGTCGGGGTTGCCTACACCTTCAGGCCCCATGAACTTGGCTTTCAGGCCTTGTTCGGAACCTTGACGCAGCAAGAGACCCATTTCAGGATGATAGCCGCCGTAGTAGACGAAATCGGCACCACTGCTGCGGATCTTGGTGATGACGGCGGAATAATCGCTGTCGCCCGCGTTAATGCCTTCAAACATGGTGACCTTGACGCCGGCCTTTTCCAGTTCGTCGCGCACTGCCGCTGCGATCCCCTGGCCGTAGGACTGCTTGTCGTGAAGAACGGCTACGGCTTGGGGTTTGATGGTGTTGATAATGAACTGTGCCGCTGCCGGACCTTGTTGATCATCGCGCCCAATGGTGCGGAAGATCATTTCGTAGTTCTTACCGTCGGTCACGGCAGGCGCCGTTGCAGACGGCGATATCATCAGCACACCTTCGCTATCGTAGATATTGGTGGCGGCGATGGTAGCGCCGGAGCATACGTGCCCCACGACATAGTGGATGCCGTCGTTCACGACGCGGTTGGCGACGACCGGCCCCTGCTTGGGTTCGCAGGAGTCGTCCATGATGACGGTTTCCAATTGCTTGCCGAGCACACCGCCGGAGGCGTTGATCATCTCGACTGCGGTATCTACACCTTCTTTCACCATGGCGCCGTATTGCGTCACCGCACCCGTAAACGGCCCGGCGATGGCGATTTTGATGGTGTCGTTTGCGTGTGCGCCGGTCGATACCAACATACCGGCAACCAGGCCCAGCGCTGCCGCTAGGGGTGTGAATTTTGCTTTCATAAATCCTCCCGAAAGTTTGCCGCTTAGCATACACCGGCGACGACGCGTGAAGCGTTATGAGGTCCTGCTATTGGGGGTAAACCCCAGCATCAATTAAGCGCTTTCGGATTCGGAGAGGTAAAGCACTCCCGGCAAGGCGCAATCCCGTATGCTCGTCGCCAGAGCACGGATGGCGGCCGGTCGTGGGAAACTCTTGCGCCAGATCAGTACCACACGACGGTCGGGTACCGGTTCATCAAATGGTATGTAACGCAGCAGGCGCCCTTCAGCATCATTGGAAGCCCCTGTCACAGTCAGCGAGCTCGCCGGCATCACCGTCACGCCGATGCCCGCCGCTACCATATGCCTGATGGTTTCTAGTGAAGAGCCCTCGAAGCTACGCTGAATACCTTCGCTGGATTCGGAGTAGCGTGCGAACTCCGGGCAAACTTCCAGTACTTGATCGCGGAAACAATGGCCGGTGCCCAGCAGCAGCATGGTCTCGGTCTTGAGCTCATCCGGGTGGATACTGTCGCGTTCGGCCCAGGGATGGTTTGCCGGCACCGCCACTACAAACGGTTCGTCGTATAAAGGCTCTATCGCCAAACCCGAATCCGGTATGGGCAGCGCAGCAATTGCGCAATCCAATTCACCCTGTCGCAGCAGCTCCAGCAACCGCGTCGTGTAGTTCTCCTGCAGCACCAAGGGCATCTGCGGAGTCTGTTCAACCTGGGTGGGTACCAGGCGGGGCAGCAGATAAGGAGCAATGGTATAGATGATACCCACCCTTAATGGCCCGGCCAGCGGATCTTCACCCTGACGCGCAATTTCTTTAATTAGAGCGGCCTCTTCCAGCACCTTCTGAGCCTGTGCGACCACACGCAGGCCCACATCCGTAACACCGATTTCACTGCCGCCCCGTTCGAAGAGCACCACGCCCAGCTCGTCTTCGAGCTTGCGAATCGCCACAGACAGCGTAGGCTGACTGACGTAGCAGGCCTCGGCTGCACGCCCGAAATGGCGTTCCCTGGCGACTGCAACAATGTATTTGAGTTCCGTAAGAGTCATGGTGAATTCCTGGCATGACACTCCCCGCAAGGGGCGAGTCAGCTCCTTAGCAAGTCCTGCCTGCCCCGCATCCAGCGTTGCAGATGCCGGCGGACGTGGTCGGGGTGGTCACGCATCAGAACAGCCGCCGCATCGCGCGCCTGCTCCACAATGGTAGTGTCAGCCTGCAGGTCGGCATAGCGCAGCAATTCCTGCCCGGATTGACGCATACCCAGGAATTCGCCTGGGCCGCGCAGTTCGAGGTCACGGCGTGCAATCTCGAAACCATCCGTGGTTTCGTACATGGCTTTCAGCCGCTCCCGTGCAATTGCGCTCAATGGCCCTTGGTACATCAGCACACACACTGATTGCTTGCTGCCTCGACCCACTCGCCCACGCAGCTGATGCAATTGGGCCAGGCCGAAGCGCTCTGCATGCTCAATAATCATCAAACAGGCATTAGGGACGTCTACCCCCACCTCAATCACGGTGGTGGCCACCAGAAGCTTGACCTCCCCCTTACGAAAAGCGTCCATCACCTGCTGCTTTTCTGCCGTCGGCATACGGCCATGCATCAAGCCGACCGACATGTCCGGGAAAGCACTGCTCAAGGCGGCATGTGTATCAACCGCCGTCTGTAGCTGCAGGGCTTCGCTTTCTTCCACCAGCGGACATACCCAGTAAGCCTGACGCCCTTCGCATATTTCACGATGCACGAGAGAGAGGACTTCTTCACGACGCGCCTCGGAAACCAGCTTAGTGATGACCGGGCTACGCCCTGGCGGCAGCTCGTCTATCACCGAGACGTCTAAGTCAGCGAAAAAGGTCATTGCCAGCGTGCGGGGGATAGGCGTCGCGCTCATGTTGAGCTGATGTGGCATGCGCGGATTCCCCACCAATTCGGGTTCGTCGCCTTTGCGATTGAGTTCCAGCCGCTGCGCCACGCCAAAGCGGTGCTGTTCGTCGAGAATAACGAGCCCAAGCCTGGAAAACTGGACTTTGTCCTGAATAAGCGCCTGGGTGCCGATGACCAGATCGGCCTGCCCCGAGCCGACGGCCTCAAGTGCCAACCGACGTTGCTTGGGGGTGAGACTGCCGGTAAGCCATTCCACCCGCAGCCCCAGCGGCAGCAGCCAACCGGCAAGCTTACTGAAATGCTGCTCAGCCAGAATTTCGGTGGGTGCCATGATGGCGACCTGCCGGCCGCTCGCAATCGCCTGAGCGGCTGCGAACGCGGCCACTATGGTTTTTCCGCTGCCGACGTCCCCTTGAAGAAGGCGATGCATGGGGTAATTGCGGGCCAGATCCGCCGAAATTTCGGCGATTACCTTTTCCTGGGCCGCGGTCAGCGTAAACGGTAGGCTGGCGCGCAGCCGATGCAGCAACTCGGCATCGGCGGCAGCAAGGGGTTGCGCCCGTTGCGCCCTGCGCTGACGTCGCGCAAGGGCAAGAGCCAATTGTTGAGCGAGCAATTCATCGAATTTGATCCGGCGCCATGCCGGGTGCCCCCGCTCAACGAGATCCTGTACGGACAGCCCCGCCGGCGGCGCGTGCAGCGTACGAATCGCTTGCTCAAACGTGGGCAGGCTCAGGGACTCGCATAGAGACTGCGGCAGCGATTCAGAAAGGTCGGCCTGCTGCAACGCCTGCTGCACCCGTCGGCGCAATACCGGCTGAGACAGACCTTCCGTGGTGGGGTAGACCGGTGTCAAGGCATCGGGCAGGGGTTCTCCGGCTTTAGTGACACGAGGGTGAACGATTTCCGGACCGCTGAAACCCTGCCGCACCTCGCCCCGAACACGAATGCGGTTCCCCGCCTCGACCTGGCGCCTCTGGTTAGGATAGAAATGTAGCCAGCGAAGGTAGAGCCGCCCCGTGCCATCGCCGATCGCAGCCACCAACTGACGGCGTGGCCTGAGCTGGACTTCGCTATACACCACTTCACCCTCGACCTGTACCGTGCGCCCAGGCACGGCCTGCCCGATCGGAACGATGCGAGTTTCGTCTTCGTATCGAATGGGGAGGTGGACAACGAAATCAGCCGGCTCATGCAGCCCCAGCCGCTGGAGCTTGCGCTCCAGCTGGCCGGCACCGGAAGCGGCCCTGCCGGGCTGTTTGGCGGAAGCCTGGGACATGGACGTGGCCCGCGCCGCGCAGGTCAGACGACGATAATGGCTTCGACTTCGAACTGCGCGCCCTTGGGCAGACTCGCCACTCCAATGGTGGAGCGTGCAGGATATGGCTGGGGAATGATGTCGGCCATGATGGCGTTCACACTGCCGAACTTGCTCAGATCGGTCAGGAACAAATTAAGCTTGACGATGCTGTCAAGGCTGCCCCCCGCCGCTTCGATGACCGCTTTCAGGTTTGCGAACGCTTGACGCACCTGGCCTTCGAAGTTTTCCGACACCAATTCTCCGGTAGCGGGTTCCAGCCCGATCTGCCCGGACAGATATACCGTACGCCCGCCGGTGGCCGCTACCGCTTGCGAATAAGGGCCTACCGCCGCCGGTGCAGCGTCTGTATGAATGATTTCCTTTGCCATATGGGTTCTTCCCCGTGTTGTTGACGACTTCTATCGAAGTGTACGCGGCTATAGCCAGAACCAACAAGTGGGGGAGTTACTTCTCGACAAAAGCTCGCTCAATGACATAGTCGCCCGGCTGGCCGACCCCGGCAGACACCTTGAATCCGCGCTTATCGAGCATGCCCGAGACATCGGCCAGCATGGCGGGGCTACCGCAAATCATTGCCCTATCGGTTTCGGGGTTGAGAGGAGGCAGACCAATGTCTTCAAACAACTTACCCGTTTCCACCAGCTGAGTGATCCGGCCTTCGTTGCGGAAGGGCTCCCGAGTCACTGTGGGGTAGTAGATGAGCTTTTCACGCACCATCTCACCGAAGTATTCGTTCGCCGGCAATTCATTTTGGATGTAGTCGTGATACGCAAGCTCGCTCTTGTAGCGGACGCCATGAATGAGAATGACCTTCTCGAAGCGCTCGTAGACGTCGGGATCCTTGATGATGCTCATGAAAGGAGCGAGCCCGGTACCGGTGGCGAACAGGTAAAGATTTTTTCCAGGCAGGAGGTCATCGACGATCAGTGTACCGACCGGCTTACGGCTTACGAGCACGCTGTCACCAACCTGCAAATGTTGCAGCCGGGACGTCAGAGGGCCATCCGGCACCTTGATGCTGAGGAACTCCAGCTGTTCTTCGTAATTTGCGCTCGCGATGCTGTAAGCGCGCATCAGCGGTTTACCCGCGACTTCCAGGCCGAGCATCACAAAGTGGCCATTGGTGAAACGCAAAGCGGGATCGCGCGTGGTCGTGAAGGAGAAAAGCGTGTCATTCCAGTGATGCACGCTCAGAACTTTTTCAGTATTAAAAGCTGCCATGAGCCTATTTGAAAGAAGATTGGCGAGGGTAGACAGCATGGACTATAAGCCACAGTCGCCCTCAAATCGGCCTTGATGACCGACATTTTCTTAAGCTGGATCAAATAAAGCGCAAACAAGCGCGCCCCTCTTGATGCAGATCCGGTATACGATTCTACTTGAGAATCATTATTATTCTATAATTTGCGTGCCGCGGCTTCTTGGCCGTCGCTCACCCATATTTGCATCTCTCAGGAGAGGACCCATGCAGAATCAGCCAGGACGGCGCCAACTGTTTCGCACTACCCTGCTGGCGGGAGCCATACTGCTCTCCGGCATGACTTTCGGGGCATCGGCCCAAGAGGTCAACCTCTATACCACCCGTGAACCCCGGCTCATTCAACCGCTGCTCGACGAGTTCACTAAAGATACGGGCGTCAAGGTTACCACGGTGTTCGTCAAGGACGGGCTGATAGAGCGCGTCAAGGCGGAAGGAGACAAGTCGCCCGCCGACGTCCTGATGACGGTAGATATCGGCAACCTGCTGGACCTGGTCGAGGCCGGCGTCACCCAGCCGGTCGATTCGGAAGTGCTGCGCGAAGCCATTCCTGAGAATCTGCGCGGTGCCGACAATCACTGGTACACGCTTTCCCTGCGAGATCGGGTGGCTTATGTCGCTAAAGAGCTGGATGTCGGTGCCATCACCTACGAGGCTTTCGCCGATCCCCGCTGGAAGGGCAAAGTCTGCATTCGTTCCGGCCAACATCCCTACAACACCGCGCTGATTGCTGCCATGATCGCCCATAACGGGCTGCAGGCCACCGAGGACTGGCTGCGCAATCTGAAGAGCAATCTCGGTCGCAAAGCGGCAGGCGGAGATCGTGATGTGGCACGCGACATCCTGGGGGGTATCTGCGATATCGGTATTGCCAATGCGTACTACGTCGGCCGTATGAAGAACGCTGAACCGGGTACGGACGCCCATAAATGGGGCGAAGCAATCAAAGTGGTGCGTCCTACATTTGCCAATGAAAAAAGTCGCGGTACTCACGTAAACATCTCGGGTGCTGCGGTGGCTAAGCATTCACCCAATCGTGAACAGGCAGTACAACTGCTGGAATATCTGGTGTCTGACAAGGCCCAGAGCATGTATGCCAAAGCCAATTACGAGTATCCCGTCAAAGAGGGTGTGGAACTGGACCCCGTCGTCGCGAGTTTCGGCGACCTGGTAATTGACCCTCTGCCGCTCACCGAAATCGCTAAACACCGCAAGGAAGCCAGCGAACTGGTGGATAAAGTTGGCTTCAACGACTGACACCCCTCGCATCGGCGCTGCCGTCGCCGCGCCTTCGCCTGCCCGCAGTCAGGGCAGGCTCAAGCACTTTCTGGCATCAGAAGCGGGCACGGGATGGCTCGTCGCCACCGTGCTGATCGCTTTGGGGGTGCTTGCTCCTGTTGCTACGCTGATATGGCATGCGGGCGGCGGCTCCTTTGAGCACTGGAACCACCTGTTCGAGCATGTTCTGCCTCGGGCGCTTGTTAATACCAGCCTATTACTAGCCGGTGTGGCGGTGCTGGTTACAGCCTTGGGGGTCGGTGCCGCCTGGCTGATCACCGCCTATCGCTTTCCCGGCCGTTCCATATTGTCGTGGGCGCTGCTGCTGCCGCTGGCGGTGCCCACTTATATCGTCGCCTTCGCCTACCTCGACATCCTGCATCCCATCGGCCCGGTACAGACATTTATTCGTGAATTGCTTGGCTACACCAGCCCCCGGCAATTCCGCCTGCCGGATCTTCGCTCACTGCCGGGCGCCATTGTGCTGCTGGGATTCGTGCTCTATCCCTATGTGTATCTCAGCACCCGTATCATGTTCGCCACCCAGGCGGCCAGCCTCATGGAGGCGGCCCGCGTCCTGGGGGAGTCCGGTCGTGGTGTGTTTCTGCGCGTGGCACTGCCCATGGCGCGACCGGCAATTGCAATTGGTGTGAGCCTGGCGTTGCTTGAAGCGCTGAACGACATCGGCGCCTCGGAATTCCTCGGCGTGCAGACTTTGACAGTCTCCGTCTATACCACCTGGGTGACACGTAATGATTTGGCGGGCGCCGCCCAGATCGCCCTGGCAATGCTGGCGATGGTCGCCCTACTGATCATGCTCGAGCGCCGCGGTCGCAAGCGCCAGCGCTATGCATCGAATCTGCGCGCCCGTCCCATGCAGCCGCGTCAGCTACACGGCCCGCGTGCGGCCGTTGCCACCGCCCTGGGCTGGGCTCCCGTGGTGATTGGCTTTATCGCGCCGGCTCTTTATCTGGCCAGCGAAACATTCAAGCATCTTGCCATCACCGGAGCGGTCTCCGACCAGCTGCTGGCGAGTGCCTGGAATACGTTGAAGGTCGCTCTGCTTGCCACCTTCTTCACCCTGGCCTGCGGCCTGGCGGTGGCTTGGGCTGCTCGGGTGGTCCGTCATTCCGACCACCCTCCTCTGGCAAGAATATGTGCGCGCATCGCCACTACGGGTTATGCGATTCCCGGTACCGTGCTAGCCATCGGTCTGCTTACGCCGCTCATTGCGTTCGATAGCCTGCTTTCAACCTTGTGGGCGCGTCTGTCGGGTGCAGACCCCGCGCTATGGCTCATGGGCTCAGTAGGCGCCCTGGTCTGCGCCTATGTAATCCGCTTTCTGGCCATCTCGGTCGGTGGCATGGAAAGTGGACTGGCGCGCATCCCCCCTTCACTGGAACAGGCAGCACGCCTGCTTGGCGAGTCGCCTGCGGGCACCTTGCGGCGTGTGCACTTACCCCTGCTGCGGCCTGCAATCGGCGCGGCGGGCTTACTGGTATTCGTGGATGCCATGAAAGAGCTGCCTGCCACGCTCTTGTTGCGGCCGGCCGGCTTCGAAACACTGGCAACCTGGCTGTACGCAGAAGCGTCGCGCGGTACGTATGAAGAAGGTGCCGTGGCAGCCCTAGCCATTGTTCTGGCAGGTCTGCTGCCTGTGATCCTGCTGGCACGCAGCCAGCTCAAACCCGTGTACTAAGAGATGTCCAAGCTGCTTGAACTCGACCACATTTCTCTGGCCTACGACACCCCGGAAGGGGTTGTGCCGGTGGTCAACGACCTGACCCTGGAGCTGCAGCGCGGCCACATTGGCTGCCTGCTTGGGTCCTCGGGTTGTGGCAAGACCACGATCCTGCGAGCCATTGCGGGTTTCGAGCCGCTGCGTGAGGGCATCATCCGCTTGGGTGGACGCACACTTTCCACGCCCAGCCAAGCCATGGAGCCGCAAGACCGGCAGGTGGGCATGATGTTTCAGGATTACGCACTGTTTCCGCATTTGAACGTGGAAGGCAACGTTGCCTTCGGCCTGCGCCGCTGGGACAAGTCGCGTCGGGACTCACGGGTCAACGAGTTGCTGGAACTGGTCGGCCTGAGCGACGCACGTCACCGCTACCCCCATGAGCTGTCCGGCGGTCAGCAACAGCGCGTCGCCCTCGCCCGGGCACTTGCCCCGGAGCCGGAATTACTACTGCTGGACGAGCCCTTCTCCAACCTGGATGTCGACACGCGTGAGCGACTTGCATTCGAAGTGCGCGATATTCTCAAGAAAACCGGCCATACCGCGCTTTTGGTGACTCATAACCAGGCGGAAGCCTTCGCCATCGCCGATCGCATAGGCGTTATGAACGGCGGCAGAATCGTGCAATGGGACAGCCCTTATGTGCTGCATCATGCGCCGGCCACGCCATTTGTGGCGGACTTCGTGAAGCGCGAGGTTCTCATGGCACAACGCGCTCAGGCCTACAACCGCGGTCTGGCTGCAGAGTAAGAGTCTGGGCGCTCGCCTCGCTTTACGCCCCGCCCTCGCCTATACCCAGCGATGCGCATTTGCGTGTCAGCGTATTGCGACCGATCCCTAGCCGTTGTGCCGCTTCTATCCGCCGGCCGCCCGAATGCTCCAGCGCTGCGGAAATCAATATTTGCTCGAAACTGCGCGTCAGTGTCGCCATCACCGCAGGTTCATTGCGCTCTAAGCGCTGTAGTACTTCATACTTGAGCGCTTCACGCCAGTCGGATGCGCCGGCCTGCAATGCCTGCTCCGTACTTTGCGCCGGACCGGCGGAGCCGTGAGCTGTGTCCACCCCCCCTTGGCCCGACGAACCTGCAAGCAGTTCCGGCGGCAGATCCTTGCGCTCAACCCGACGGCTGGACGACATGACCGTCAGCCACTGACAGAAGTTCTCGAGCTGTCGGATGTTTCCGGGATAGTCGAACTCCATCAACGCGGCCAGCGCTTCTGACGTCAATTCACGGGGCGCGACATTGAGTTCCGACGCACTGTTCTGTAAAAACAGGCGCGCGAGCTCAGGAATGTCCTGTTTGCGTTCGCGCAGTGGCGGCAACCGCAGCCGGATGACATTCAGCCGATGGAAGAGATCTTCGCGGAAGCGCCCTTCCTGCACGCGTTGTTCCAGTGGTTGATGGGTGGCGGTAATGATGCGCACATCTGCCCGAATGGCCTGTGAGCCACCTACGCGATAGAAGGTGCCGTCAGCCAGAACCCGCAACAATCGTGTTTGCAGCTCAAACGGCATATCCCCGATTTCATCCAGGAACAAAGTGCCGCCACGCGCTTCTTCAAAACGCCCACGTCGGCTCTGAGTTGCCCCAGTAAATGCCCCGCGTTCGTGCCCAAAGAGCTCGGCCTCGAGCAGCTCTTTGGGAATGGCGGCCGCGTTCAAAGCAACAAAGGGCATCGCAGCACGGCTGCCATGTTCGTGCAGGGCTCTGGCAATCAGCTCCTTGCCGGTGCCCGATTCGCCGGTAATCAACACCGTAGCATTGGAAGCCGCAAGTCGGCCCATAGCCCGAAATACTTCTTGCATGGCGGGCGCCACCGAATGCAGCATGACACGCCTGCGCCCGCGCGATTCATTTTCAGGCGATGCGCCGGGCTCCGTGCCTGCCACATCACGCTGGCCGGCTCGTTGTATCAGACCCAGTGCCGCATTGACATCGAATGGCTTGGCCAGATAGTCGAAAGCCCCTTCCTGGAAGGCTCCAACCGTGCTGTCCAGATCGGTGAACGCCGTCATAATAATGACCGGCAGCTCGGGGTGAAGCTGCTTCACACGACGCAGCAGGCTCAGACCATCGACACCGGGCATGCGGATATCGCTCACCAATACCGTGGGTTGTTCGTGCTCCAGCGCTTCGAGCATATCGACTCCGGAGGAAAAACTGCGAGCACCCAGGCCTGCGCGTTGCAGCGCCTTCTCCAGGACCCAGCGTATGCTTTGGTCGTCATCCACAATCCAGACCGTCTTCATGTCGGCTCCAGTGGCAGGGTCATGCGAAATTCAGTGCGACCAGGGTGTGAGTCGCATTCCAGCACGCCACCGTGCTGGATGACGAACTCCTGCGCGATGCTTAGACCCAGGCCGGTTCCCTCGGGACGCCCTGTTACGAGCGGGTGAAACACCTTGTCAAGGATCTCTGGGGGTACACCGGGCCCGTTATCAATGATCGACAGCACCACAGCCAGGGCGGCCTGATGATGCGTGAGGGCGGCCTGCCGCACTACCCTCGTTCGAAATATCAGTTCGGCGGGCAACGGCCCCGGACGCTCTGTCATGGCCTGGGCTGCGTTCCGGGCTATATTCAGCACGGCCTGCAACAAGCGGGCGAAGTCGCCCTGAAGCTCTGGTAGTGACGCGTCATAATCGCGTTGAATGCTGAGCGCGGCGAATTCCGCCCCCACCAGCATGCGGGCTCGCTCACACACCTCGTGTATGTTCAAAGGCGCCTTACGCAGACTTGCACCTTGCGGCGCGATGAGACGGTCAACCAAATGCGCGAGACGATCTGCTTCTGCAATGATGACCCCGGTGTATTCGCACAGGCTTTGTTCGTCCAGCTCGCATTCAAGCAATTGTGCCGCCGCGCGAATTCCCCCCAACGGATTCTTGACTTCATGCGCCAGGTTGCGCAGCGTTTCACGCTGGGCAGCCAGCTCCTTGCCAAGCTGCTGGTGCCGATCCAGCAACACATGTTGCTCTACCGGCCGTAATTCAACGAGCGCAGCCCAGGGTTCGCCCCGAAGGGGCACGATCACCACATTTACCGCAATGGCCTCACCATGTGGCTTGATATGCAACGGTAGATGGAGTGTGCCCAGTTTGCCGGCCACCGCATCACTGAATCGGGGTTGAACACTGCTGCCTTCGCTAAGCAGATTCATGGCTGCCTGGCCGATCAGATGCCGCCGCGAGCAGCCGAACAGCTCTTCGGCTGCCGCGTTGGCATGCTGGATATGGGTGTCGCCGTCAAGCAGTAGAACCGCCGTCGAGAGCAGATCAAAGACGGCGATAGTCATGATGATTCCCTGTGCGAAGGCGGGCGTCGGGATGACGCCCCTGAAAGGTTACAAGCTGTAGTACATGTCGAATTCTACGGGATGGGTGGTCATGCGCAGACGCGTGATCTCGCCCCTCTTGAGTTCAATATAGGCATCGATCATGTCATTACTGAAGACGCCTCCGCGCGTCAGAAACTCGCGATCGGCATCAAGCGCATTGACGGCCTCTTCAAGAGATGCGCAGACCGTAGGAATCTGTGCATCTTCTTCCGGCGGCAGATCGTAGAGGTTTTTGTCGGCGGGGTCACCCGGATGGATTTTGTTCTGCACACCGTCCAGCCCAGCCATCAACAGAGCTGCGAAAGCCAGATAGGGGTTGGCCATGGGATCCGGGAAACGGGCTTCCACCCTGCGGGCCTTGGGGCTGCCGACAAACGGAATACGGATCGATGCGGAGCGATTGCGTGCCGAATAAGCCAGCTTTACGGGAGCTTCAAAATGCGGCACCAGACGCTTGTAGGAGTTGGTTGCCGGATTGGTGAGAGCGTTCAACGCCTTGGCATGCTTAATGATTCCGCCAATGTAGTACAGGGCGAATTCGGACAGCCCGGCGTAGCCATTGCCCGCAAACAGGTTTTGGCCATCCTTCCAAATGGATTGATGGACGTGCATGCCCGAGCCGTTATCACCCACGATGGGCTTGGGCATAAAAGTGGCCGTCTTACCGTACACATGTGCAACATTACGCACGGTGTACTTGAGAATCTGGTTCCAGTCGGCCCGTTCCACCAGCGTACTGAAACGGGTGCCGATTTCCAACTGGCCGGGGCCGGCCACTTCATGGTGATGGATCTCCACCGGCACACCCTGCTGCTCCAGCAGCAGACACATCTCCGAGCGCATGTCGGCGAAGCTGTCGATAGGCGAAACGGGAACATAGCCCCCTTTGACGCCCGGACGGTGCCCCATGTTGGCACCATTCATATCCATACCGCGCGACCAGCACCCTTCTTCGGAATGAATCTTGACAAAGCAGCCCGAAGCACCGTCATCCCAGCTGACTCCGTCGAACACAAAGAATTCGGGTTCGGGACCAAAATAGGCCGTATCACCCAGGCCACTGGATTTGAGATAGGCTTCGGCGCGTTTTGCAATGGAGCGCGGGTCGCGATCGTAGCCCTTCATGTCTGAAGGCTCCAGCACATCGCAAGTCAGTATCAGCGTGGTTTCTTCGCGGAACGGGTCAAGCCGGGCGGTGGCAGAGTCCGGGACCAATAGCATGTCTGACGCTTCGATACCCTTCCATCCTGCAATGGAGGATCCGTCGAACATCACGCCGTTCTCAAGCTTTTCTTCGTCGACGGTGTGAGCAGGGACCGTCAAATGATGCTCTTTACCCAGGGTATCGGTAAAGCGGAAATCGACGAAGGCGACTTCGCTGTCGGCAATCATTTGGATGACATCTTCGGGGGCGGACATATAGGCTCCTGACCAGGTTGCTTAAAGGGACGTAGAACTACACGCAATGACCATGCCACTTCTCACGGCGTTTTTATGCTGCCCGCGGTGCGTTCGCATGATGCCTGCTCACCATGATGGTGCATTGGGCACCATCATGGTGCCTATTTTAGTGCAACGACGTCGCCTCGCCGCGCCTTAATCAAGAAACTCTTCCATCACGTCGTTCAGATAGCGCCACCCCAGGTCCGTCGCCCGCAATCGGCCAGCCTGCAAGCTGAGCAGCCCTCTTTCCTCCAGGCTTTTCAGAACCGGCAGGATCGCCGTAATGCCTAAGCCCGTATGGGCGGTAAATAGCCCGGCGTCCACTCCGTCTCGTAAACGCAAAGCATTCAGCATGAACTCAAACGGTAGTTCCTGCGGAACAAGCGTACGCTCTTCGGCAATCTGACTGCCGTCTCGACGCAGGCTACGCTCTATCCAACTTTGGGGGTTACGATGGCGTGCCTGACGCAAGATGCGATCGTGAAAAGAAAGCTTGCCATGCGCTCCCGGCCCCAGACCCAGATAGTCGCCGAACGTCCAATAGTTCTGATTGTGCAGGCAGCGATGCCCTGGACGGGCATAGGCCGACACCTCGTATTGCTGCCAGCCCTGTGCTGCCGTGGCCTCAATGATGTACTCATGCATGGCCGCAGCTAGATCGTCATCGGGCAGCGGTGGAGGATACTTCGCAAAAACCGTGTTGGGTTCCAGAGTAAGGTGGTACAGCGACAGATGTCCCGTCTGGAAAGACATGGCGGCCTGCAGGTCTTCACGACAGCCCTCTAGAGTCTGCCCTGGTAAGGCATACATCAAGTCGAGATTTACGTGATCGACCGCCTTTTGCGCCATGTCGATTGCCGCCCGCGCCTGCCGCGCATCATGAATCCGGCCCAGGGCTTGCAAGGCTTGATCATTAAAACTCTGAACGCCCAGGGACAGGCGTGTGACCCCACTGGCAGCGTAATCAAGGAAGCGCCCCGCCTCAGCCGTGCCCGGATTGGCTTCCAACGTGACTTCAGCGTCGGGCAACAGATTCAGGCAGGCACGAAACGACGTCAGCATGGTGTCGACGGCCTTCGCTGACAGCAAGCTGGGCGTGCCGCCACCAATGAATACAGAAATGACCTGCCGCCCCCAAATCAGCGGAAGCGCCTGTTCCAGATCGGCTTGCAAGGCCGCAAGATAATCGTCTTCGGGAAGCTCGCCAACTGCCTGGTGAGAATTAAAGTCGCAGTACGGGCATTTGCGCACGCACCAGGGCACATGTACATAGAGCGACAAAGGAGGCAGGGGCCGGCTGCCCAAGCCGTGTCCCGCTGCCGGACGTACACGGGGCCGTTCAATCGCCGCGGAGGCGTTGCCCGCCGCTATCGCGCGGCGACCCACAGGAGAATCATCGGAATCAGTGCTCATGCCCCCGCCCCAACATCGCGCAGTTGCTCAAGAAGCCGCGCCAAGGCGCGTGCACGATGGCTACTGCGATTTTTTTCTGCAGGATCGAGCTCGGCGACCGTGCAGTTGTGTTCGGGCAGCCAGAAGTGTGGGTCGTAGCCGAAGCCGTTTTCACCGCGGGGCGTCATGACGATCTCGCCCTGCCAGCGACCTTCGGCCACCAACGGACATGGATCTTCGGGCCCCTCCATATATACAAGGACGGCCACATAAAAGGCGCGCCGATCCTTCACACGCTGCAGATGACTCACCAAGCGCATGTTATTGGCCAGGTCCGATTTTTCGCCGCCGCCCATGCTGGCATAACGCGCGGAATAGACCCCGGGTGCACCACCGAGGGCGGGCACACACAGCCCCGAGTCGTCCGCCAGTGCCGGACGCCCCGTATGCATACTGGCATGACGCGCCTTGGCAAGCGCGTTTTCCACGAAGGTTAAGTGTGGCTCTTCGGCTTCAGGCACCCCTAGCTCGCTCTGCGCAACCATGCGGACACCCGCCGCCTGCAAGATGGCCGAGAACTCGCGCAGCTTGCCTGCATTGCTGGATGCAAGCACAACCTCGCGCTGAGTCTCTATGTTCATGTGTTTTCTCCGGTTTCAGTGTGCGCCGGGGCGGCCGCGGTTTCAATCCCGCCGCCTGCCTCGCTGGCATCTTCCAGCATCAGCTGCACCAGGTTCTGGGCAAATACAGGCAGGCGATCCAGCTCTCGAACACAAATATGCAGACGCCGCAAAGCCCACGAGTTCTTAAGATCAATAATATGAATGGGCAAGTCCTGCACATAGCGCACGGCCGCTGTGCGGGGAATGACGCCCAACCCTACGCCGGCTGCAATCATGCGGCAGGCCGCCTCGAAATTGCTGACTTCCACTCGAAAACGCAGCGCCCGGCCAAGCTCTTCTGCAGCCTGCAGCAGAAATGCATGAATGGCGCTGCTTTCAGCCAGGCCGACAAAATCGTGTCCCAGCGTGTCCTCGAAATCGACACTTGCATGTACGGCAAGTGGGTGATCGGCGCGCGTCACCAGTACCAACTCATCACTTCGGTATGGCAGAAATTGTAAACCGCAGTCTCGCGCAGGCGCTGCCGTAATGCCGATGTCTGCAGCCCCATCGAGCACCGCTTTGATGACCTGGTGACTGAGCCGTTCACGCAGCTCGATATTCACGTCTGCATGCGCCGCCAGATACCGCGCCAGAATATTGGGCATGAACTCATTCATGGCAGTGGTGTTGGCAAAGACCTTCACAAGACCTTTTATGCCGCTGGCAAACCCCTGCATATCGCCGCGCAGATGTTCCAGCTGCCGCATGACAATGCGGGCGTGGCGCAGGAAAGCCTCACCGGCGGGCGTCAGCGTCACCCCCTGGCTACTGCGGTAGAAGATGCTGGTACCCAGACGCTGTTCCAGATTCTTTACTCGCCCGCTAGCAGCAGGCAAGGAAAGATAGCTGCGCTCGGCACCTTTGGTCATGCTTTGTGCCGCTGCCACGTTCACCACAAGCTGGAGGTCCGTGAAATCGAAATGCGTCGTCATTGGGCAGTCTCTTTGAAAACCCCAAAGACCCGCTTCAGAAAGCAGGAATTGGCAGGTACGGGGACATCGGGCAAAGTAATGTCGATATGGGGACTCCACTATTGTAATGAACCGGAACAAAGCATCATGAACCTCCCGAACCACCCCAGCGCGATGCTGGCGGATTTCGCAGCCTCGCTGCATCACGACGCCATCCCTGAAGCCGTGCTACGGCGCACCGAAGACCTCATGCTGGATTGCCTGGCATCCGTATTGGCCGGCTCAAGCGCACGCGCCGTGCGCAGCATTGCCGCTTATGCCGACGCCATGGGGCCCACCAGCGGGCCCAGCGAAAACCTGGTTACCGGTCGCGCCACCTCTCCCGCCTTCGCAGCGATGGTCAATGCGGCGGCCGCCCACATGGTCGAACAAGATGACGTCCACAACGGCGCGGTGTTTCATCCCGCGGCAGTGATATTTCCACCGGCTATTGCCGTTGCGCAGGCATTGGGCCGTTCCGGCATCGAACTGTTGACTGCCTGTGTCGCCGGCTACGAGGTCGGCATCCGCGTGGGTGAATTTCTGGGCCGCTCCCATTATCGAGTTTTTCATACTACCGGCACCGCGGGCACGCTTGCCGCAGCGGCAGCGGTAGGGAATCTATTGCGGCTGGACAGCGAACAAATGCTGCATGCGCTGGGGTCTGCCGGTACACAGGCGGCAGGCCTGTGGGAATTCCTCAAAGACGCCGCTGACTCCAAGCAGCTGCATACCGCCCGGGCGGCCGCCAACGGCCTGATGGCGGCCTGGCTGGCGCACGACGGCTTTACCGGCGCACGCCATATTCTCGAGGGTTCACAAGGCATGGGCGCAGGCATGTCTACCGATTCCGATCCTAGCCGTTTAGTCGACGGACTGGGCAGTCGCTGGACAGTGCTGGAAACCTCCTTCAAATTTCATGCATCCTGTCGACACACCCACCCGGCTGCGGATGCGCTCCTGAAGGCCATTCAAGATAACAAGCTGAGCGTCGATGACATCGATCGCGTGGTCACCCATGTGCATCAGGGTGCGCTAGACGTCCTGGGCCCGGTGGTGAACCCCACCACCGTTCATCAATCCAAATTCAGTATGGGTACCGTCCTGGCTCTGATTGCCCTACATGGGCGTGCCGGCCTCGCAGAATTCGATGCAGCCCTGGGGGCGGACGACGTTGCCGCATTCCGTGACCGTGTCTCAATGGAGCTCGATGAGGAAGTGGACGCCGCCTACCCTTTACGCTGGATTGGGAAGGTAAGCGTCTACACACGAGACGGGCGCTGCCTGAGTGCACGTGTCGATGAGCCCAAGGGCGACCCCGGGAACACCCTGAGCCGCCCTGAAATCGAAGACAAGGCGCTGCGACTAGGCACGTACCGCAATGCGGCCGATGAAGACGCTGTGCGCAGGCTCATCGCTCAGGTGTGGTCCATTGCCGATAGCGAGCGCGTCGATGCCTTTATGCGCCCTAACGCCTGAACGCGATCTAAAGCGCCCTGGTTACAACGTACCCAGGGCGCGTTTCTGTTCTTCCACCAGCTGAGCGATTCCAGCCTCAGCCAGGTCAAGCAGCTCGTTCAGGGTGCGGCGACCAAACGTCTGGCCTTCCGCCGTTCCCTGGACCTCCACCAGATTACCTGCGCCCGTCATCACCACATTCACATCGGCGCCGCAACTTGAATCTTCGGTGTAATCCAGATCGAGCAGGCAGGTCTCACCCACCAAACCCACCGATACCGCCGCTACATGATCCAACACCGGGTTCGTGGTCAGGCTGCCGTCCTGCATCAGTCGACGCACCGCCAACGCGGCAGCCACCCATGCTCCCGTGATGCTGGCGCAGCGTGTGCCTCCATCGGCCTGGATGACGTCGCAATCCAGATGCAGAGTGCGCTCGCCCAAAGCCTCCAAGTCAAATACGGCCCGCAGGCTACGCCCGATCAGCCTCTGAATTTCTTGCGTGCGGCCGCTTTGTTTGCCCCTTGCCGCTTCACGGTCGGAGCGCGTGTGGGTGGAGCGCGGCAGCATCCCGTACTCGGCGGTCACCCAGCCCCTGCCGGCCCCCTTCAGAAAAGGCGGTACTTTATCGAGCACGCTGGCGTTACACAGCACCTGAGTGTGCCCAAGCGTGATCAACACCGATCCCTCGGCATAACGGGTAAAGCCCGTCTGGATACTCACCGGGCGCAGCTGGGTGGCCGTGCGGCCATCGGCACGCGCGTTGTGGGTGGGTGAAGACGGTGTATTGGAGATAGGCACTATGACTCCCAAAATTGCATGAATGAGAGATTCTCTCATGTGAGCCGTACAATGTAGAGCCGTCGCACCCGAACGCCTCGCATTACATTCAGGATATCCCGATCATGATACGCAGCATGACCGCCTTCGGTACGGCCAAGGCCGAAACCGATCATGGCACTCTTGCGATTGAGATCCGCAGCGTAAATAGTCGCTTTCTCGATCTGAACTTCCGCCTTCCCGAGGACCTTCGCATGGTGGAGTCGCCGTTGCGCGACATGCTGTCTCGGGAAATCGCCCGCGGCAAGGTAGATGTGCGAGCCAATTATGTGCGCAAGCTGACGGCCGGTGCCGCTTCCGTCGATACAGAGGCTCTACAACGTATATCTGAACTGTTGAAGACCGTGCGCGAAGTGTTGCCCGATGTTCCGGCCCCGCGCCTGAATGAACTGCTTGCTGACGCCAGCGGTGGCGCAGGTCTCGATCCCGAGGTGTGGACGGCGATGGCCGTCGAGGCCGGTGGCCGTGCGTTGGCGGATCTGCAGGCCACACGTGAGCGCGAAGGGCTGCGTCTGGCCGAAATCATGAAAGATTGTGCGCGCGAGATGAGCCGCATCGTACAAGAGGTCGAAAACGCCCTGCCCGCCGTACTTGAAGACCACCAGCAAAAGCTCGCGCAACGGCTGAAGGATGCGCTGCTGGCGGCCAGCCCCGATGGGTTCGCCATGATCAGCGGCGAGGAACTCTCCGCCCGAATAGCTCAAGAAACCTCGCTGTTTTCGCTACGCATTGATGTAGCGGAAGAACTGGCGCGCCTGCGCTCTCACATCGAAGAGCTCGGCCATATTTTGGCAGGTAACGCCACCGCGAAGATACCCGCCCCTGCGCGCAAGAGCGGCAGCGCCGGCAAGCGGCTGGATTTTTTATTCCAGGAAATGAAGCGGGAAGCCAATACCCTAGGTTCGAAAGCAGGCGCTTTGAGCATGACGCGTGCCGCAATTGATCTCAAGCTGCTGATCGAGCAGATGCGGGAGCAGGCGCAGAATATTGAGTGATGGAAACCGGGGTCAATGAGACTCAGGTTTTAGTAATAAAATCAATGAATTA
>JAJUGV010000127.1 GCA_029265795.1 Alcaligenaceae bacterium
CTGATGGCCGCATTGGGCGGCGGGTGGCAGCCGTAGCGTTCCTCAGACTTCACCGCGCATGACAGCGATGCCGTGCGCGCCGTGCTGCTGCGCTTCGCGCAAGGTTTGCTCGCTTTGACCGCCGATGGCATACACAGGGCAGCCTGCACCTTCCGCCAACTGCCTGAAGCGCTCCCAGCCCATGGCGGGCCTATCTGGGTGCGAAGGCGTGGGCAGCACATGTCCCATCACCATGAAGTCCACCTTGAGTTCGTGGGCCGCCTGGCGCTCTTCTTCGTTGTGTACGGAAGCCGCCACCAGAGCCGGTTGTGGTGGTATCGCGCGGCGCAACAGTACGTCGGCGCCGCGCAGGTGCACGCCGTCCGCCTGAGTCCACCAGGATTCAGGATGGACGGCATTTACCAGACAACGAGCCCCCGCCTGATGGCAGCGCTCTAGCACCGACTGGAACGCGGCCTCGAGCTGCTGTCTTGCACCTTCGTCCTGATGCGCGAGGGCTTGCCACTGCGGTTCGCGAAATTGAACGAAGCCGACCCCCTTGTTTAGCGCAGCGTCCAGCCGCTCCAGCCAAGGCGGCAGGCCTTCTGATGAACCAATATCGCTCACCAGATAACGCTCGGGAAATGTCAGCCAGCGTAGTGGGGGCTCCGTCGCCGGCAGCACAGGCCCCACCTCAAGAGGCTGTTGCGGGTGGGTCCACGCCAAGGCCTGGTTTTCCATTCCGCGTGGCTCACCTTCCCATGCAGTGACTTTGCAGAAGGCCAGCCGCACAATGGTCTTGGGATATTCGTGTACATAGGTGACCCAACGCGTGAACTGGGTGGCGGTGATGCCCAGCTCTTCCTGAAGTTCACGCACCAAAGCCTGTTCAACGGATTCCCCCGGTTCGATCTTGCCGCCAGGCAATTCCCACCAGCCCGGCCAGGCTTTCTCGAAGGGGCGTTGCCCCAGCAGTACCTTGCCATCGGGACGTAACAGCACGCCAACGGCGACATCAATGAAGGGCTTAGACATGGCGCGCCGCCCAATCACGTGCGAACTGCCGTGCCACCCGGCCGGAGCGCGAACCGCGTTCCAGGGCCCACTGCAAAGCCTCGGTGCGGGAAGCCTCGATTGATTCCGGCGAGCAGCCGTGGGTACGCAGCCAATAGTTCACGATATCCAGGTAGTCGTCTTGTTTGAATGGATAGAAGGACAGCCAGATTCCAAAGCGCTCAGAGAGGGAAATTTTCTCCTCCACTGTCTCGCCCGGATGGATTTCGCCGTCCGGCTGGTGCTTGGCGCCGAGGTTCTCGCTCATGTATTCGGGCATGAGGTGCCGGCGGTTGGACGTGGCGTAGATCAGTACATTGTCGCCCGCCGCACTGATCGAGCCGTCCAGGACCGATTTCAGTTCCTTATAGCCTGCTTCGCCTTCTTCAAAGGACAGATCGTCACAGAAAATGATGAAGCGTTCCGGACGTTCGGCGACAAGGTCCACAATGTCGCCCAAATCGGCCAGGTCTGATTTGTCCACCTCGATGAGACGCAGGCCCTGATCGCCGTATTGCGACAACATGGCCTTGACCAGAGAGCTCTTGCCCGTGCCGCGTGCGCCGGTCATCAGCACATTGTTGGCGGGCTTGCCTTCAAGAAAATGACGAGTGTTGCGATCGATGATGTTCTTCTGACGCTCAATGTGATGCAGGTCGTCCACGCTGATGCGCGCCACGTTGCGCACCGCGTCCAGCCAGCCGCGTGAGCCACGCTTGCGCCAGCGAAACGCCTGGGCCTCCCAGTTAATGGCGGGCGGCGCGGGGGGAAGCCAGGCTTCCAATTGCATCAACACGCGTTCCGCACGCTCTATGAGCGTCGTCAAATCATACGCAGTCACCACAGTCTCCAACTATTTGTTTACGGCGGCCGGAAGACCGCCGGCCCGGCGAGCGGCTCGGCCTGCCAAAAAAACGCATTATCGCCAATTTTTGCCGCAAGCTCGCCGTGACGGGTTACCGGAGACAGATTCCCCGGCAAGTGGAGTGCGGCCGGTCACGTATAATTACGAGCTTGCTTAGTTACTCCATCAGGCCCGCCTTGAATCTGAACGACCTGCTTGCCCCCATTGAAGACGACATGAAGGCTATGGATGCCGTCATCCGCAATCGTCTCGATTCCGAAGTCGTCCTCATCCGCACGATAGGCGAATACATTGTTGGTGCCGGTGGGAAGCGCATGCGCCCAGCCATGCTGCTGATGGTCGCGCGGGCGCTGGGTTACCAAGGCACGGTGCATCATCTGCTGGCTGCCGTCGTGGAGTTCATTCATACCGCCACCCTGCTGCACGACGACGTGGTCGATGAATCCGACATGCGGCGTGGCCGCCATACCGCCAATGCGGTGTTCGGCAATGCGGCCAGCGTGCTGGTAGGCGACTATCTGTATTCGCGTTCGTTCGAAATGATGGTCGAATCCGGTTCCATGCCGGCCATGACCGTTCTGTCAGCCGCCACCACAGTCATTGCCGAAGGCGAAGTCCTGCAATTACTGAACGTCCACGATCCGGATGTCTCGCTCGACCGCTATTTGCAGGTCGTGCGTTACAAAACCGCAAAATTGTTCGAGGCGGCCGCTCAGGTGGGGGCGATCGTTGCCGGAGCTACACCGGAACAGCAGGCCGCTGCAGCCGCGTACGGGCGGCACATCGGCACCGCCTTCCAGCTGATCGACGATGTGCTCGATTACGAAGGCGACGAGCAGGCGCTGGGCAAGAACGTGGGTGATGATTTGCGTGAAGGCAAGCCAACTCTTCCGCTTATTCGCGTGATGGAAGTCGGTACACCCGCGCAACGCTTCCTGGTACAAGATGCCATTTTGCACGGCGATGGCGACTTTGCCGCCGTTGCGCGAGCGGTGCAGGACACCGACGCTTTGGAATATACACGCGAGGCCGCTGTTGCAGAATCGCAGCTGGCTCGGCAGGCACTTGAAGCTTGGCCCGCTTCCACACACTTAGATTCTTTGCTAGAATTATGCTCTTTCTCGGTCGCTAGAGACCGGTAAAAAAAGACCGCCACCATAGCGGTTTCCCCTTAGCGGCTTACCCCTGCAAACGGGGTAAATATGGCAGACCCATGGAATCGGGGCGTAGCTCAGCCTGGTAGAGTACTACGTTCGGGACGTAGGAGTCGGAGGTTCGAATCCTCTCGCCCCGACCAAACAACGGGTCAATATCTTCTCCATATCCCCCCTTTATTTGACACGCTTTACGTTTCAAGCAATTATGTGCCGTGCTTGTAACAGAGTGTTCTTACTATCACACCATTGATACCGCGCTCATGAAGCGGGAGCGGTCAATAAGGAGGAGGGGGATGTTCACAATGCGCAGCAAGCCTTTGCTTGCTATCTTGGCGCTCATCGTCGCGCTTTTCATCGCAGGCTGCGCGACAGCCAATCGCAACTACCATGGCATTACGTTGGATGAGGCGTCGTTCGATTTCGGCAGCGCCAAGCTTACGCCCGCCGGAATCGCCAGAGTCAACGAGTACGCCGCTCGTATTTCCACTCAGAAGGATCTGCGTATCGCCATCGTCGGGCACTCCGACCACATAGGCAGTGAGGCGGCTAACATGGCCCTGTCGCTCAAGCGTGCCGAGGCCGCACGTGATCAATTGGTGAAAGCGGGTCTCAATCCTGCCAACATCCATGTGCGCTCGGTAGGCTCCAGCGAACCTTTGGTTAAATGCAATGAAACCAACCGCCAGGCCTTGATCAAATGTCTGGGCCCGAACCGGCGGGTGGAAATCTTCACGAACCAGGCATACTGACGCCGCAGGAATGGCTTTGACTTTCCGGCCGGGCCACCCGCCCTGGCCGGGGAGTGGCACACTGTAGGCGCATTAAATAGACAGAAGGAAGTCAATGCAGCCTGCAAGTGCCGACCTGCGCGAAGTGTGGCGGGTCTTTATTATCTTTTTAAGGTTGGGGCTGACGTCATTCGGCGGGCCCATTGCTCATCTGGGCTACTTTCGCAGCGAGTTCGTCGAGCGGCGTCGCTGGCTGGACGACCGCAGCTATTCCGATCTAGTGGCGCTGTGCCAGTTCTTGCCCGGCCCCGCGAGCAGCCAGGTGGGAATGGCCGTCGGCTTGGGCAGGGCGGGATGGCTGGGGATGTTCGCAGCATGGGCGGGCTTTTCCTTGCCATCGGCATTGGCGCTCATCGCATTTGCTGTGGGCATTGCGCATTTCCCGGAAGTGGCGCAGTCGGGCTGGGTTCAAGGGCTGAAGGTGGTCGCCGTGGTCATCGTCGCCCAGGCGGTGTGGGGTATGGCCAGGGCCTTGTGTCCCGACCGGGTTCGTGCTGCACTTGCCATCGCTGCCGCCTTGTTAACACTGGCCCTGCCGTCCACCATCGGGCAGGTTGCGGTACTGATAATCGGTGGTGTACTGGGTCGATACTTCCTGTCTTTATCTGATGGCGTAGCCGCCCCTGTGCGCGTGTATCCCCTGACTCGCCGGGGCGGATTCATTGCGCTGATTCTTTTTGTTGTGCCGCTTATTGGGCTGCCACTCTGGATGGCCGCTACCGGCTCATCGGTCGCCACGCTCATGGAAGGGGTCTACCGTTCGGGCGCTTTGGTTTTTGGCGGGGGGCATGTGGTGCTGCCGCTGCTGCAGGCGAGCGTAGTGCCGTCGGGATTGGTGAGTAACGCGGATTTTGTGGCGGGTTACGGTGCCGCGCAGGCGGTGCCTGGGCCTTTGTTCACATTTGCCGCGTACTTGGGGGCGGTCGCTGCCGGGCCTTTGCAGGGCTGGGTGGGCGGTCTGGTAACGCTGGTTGTGGTCTTTGTGCCGGCCGCATTGGTGTTGCTTGCCGCGTTACCATTTTGGGAAGCCATGCGGCAGCGGCCGGACATACAAAGCTCGATGGCGGGCATTAATGCGGCCGTGGTGGGAATTCTGGTTTCGGCGCTCTATGACCCGGTCTGGACCAGCGCCATTCTCGGCAGGACGGAGTTCGGTTTGGCACTGGCGGCCTTCGGGCTTTTGATGATCGGACGCTTACCGCCAGTGCTGGTGGTGGTGCTTAGTGCTCTTGGGGGCGAATTATTGCTTGCTTAGCGGAGTCAGCGCCCCGCCGCCGCGGCTGATATACCCCCGGCCAGCCCGATATCGGTCTTGGGCATATCGTGAATGACAACCCTTACCTCATCCGTCGAGATACCAAGCGACGATACGGCAGCTTCATGTAAGGCAGCCATCAGTGCGGCCTTCAGCTGAGAGCTACGCCCTTCTATCAAATACACGAAGTAAAGCAGTTGCATGGCTCCCGCTTGCCCGGCGCACATACTGGCTTCTTCGGGATATTCCTGAAGCATGATGCGTATTGCCGATATTGGGGCGTTCAATGATTCCACGACGGCCTGGGTGGATTTTTCAAGAAGCGCGTGTTTCTGAGCCGGGTTATGTCCCGTGGGTAGATGAGCGATGACCAGAGGCATGGAGTGTCCTTGTTTGTGCGTTGATGGTTGATTGGTCTTTATTCAGATTATGGTTCATACTAGAGAAGTGTCTGTTTTTTAAGGATTTTTTCTAAATTGACCAATCTCTCCAGCCCTAACCCCGGGTTTGAAACGCGTTTGCAGCGGGTAACGATTCCCGGAGGTGAGGAGCTGCTGATACGCGCCTTACGCGATCGTCAGCAGTATTATGACCCCACAGGGGCCGCCAAACGACTGGGAATCTGTTCGGCTTCCTGGCCATTGTTTGGTTTAGTGTGGCCATCCAGTATTTATTTGGCCAAACGCTTGTTGCAGCGCCCAGTTGTACCAGGCGAACGCATTCTTGAGATCGGCTGCGGGCTGGCATTACCCACATTGGCGGGGCGGCGTGAGGGAATTCGCATCACCGCAAGCGACCGGCACCCTCTGACACACGCCTTTTTGCAAATGAACGCCGGCCTTAACGATATCGACAGCATCAAGTACCGTCACGGTCAGTGGGGTGCAACGCAGGAAGTTTGCGTAAGCGATACCGGTGCCGAGTTATTGTCAGGGAAATACGATTTCATTCTGGGCAGCGACCTGCTATATGACCGCGATGCGCCGGCCGCATTGTCGGCTTTCATCGACGATCATGCCGCCGAGGAGGCGGAAATCTGGATCATAGACCCCGATCGTGGGCATCGGCCGGCGTTCACCCGCCAGATGGCGGCCTATGGTTTCGAGCTGGTGGAACAGGATCGGATCGTGGCCGAGCCGGAAGAAGGTGACGCTGCTCCTGCCTACAAGGGGCGCCTGCTTCGCTTTATCCGAGAAGAGGCATCGCCGGTGTCCTGAAGTGTCGCCAGCGCATAAGGGCAACCTGCCGGGCTCCGGCGCCCCATGCATTTAGGGTGGCGCCGTTGTATAAACATGGCATCCGCAATGCCGGGAGCCCAGCATGTTTTTCTCGTTGTTATTCGCAACTTTTTTTATCGCCCTGCTTGTGTCGGTGGCGGTGGTGAGAGCCTTCAGCCGGCCGGTCAAGGGCATATTGGATCGGATCATCAATGACCAGATCAGCGCAGCCTGGCACCGTTACATTACATTTGCCGGGCTGGTGGTCGGGGTATCCGGCGGGGTGCGGATTTACTCGCTGGAGCGCTACATTCAACCCGAGCGGCTGGCCGATGGCACCGGCCAACCGCTTGTACTCAATGCTGAACGTTGGACACTGGAAATCTACCGTACGATTATTGAGTGCTTGCAAAGCATGGCCTGGATGTACCTGGTTGTGTTCCTGTTCGCATTGATTGCTTATGTGATTGTTCGCATTGCAGAGCGACGTAAATCGTGAATAATTGCACAAGACTCCACTGCACTCACGTTGCAAGAAGTGCAACGATCTAAAGGTATACGCGTAGTTGGGCACCCAAACGGCGTTTCAACCTACGAAAGGGAAAGGCTGCGTTTCCCGCTTTGCAACACAGCCACCCATGCTTGTTCCTAGAATTCGTGAGGTGACAAGCTTGCCAGTGCGATGGCGCAGACAAGCTTTTGCAGTCTTCTACGATTACATCGAACCATATTAGGGAGACACCTCATGTCGATGTTTGCACTTCGCGCACGCCGTAGCGTGCGCACTCTGGGCGCGGCACTGGCTTTCGCAGCCTCGCTCACCGGCGCGGCAAAAGCAGCCGAAAATTTTCCCACTAAGCCTGTGACGACCGTCGTAGCGTTCTCGCCCGGCGGCACCACCGATATTCTGGCGCGTGAAATCGGCAATGCCCTGAGCCAGATGTGGGGTCAAAGCGTGGTCGTGGAGAACAAGCCGGGCGGTGCCGGCAACATCGGTACGCAGGCCGTCATCAATTCGGCTGCCGATGGCTACACCATCCTGATCAACTCGATCGGCCCCATTGCCGTCAACCCCTCGCTCTTTACGCGCCTGAAGTTTGATCCGCAAGAAGATCTGACTCCCATCGTTCTGGTAGCCGACGTGCCGAACGTGCTGGTGGTGAATCCGAAGAGCAACATCAAGTCCGTCAAGGAACTGATTGAGTTCTCCAAGACCCGTGAAGGCGGTGTGAACTGCGCCTCCACCGGCGTGGGTACGGCTGCTCACCTCTCGTGCGAAACGTTCGCCCGCCAGGCAAATATCGATTTCACTCACATTCCCTATAAGGGCGCCGACGCACTGAATGACCTGATCGGTGGTCGTGTGGACTTCATGTTTGCCACGATGCCTTCAGTCATGGGTCATATCCGCAGCGGCACGCTGGTACCGCTGGCCGTTTCCACCGCACAGCGTTCGGTCGTGATGCCTGAGCTGCCTACCGTTGCAGAAGCCGGTCTTCCTGACTTTGCATTGGGTTCCTGGTTCGGTTATTTCGCACCTGCCGGTACACCAGAGGCGATCGTCAAGAAAATCAACGCCGATATCAACACGGTGTTGCAGGAGCCTAACATCAAGCAACGCCTGACCAACGAAGGCGCGGCACCTGTTGGTGGC
>JAJUGV010000120.1 GCA_029265795.1 Alcaligenaceae bacterium
ACACCGCTTGTGCCGTAAACGTTCATGCTGCCAAGCAATTCTCCCGATACCGGATCGACGAAAATGGCATGACTCTCTGAGGGGCCGAGTTCTGGACGCGCGAACATTACACGCGTGGTCGTTCCCGGCATTGGGGCCGGCCGCACGGCCTCGAGTCGGGCATTGGAATCAACGACCCTTGCAGCAATGTTGATTTGCTCGTGCAAGGGCAACGCCGGGCCGGATGAGCTGGTGTAGAGGGCTGTCCGATAGATGACATCCTCGATCTGAGGCGTCAGTGCGTAAACAATGCCGCTGACGGCGGCAATCAACAGGAAGGGGCCCACGAAGAGGCCGATATAGAAATGCACCCGGGTCAATACTGGCAACAACCATGAATTCGTGTCGTGATCTGCAACTGCATCACGCAAGGAATACCCGGAGCCCGGCGCCGAGCGTCCGGGCGAAGAAGTGAAAGAATCGCTCACTGTTCACCTGTATGTCTGAACCAGAAACGCAACCGCCTGCATGCCCCGCCCTTGGGGTGCTCTGCACGTATGGGTTGCTTCAGATGAGAGGAACTGCGACGGGAACGGGTGGAGCGCGAGGGTGGTGCGGAAGGTAGGTTAAAGCCGGCAGCGCCGGGGCTTGCACCGGCAGTTCAACGGCGCCTGCCTTTTGCTGCGCAGGCCCATGCGTGGCAGTGCCTGACTGCGCTACAGCAGGTGAGGACGAGAAAAGAAAGCAGTAATCGCAGGCAGCCAGATGATCGTGATGATCGCCATGGCCATGGCCATGTCCATCGCCGTGCCCTTCATCAAGGAGAGCGTCCGGCAAGCCCGCATCGCGATGGTCGCGCTCGGTCTCTCGCGTCGAGCCATGCTCCTCAAACCTAACGTCTTCGCCATACACGACGGCATGGGCGGAATGCGCCTGTAGCTGGGAGACGACGGGCGCGGCCACCATGAGCAGCATGGCGAACAATGCCGCCCATACCGCCACCGAGCGAGCCGCGCGCGATCGACCCGACCGCATCATCCCGTAAAAGCTCGCAAGGGCTGAACGACTCCGTTCATGACCTACACCACGTCTCGCATCGCCTGCGCGAGCGCGTGGTTGCCTGCCGTGTTCAACCCTTCTATGGCCCCTTGGCGATCCCGCAGCTCATGATGCTGGTTCAGTTTTCGCTTCCCTTCCAGCCTGCTGATACGGATCTCTATGCCAACGATTTTGCCCAACTGATCGCCCAGATAGTCGGCGGGGGCATCACTCATTTTCCATGGCTTCGGTTGAGCCGCTTCATGTTGGCGCGTAAGACGCCCGACGACTCCGCGAAGGAACTTCTCGTCTTCATGCACGTGAATCGTTCCATGGGCATGCACCGCCTCATAATTCCAGGTCGGTACACGCTTGTGCGTATCGTGCTTACCGGGATACCAATTAGGCGAGACATAGCCCTCTGCACCGCGAAACACGACCAGTACGGGATCACCGTCGGCCACTTCACGCCACAATGAGTTCGCACGCGCGACATGGGCCAGCAACACGCCTGGCGTTTGTGCGTCTGCATTGAACAGGAAGGGCAGGTGATCCGCGCGCAGACCTGCGGGCGACGTGGATACCAGCACACCCAGGGCGTTCTCCCGGATAAGGCGATGCAGCACTTCTGTGCGGGTCTCGGCAAAGTGGCTCGGGAGATACATGCAGCAGTCCTGTGGAAGTGTGCAGGGGCCGGCGGCGCCTTTTTCAACGCGTTACTGTACACCCGCATTGAACGATGGCCCAGGCTTCAAACAAAGCGCAGCAAACATGCGACACTTGCCGCTTTCTCTTTCGGGATTCCTCCATGGCCTTGCGTGCGACCATCTATAAAGCCGACCTGCACATTGCAGACAACGATCGCGGCTATTACGCAAGCCACGCGCTGACCATCGCCAAGCACCCCTCCGAAACGGACGAGCGAATGATGCTGCGGCTCCTGGCCTATGCCTTATTCGCCGATTCCGACGAGACACTGACTTTCACCCGTGGGCTCTCCGACACAGATGAACCCGATCTCTGGCGCAAGGATCTGACGGGGGCCATCCAGCAGTGGATTGAAACCGGCCTCCCAGATGAACGGCGCATTCTCAAAGCCTGTGCGCGAGCGGAAGAAGTGGTCGTCATTGCGTTCGGCCGGAACGCGCGCCTCTGGTGGAAAGGAGTCAGCGCAGGGTTGGAGCGCGTGTCAAACCTGCGTGTGAAGGTTCTTGAGCCCCAGGCCACGGCAACCCTTGCCACACTGGCCGCCAGAAAGATGTCGCTCAACGTCAATATTCAGGATGCGATCGCCTGGATATCTTCCGATAACGGCGAAGCCAGCATCGAAATCCAGACACTCCGCTAAGCGGTAGCGCCCGCTGCGCTGCGTGACTCCGCCCTTGTTGCCATAATGTAAATATTTACGTCTAATAGCGACGTTCAGTTACTTGTTATCGTGCCAGAAGAGAGGCACTGGGAGGAGGCAATGGTGGGCTATCCACGTCTGGCGCGCTGCGCTTTGGCATTGGCGTTCACAGGAATCGTGGCCGGTTGCGCCGGTACACGCACGGTGAATCATGAATCGGCCGCCAACATGCTGGCTGCTTCGGATTACCAGTCTTATGCCGGGCAATATCTCGATGCCAAGGGGCAACCCAAATATGACCCGGCCAGCCTGCTTGATGCGCTGGAGGCCGGCAAGGCGTTCAACGACGCGGGCATGTGGGCACTGAGTCGCGATGCGTTTGACGCCGCCGCCAAGTTGCTGAGCTGGAAGGAAGACACCGTCGACACTCCCGCAGAAGTGGCCAATCTGGTTGGCACCACGCTGACTAGCGATGCGTTCGGGGCATACCAAGGCAAGATTCACCAGGGCTCCCTTATCGACTATTACCAGGCCATCAATCACCTGATGCTCGGCAACGAGGCCGACGCGCGCGTGGATTTCAATCGCCTGCAGGTCAGGCAGTCCAACGCCCTGACGCAACTTGCCGCCTACACAAAGTCGGTGAACAGTTCGGTGAAGGACGGCCTGAGCGACGAGGAGAACACCGGCGCACGTAAGAGCCTGGGCGAAGTCGGACCCAAGGTCGCTGATGGCATCAAGGATCTGCCCGCGGGCATGAGCCAATCCAAGATCCGGTTGGCTGCGGGCGATGTGATGAGCGCACTCTTTCGCTCCACCTCTTCGGCAAAGGAAGACAAGCGTTCGAATATCAGCCGCGACATGCTGCGCAGCGCCGGAAAGGCCAGCGCGACTCGCGGCGGCAGTGCCATGATCGCTTACCTGGATCGCGAGATACGGAAAAGTCGCGGCGCCCTCAACAACAAGGTCATCGTGGTCTACGAGGACGGGGTAGGCCCCGGTCTGAAAGAATTCCGCATCGATTTGCCGCTTTTCCTCGTGTCGGACCAGGTCACTTACACCGGCATCGCCCTGCCCCAATTCGTACCAGGGCAACCTTCCTTTGGCGGCATCAAGATCGGCAAGGGCAAGGCTGCGGGCGAAACGGCGACGCTCACCGATTTGAACGAACTCGCCGGCCTGGAATTTGACGCAGCATACAAGGGTATCGTGGCCAAGGCCGTGATTTCGACTGTACTGAAGACAACGGCGCAGGCCGCCATCAATAGCCAGCTCGACAACTCCATGATGGGCACCTTGCTCAAAATCGGTACGGGTGTCGCCCAGGCCGCCATCACCCAGGCGGACACCCGCAGTTGGGCCAATCTGCCCAACACGATCCAAATCGCAGTGGTCGATCGTCCGAAAGACGGCAAGCTGACGCTTGCGGCGGCCGGCGGCCAATCGATCGCCACAGTGGAGGTCGAGAAAGACGTGAACACACTGCTACTGGTCAAGGCTTCCGGCACGGCGGGGCAACCGGCCATCTATCAGCAGGTGCTGCCTGCCGAAACAGCCGGGGCTCGTATCGCCCCCGTCGAGACGGCGGAGGCCTCGCTTGAAAAAGTCTAAGGCAATCGTTGCCGCCCTCTTTCTCGCGGTCACCAGCCCGATCGCGCAGGCGCAAGGCGACGCAGGTCGCGTGGTGTCTTGCGATATCACCACGGCACCGCAGACGCCACTGCGTATCGAAGACAAGGCAAGCGCCGAAGGGGCCAGCGTGGAAAACGCCGTGCTCATCACCTTGCCCAATGGCCTGAAGGCTGTGCAGTTCTCACTGCGACATACCCGCAGCCCGGACCCATTCAAGACCATTCTCAAGGTTCGATACGAGGTCGACTGGACGGACGATTGCGGCCGCCAGATCAAGGCAGGCAGCCCCGTCCTTGATGGCGTAGCACTGGACCCTCTGCGCCGCATGGACCTTCAGTCTACCGCCATGCACCCGGACGCCACGCACGCACTCTTGCGTGTCTACGTCATCGATTAAACAAGAAACAACAAGGAAGAAGTCATGAAGAAGATCGCGTTCGTGGCCTTGCTGGCCGCCACCCTGGCTGGCTGCCAGACCATACCCATTTCATCCAGCAATCCCAACGCCGAAGTGAGTCGTACGGGCAAACCCGGTTTCGTCGCCTTCGGACTGCAAAGCGTGGACTTTGAGTACGCCGCCAAACAGGCCGTACAGGAATTTCTGGAATCGCCCTTCGCCACCGGCAAGCCCAAAAAGGGCCGCTGGGTGGTGCAAATGGGCGAAGTCGTCAATGACACCACCTTCCGCATCGACACCGCCAGCATGACCTCACGCATGAAGCGCGCGATGACACAATCCGGTCTGTTCATCTTCACGGGCGCTACAGGCCGCGAGCGGACCGACTTTGTGGCGGACTCCCGCCAATTGAGCAAGTCGAAGATGTTCGATCAGTCCACGGTGGCCCGTAACGGCACGGTCGTGGCGCCGGATCTCGAAATGTCGGGTGCCATCCGCCAGCGCACGCTGGTGGGCGCCGATCAACGGCAACAGCAGCTCGAGTACGAATTCGATTTCCGTGTCGTCGAGCGCGACACCGGTCTTGAAATCTTCCAGGCCTTCGTTCCCATCGAGAAGCTGGGTTCCAACAAGAACTTTGCGTGGTGAGCGTGGTCATGGTCAAGAAACCGTTACTCGGCCTGATTGCAGGCTGCCTGTTCGCCGCTCACCCAGGCCATGCGCAGACGACATCAGCCACTCAGGTACCTCCGTCCACTCCTGAAGCGATGGTGGACGCTGCCACGCCGGCCGCCGCGGCAATCGACGAGCCGGTGCTGTCCTTTGAGGATTGGGTTGCCGAGTTCGAGACACAGTTTCAGCCGGTCGGCGTCGCTGCCGGTGGGCGAAGCTTTTTTTCGGGGCAGGCAGCGGTAAAGGGCGGACCGCTTGATGCCAACTTCGGCAGGCAGCTGGCGATGGCTTATGAACAGGCCATGTTCGACATGCGGGCCGATTTCGTCATGCAGACGTATGGCCGACTTCAGACGGAAGCGGTGCGTAGCCTTTACGACGACAGCTCCAGCAACCGCGATGATTTCCCGGAAGCGGAATTGGATTCGGCGGCGCAAGCAGGCGGTAACCGCCTGACCGCCTTGCTCGACAAAGCCTTGACGCTCGTCGACAAAAAGCTGGACAGCGAACTCATTGAGCAAGGTGTTCCGGCCGAAGATCTGCAACGCATCTCTGTGGAGCAGAAGAAAACCCTCTATAAGGACAACCTCCACAAGTCCATCACTAAACGGGCCGTGCACAGCATGCAGGGTCTGGTACCCGTGCAGACCCGCATTTTCACGCAAGACGGTCCCAACGGTAAGGCGGTAGTGGTCGGTGTGATTGCCGTCCGTTCGGAAAAGACTCTCCAGTTCGCGCGCGACATCAGCCGCAAGCAGCCGAGCCTGGTGACGGGCACCCCTCGTACCTTGGCGGAACTCCTTCCTCCCGACGCCGAGGGATATCTCGATGAGATCGGCCTGCGCTTCGCCTATGACGAGCAGGGCCGCCCCATGCTGCTGGCATACGGCCGGACCTCTGTGGCCGTGTCTCCTGACTGGTCAGCCTCTCGTGCGTTCCAGGCCAAGCAGAATGCAACGCAACAGGCACAGGCGTTGGCGGAAAGCAGCATCGTGGAGTTCATGAACACCAACATCCAGGCCGAGCAAAGTGACGAACTGGGCACCGTTGAAGAAGAGCAGCTTGCCCGCATCACGCACTTTGACAGCGGCAAGAAAGCCGACGTGGAAGACACGCGACGGCAGGTGTCCGAGGCGATCAGCATATTCACCAAATCCGGGAAAGCAACGGCGCAAGGCGACCTGCGCGGAATATCCGTGGTGAAGCGGTGGGAGCAGAAGGATGAAAACGGCGTCATGCATGTCGGCTCGGTGGTGGCCTGGACTTATGGCCAACTCGACAACGCAAACGCGATGGACGCCCAGGGCAGGAAAAAAGCGGCCTCTGCGGGCGGTAACACCGCCGGCACCGTCACGGACCAATCGCGCGCTTCGCGAAGGGTCAATGACAGCAGCGACTTCTGAGGTGTGACATGAGAATCCTGGTTGGGACTTTCATCGCCGTGATGGCGTTCTGCAGTGTCACACCGGCCCACGTGTCGGCCCAGGTCACTGAAGCGACCGTCACCGCGCAGGGAACGGGACTCACCCGCGATGAAGCGATCCAGTCGGCACTCGTAAGTGCCGCTGGTCAGGCTTTCGGAATCGATTTGCAGGCTACCACTCAGTCGATGAGTATGGCGGCCGATGTGGCTGTCGACAACGAAGAGCACAATCTGATGCTCACCACGCTGAATAAAAACGTTCAGCAGGTATTGCGGTCGCCCACCAATGCGCCGATCCTGGGTTACAGCGTCGACGACACGATGCAGTTGCCGCAGGCGGGTTGGGAAGCGACCGTCACCCTCCGTTATGCCAAGTTTGAACGCATGGGCGCCGACAGCAACCGGCGCAGTGTCGTGGTGGTGGGCAAGCATGGGCGGTATGGCGAGATGCTGAGTCAGACTGTCGGTGAGTCGCTGGTAGGATCCCGGCGCTTCGATGTACTGAACCGCGAGAACGAGGAGTTCTTCGAACAGGAGAAGGACTTCATACTCAGTGAAGACGCAGCAATGGCGGAAGTCGCCCGGCTCTCGCAGGCCAGCGGTGCTGACTATCTCGTGATTGCGGAACTCGTGAATCTGGGCATCAGCAACAATAACCGCGAGACCATCCGGATGACCGGAGAAGTGTTGGTGAAGAGTTCCGCAAGCGGAACCTTGCGGCTACAGATCATCGAGTTCGCCACGCGCAAGGTCAAATGGAGCGACACCCAGAAGTTCGGCGGCACCTACCCCGGTGCGACCAGCGTCGGCGCCGGGACACTCGCCGGGCTGATCGGCAGTGCGGCCGACATTCTCGTTGAGAAGATGGTGGCCAGCATTTATCCGATCCGCGTCGTGAAGGTGATGGGGGATACCGCCATCATCAATCGCGGCGAAGGCGGCGTGGCAAAGGGCGAAAGATACGCGGTGTTCATCAGTGGCGAAGAGCTCGTTGATCCACAAAGCGGGGAATCTCTGGGCTCTTTGGAAACTGAAGTGGGCCTGGGTACCATTGTCGATGTGAAACCCAAGTTCGCCTTCCTCAAAATGGACACCGGTGCCCTGGCTGCCGGCGACGACTACATCGTGCGCAAGTCGAACAAGAAGGCGCCCGCCAAAGCCGGTGCAAAGCCGGCCGCACGGCCGCAAAACGCTGCCCCTCGTAAGCCGCAGGAACCTTCCCGCAAGGACATGTTCCTGAACAACTGACTCCTGTTTCAGAGACCGGCGGGTGCCTGCCAATAACAGCAAGCTTCCCGCCGCGCAATCTGTCCGGCGGGTAGTCGTCCGCCAATGCCACACCGTGCCCCCCGATGTACCATCCCCATATGCCTGCCGACGGCCTCTGTGCCTCGGCGGTGCACCTGATTGACGGATACGACCTGCAAAGGGGGCATGGATGAGCATCAAAACTGTTTTCGTCGGAGCCGGCGGAGGCTTCGAAAACGTTTCCATCGGATCATCGCAACCGCGGGAGCCCGGCCCGCATGAAATCGTTGTGCGCGTGCGCGCCAGTTCACTGAATTACCACGATTACGGCGTGGTGGTCGGCGCGACGGGCCTTTCCGAAACCCGTATCCCCATGTCCGACGGCGCCGGCGAGGTCCTGGCCGTCGGGACTGACGTCCATGAATTCCAGGTCGGCGACCACGTGGTGAGCACCTTTTTCCCCGACTGGCTCGACGGCCCCCCACGGGCCGCCGGCTTCTCTCGCACGCCGGGCGACGGGATAGACGGCTACGCCCGTGAAGAAATCACCATGCCGGCCACAGCCTTCACCCACGCTCCGGCTGGGTACAGCCATGCCGAAGCCGCTACCCTGACCACGGCCGGCCTTACGGCATGGCGAGCGCTCATGGAAGACGGCCCGCTACAGCCGGGTCAGACAGTGCTGGTTCAGGGGTCGGGCGGTGTATCGGTCTTTGCCCTGCAGTTTGCCAAGCTGGCCGGCGCCCGCGTCATCGCGACATCGTCGAACGATGACAAGCTGAGCCGGCTGAAAGCGCTCGGAGCGGACGAAGTCATCAATTACCGTCAGACACCGGACTGGGGCAAGGTGGCGATGGAAA
>JAJUGV010000021.1 GCA_029265795.1 Alcaligenaceae bacterium
GACCGATCGGCCCGCTCGCTGAAAGTCGGTTGGCCGGACTCGCGCCGCCTGCTGGCGTGACACGGTCACTGCACCACCGATAAAACCGGGAAAACCCTAGGTCTCGATCAGCGAGGAAGCGAACTATAGCATGAATATTTTGAAGAGGGCAAATCGGGGGGAATTTATAGGCTTCTATAGGCTTGAGGCGGCTGCGGCCTTATGCTCTTATACCCAATCACACACGGCCACATACAGGAATTTGCGTCTGCCCCGCCCTACGGTAGCCACCGTCAGGACGGACACGGTAATAAGCATAAGTCACCCATGACAGAAGACATACTCATTAATGTCACGCCCTTCGAGACCCGGGTCGCCCTGGTGGAGCAAGGGGCAGTGCAGGAACTTCACATAGAACGCAGTATCCAGCGAGGGCATGTCGGCAATATCTATCTGGGCAAGGTTGTCCGGGTGCTTCCCGGCATGCAAAGTGCATTCGTCGACATCGGCCTGGAGCGCGCCGCGTTCATCCATGTTGCTGACCTCCGTCAGAATCGTAGCGAACGGAGCCAAGGCCTGCCGGTCACCCCCATCGAAAAACTGCTCTTTGAGGGGCAATTCTTGATGGTACAGGTCATCAAGGACCCACTCGGCACAAAAGGTGCGCGCCTTTCCACTCATATCAGTATTGCGGGACGCATGCTGGTCTACCTGCCCTTCGAACCCCATATTGGGATCTCGCAACGTATCGATTCGGAAAGTGAGCGGATTCAGCTGCGCGAGCGCGTAGCACGCCTGATGACTGACGACGAATCCGGCGGATTTATCGTTCGCACGCAGGCCGAAGGCGCCACAGACGAGGAACTTGCCGCTGACTGCTCTTATCTGCGTACGCTGTGGGTCGCCATTCAGGAAAAACTCAAAACTCTACCCGCACCAGCGTTGCTATATGCCGATCTCACGCTACCGCAACGAGTACTGCGCGACATGGTGACACCCGCCACGAACAGCATCATGGTGGATTCCCGCAGTACCACGCAGGAGCTTATAGAGTGGGCGCAGCGCTACACACCTTCAGTTGTTGAGCGTATCCGTCATTACAGTGGCGAGCGACCCCTTTTCGACACGGCGAATGTTGACGACGAGATTGCTAGAGCCTTATCACGGCGAGTGGATTTGAAATCGGGCGGCTATCTGATCATCGATCAGACCGAGGCGCTGACCACCGTGGACGTCAATACCGGCGGTTATGTGGGCGGCAGAAATTTTGGCGACACCATTTTCAAAACCAATCTTGAAGCAGCCGTCGCCATTGCTCGCCAACTGCGGCTCCGTAATCTGGGCGGCATCGTCATTCTGGATTTCATCGATATGGAAGACCCGGAACATCGGGAAGCTGTGCTGGCTGAGCTGAATAAGGCGCTATCTCGGGACCGGACACGCGTAACGGTCAGCGGCTTCAGTCAGCTCGGTTTGGTGGAAATGACCCGTAAACGCACCCGTGATTCTCTTGCCCACCAGCTGTGTGAACCCTGCCCCACCTGCCAAGCCCGCGGCAATGTGCGCACACCGCGCACCATCTGCTACGAAATTCTGCGCGAAATACTGAGAGAATCCAGACAGTTCAACCCCAAGGAATTCCGTATTCTTGCTTCACAGGCAGTGGTAGACCTGTTTCTGGAAGAAGAAAGCGACCATCTTGCGATTCTGGGCGATTTCATCGGCAAGCCGGTGTCACTGCAAGTGGAAAGCCAGTACACACAGGAGCAATACGATATCGTTCTAATGTGAAACCGGCCGGCAATGCCGGCCGTCAAAATCAGGCGTCGCAAACACCGGGGCTGCGCACCGCCGACAGCATGCGATCGACCCGCTGCTGCACATCGTCGTTGTAATAGTAGCTATACACGCGCACGATCACCCGTTTGGGCGAACGCATCGACTCAGGAAACTGAGTCAGATCAGCTAGCACCACGTTTTCGTAGCTATCGGGCGTTTCTGGTGTTTCAATCAAACTTGCGAAGCCGGTTTCGCCTTCATGCATGACGAAGCGAGGGGCACTGCCACAGGCCGCCCGATGCTTGAAGAGGTTGCGCTGCAACGACGGAAGATCCATCTCGCCAATGACGACTTCAGTAACGAAGTGGACCGATTTGCGGAGATCCTGGGGTTGTACGCCGGCACCACCGGTGGATGCACATCCCGCAACTGCGCTGCCAAGGGCGAGAGCCAACAGTATCTTCTTGAACGGCACATCAGACTCCTATTTTTTCTTGAAACTGCATACGATACAGGGATGCATACAGGCCCTCTGCAGCCAGTAGCTCGTCATGCCTGCCCTGCTCGACAATGCGTCCACCATCCAGCACCACGATCAGGTCTGCCTTCTGCACTGTCGACAGGCGATGGGCGATGACCAACGTCGTGCGCCCGGCCATCAGCCTTTCCAAGGACGCCTGTACCTGCCGTTCGGATTCGTTGTCGAGGGCTGATGTCGCTTCATCGAGGATCAGTATGGGGGCATTTTTGATCAGAGCCCTCGCGATAGCCAGGCGCTGACGCTGGCCTCCGGAGAGCTGACTGGCGTTTTCCCCCACCTGTGTATCCAGACCCTCCGGCAGGCTGTCGACGAATTCCAGCAGGTTGGCGGCCTCGAGTGCATCACGGATGTCCTGACGGCTCGCTTCGTGCAGCGCGCCGTAACCCACGTTCTCGGCAATCGTGCCATCGAACATGACCACATCCTGACTCACCAGCGCCAACTGCGCACGCAGGCTCTTGAGCTTGATGTCGCGTATGTCGTGGCCATCGATCAGAACTTCACCTTTGGCGGGAACCACAAAACGGGGAATTGTGTTGACCAGCGTGGTCTTGCCGCTACCGGAGCGTCCGACCAAGGCCACGGTCTGACCTGGCTCGACAACCAAGGAAATATCGTTCAGCACATCGGTGTCGACACCCTCAAACCGGTGCGTCACATTACGAAACTCTATACGCCCTTGCACCGGATCTGAAAATTCCCGACTTCCCGTGTCTTGTTCAGGGTCGCTGTCCACCAAAGCGAAGACACTCTCCGCGGAGGTGAGCATGCGCTGCATGGCGCTGGCTATCTTGGTGAGCTTTTTCACCGGGTCAAAAATCTGCCCCAATGCCGCCATAAAGGCGGCAAAGCTGCCCACCGTTAGGGTGCCGTGATTTGCTTGGTAAAGCGCCACGGCAATCACCGCTGCGACGGCCACCGCAATGAAGAATTGCGAAAGCGGTGACATGGCTGCATCGGCGCTGGCCGCCCGCATCGCAAAGCGTCTGAGCCGGGAATTGACATAGGCGAAGCGCCCCGATTCCCGTTCATAGCCGTCAAACAATTTAATGACCCGCTGGCCTTCTATGCCTTCACGCACCACCCGTGTCAGCTCAGCGTTCATGGTGATGGTGTCGCGATTGATACGCCGCAAGCGGCGAATAAAGACACTGGCCGTATAGACCGACACCGGCAGCACCACCAGTACGATGAGTGTGAGCTCCCATGACATATAAAGCAGCACAACCAGCAGCGCGATGACCACCAGCGATTCGCGCACAATGACGGTAATGACTTCTGTTGCGTACTGAGTGACGTTACCCGCATCGATGGTGAATCGATTCAGGAGCCGGCCCGTATCGCTGCGCTTGTACTCTTCGTCCGACATGCCGAGCAGACGCTCGAACATGTCCTTGCGTATACCCAACAGGGTATTGTTGGCGACCCAGGCCAGCAGATATGAGCTGCCGAAACTGCTGACACCCCGCAAGAGGATCAGACCGATCACCGCCAGAGGGATGGCCCAGATATAGTGTGGCTTGGCGCCGGTGAAGCCTTCGTCGATCAGGGGCTTGGTGATAATGGCCAATGTAGGCTGTGTGGCAGCGGAAATACCGACCAGTAGCAGCGCCACTACGATGGCCTTCCAGTATTGCCCGACGCGACCGTAGATGCGGCGCCACAGATCGAACTTCACGGGCCTGGATTGGGCGTCGGCCGCCGGGCTTTGTGACTTCAAGGTTGAACTCGCTTATATACTAATAGAGCAACAGGCGCCTCATTTTACCCGCCCACTCCAACCCTGCACGCTGTAGCTGCGAATCTGCCCGTACCATCCAATCTATGACTCCCGTTTCAGCCATCTATCTGCGCGTGCCAAATTGGATCGGCGATGTCTGCATGAGCCTGCCCAGCCTGGATGCGGCATTGGCCACCGGTGTGCCGGTCGTGGTGTGTGCGCGCAGCTGGGCGCGCGACCTTCTGGGGGGCTACGATCTGGCGGGTTTCATCGAAATGAAGGGGCGTTGGCGAGAAGATCGTGCCGCTGTCCATTCCTTTCGCAAGAAGGCCGCCCACGCGCATCCGCGCGGCCTGCTGCTGCCGGATTCGCTCTCCAGTGCAATGGTATTCAGCTTCGCCGGTGTGCCTAGTGCAGGCTATCGCGACGACGGCCGCAGCCTGATCCTGCGTTGGCCAATGCGTAAGCCCCAGGGCAATTTACATGCGGTCGAATCCTGGTATCACCTCACCAGTCTGGCCTTACGCCGTTGGGGGCTTCCAACGCCACCACCCAGGCCATCCAGGCAATTGGGATTACGCCTGACCGATAGACACCGCAGCGAAGCACAAGACGCCATTGAAAAAGCCGGCCTCACAGAAGGCGGATTTGTATTGATCGCGCCGACGGCTACCGGGCTGCATAAGGGTCGCGTCAAAGTGTGGCCACATTTTGATGTCCTGGTAAGGCGATTACAGGAAGGCGGTCATACCGTTGTGATGTGTCCGCCGCCTTCGGAGTCGGAGGCAGCTCGGAAGAACGCGCCCACCGCCATTTGCCTGCCTCCCATGAAGCTGGGGGCCTTTGCTACACTGACCCAGCTTGCCGGCCTTGTGGTCTGCAATGACTCGGGTGTGTCCCACTTGGCAGCAGCCGCGGGCGCACGTCAAATTACATTGTTCGGAGTCACACAACGCGAGCGGACCGGCCCTTGGTCGACTGATGCGACCTGCCTGGGAAGCGAGCATGGCTGGCCCTCGCTTCAAGAGGTAGAAGACCAGATCGTGGCTTTCACACAACTGCAATATTGAACTAAGTACCGTCCACACGCATGCTGCTGTCCAGCCTTCTGACCAATCTCGTGATACCGCTGAACCTGGGCATTGCGTTATTGGTGCTGGGCGTCTTGTGTTATATGTTGCGTCGGCGTCGTATTGCCATGCTGTTCGTTGGCGGTGGTCTTGCCTGGGTACTGTTCTGGTCCTTACCCGCCACAACCTTATGGGCCGGTGGACACCTTGAACAACTTTATCCCTATCGGCCCCCGGCGGAGCTGCCGGCGGCGGAGGCGATAGTCGTCCTGGGAGGCAGCACCGCCAATAATCGCCCCAACTGGTTTGGACCATATGACCGTTCCACCACCATTGCCCGTGTGGACACGGCCGCCCGTATCTACCATGCCGAACGAGCACCGCTGATCGTCGTTTCTGGTGCAGCACTGGAGGGCAATGTCAGCGAGGCCCGCATCATGGCCAATTCGCTGCAACAGCAAGGTGTACCCTTAGACGCCATCGTCCAAGAAAGTGAAAGCCTGACCACATACCAAAACGCGCTCTACACCGCCAGAGTTCTCAAGGAACGTGGCATAGACCATGTGTTGCTGGTGACATCCGCCCTGCATATGCCGCGCGCGATGGGGGTGTTCCGAAAACAACAGGTCGACGCCACTGCTGCCGGGTCGCCACCCCAGATCGTGGTGCCGGATGACCCGGCATTTTCCTTCTGGTTGCCCAGTATGCACGTGCTTTCCGCCAGCCGCTCAGTGGTCAAGGAGTACGTAGGGATGCTGGTGTACTGGCTACGCGGATGGCTGTAATGGAATGTCGACCCGGCTGTGGCGCGTGCTGCATCGCGCCTTCGATATCCAGCCCGATTCCCGGCATGCCAGACGGTAAGCCGGCGGGTATGCGCTGCGTCCAGCTGGACGCAGCTAACCGGTGCAAAATCTTCGGCCGGCCAGAGCGCCCTCAAGTGTGCGCGTCTTTAAGCCCGGAGCCTGTTATGTGTGGCCAGAACCGCGAGCAGGCCATGCTATGGCTGACACAGCTGGAAACCAACACCCGGCCCTGAATCTCAGGACGCAGCCTGCTCTTCGAGACATTTAGCGTAAAGTGCTTCGTACTGCCGGGCGACTTCCCCCCAGCTGTGACGATCCACCACCCGCGCCCCCCCTTCACGCAGAATTGCCGCCAATTGTGCATCGGTGGCAACCGCCCTGACGCCCGCTGCCAACTCGTCGTGGGCTTCAGGATGGCTGAGTACCAACGCTTCGCGCCGCGATTCGACATATTGGGCAAACCCGCACCATGGCGCTGGGCTCAGAATGACAGGCAGGTCGAACGACATGGCTTCCAGAGGAGCCATGCCGAAGCTGTCGTTCAAGGTGGGGTGAATGTATACATCTGCCGCCAGGAAATATGGCGCGACGTCGGAAGTCTCGGGCAACAAAGTGACTCGTGACAAGATAGACGCATACTCCGGGTTTTTTTGAAGGTGATCACGAGCTGCCGCATTAGCCCCGACCACCAGCAATTTGTAGTGTTCGGGCAAGCTTGCCAGTGCTTTGAGCGCGGTAGGCAGACCTTTTCGCAAGGGATTGCGTGCCACTAGCAGACACACCCAATCATCTGCGGCATATTCCAATCGCGCCCGGGTGGCAATCCGGGCCGTAGCATCCTCCTGCCCGGGACGCAGGACACCGGGAGGAATGATAGGAAAGTCTCGATCTGCCCCATAAGCTTCACGCAGTTGCTCGGCAATCAGGCCGGAGACGCCGACAACACGATGGCCGGGCCGCGGCCGCAGCCGTATCTGCTCGAGTAGCAGATAGGTTTGAACCCGGGGACTGATATACGAAAGTATGCGCTTGAGCCGCGGTAAGGGGCGCACTCTCCAGTTGTAACGCACAGGCGTAACATGAACGACTTCGACATCACCACAGTAGCCGTTCATATGAGAATGCACGATGTCATACTTCTTGTGGGTGGCGCGCTTGGCCAGCATCGCAAAGATCAGCACCCGTAGCCAACTAGGCAGCCGTCGTGAGACGCGTATACGCACATACGGCAGACGAAGGTCACAGGCCGCATCATATTCACGGGCCAGCACAGTAACGTCATGGCGCCGCGAAAGCTCACGCATCAATTCGACGCCATAGGCTTCCGCCCCGCCGAACCGGTTACCAAAACGGTCAACCACGAAAGCGATCTTAAGTCGGCGCCCACTGGAAGAAGACGGCATGACAGTTCGCCTACTTAGAGGGTCCGTCGCCGCTCTTCCAGACGGGTCATGCACTTCTGGAGAAAGCGGACGAGGTGGGTGGAGCGCGCGACCATCACCCTCGGTAGCCCCAGGGGGTCATCGGTAGGCTTGGCGAGGCCGGATGATGTCGTCGTGGCATTGGTGTAGCCCGCCTGGCGTGCAAGTTCACGCACTTTGTCGTTTTCGGCACCGTAGGGATAGCAAAAGGCGGTAACGGCCTCGCCAAGAATCTGTTCCAACTCTGAGCGTGAGCCTTGTATTTCTTCGAGGGCTTCGGCCTCGGGCAAGGCAGTCAAACGCGCATGACTCAGCGTATGCGACCCAACCTCCATGCCATGCTGTGCCCATTTGCGCATCTCGTCTTCTGACATCAGATCGGAGTGTGCAACGCCTTCGTCGTAATCCCACGCATTGCCACCGTCGAGCTGTCGCACCACAAAATAGTTGGTGGCGGTGAAGCCGACTTCCTGCAGAACAGGCAGGGCATTCTGGTAGACATTGCGATAGCCGTCATCAAAAGTGATACCGACCACCTTGCCCTGCCGCTCCCCGCGTACATAGGGCATGATGTCCCGCATGGACAGGCCGCGATAACCCAGGCGCCGCAGCCAGCGCATCTGGCGTCGGAAGGACGCAGGATGCACAGTCAAGCTGCGATAAGGTGTGCCCTTTGGTGGAGGCTCACCTATCTGGTGATACATCAGTATGGGAACCATAGCTTTCGCCTGCCAGGCAGGGCGCGTCTCTACTGTTTGGTTTTCTGTCTGTTAAGAAAAAGCAACTTAGTGTAGCGAAAAAAACTTCCCGAGGCGGCCATTACCGCCAGAATGAAGCCTTCACGCCCGTCTAGGAAGCCTTTGCGCAACAGATAATGGCGAATGAATGTCCAGGTCGCGTGTCCCCAAGCGCCCATTACGCTTGTGCGTTTACCACGCGCGTGCATCATTGCCGCCGCCTCGGATGAATAATGATTAATCTTGGCGATGAACTGTTCGAGGTTGGCGTAAGGGTAATGAAGGAAGTGGCCCTTAAGCGTGTCTACCGGTTGGTCGGTCACCACACTTTCATGGACGGCCACGTCCTTGAATCGTGCGGTGCCACGGCGAAACAGGCGCAAAACATAATCGGGCCACCAACCACTGTGGCGGATCCACCGCCCTCCGAAATTCGACAGACGGGCGATGCGATACGCGCTTGCAAGCTGCGCCGCCGCCGGACCGGATTCCGCCGCGGCATGCAGAATAGACTCTATTTCAGCCCGCAGTTCCGGCGTCACCCGCTCGTCGGCATCGATGGACAGCACCCAGTCACATGTCGCCAGATCCAAAGCACGATTCTTCTGCGGACCGAAACCCGGCCAGTCATCGGTCTGCACCACTCTGGCGCCTCGCTCTTTGGCGATTTCGCGGGTATCGTCTGAACTGCCTGAATCGACCACCACGATCTCGTCAGCGAAAGCGACGGAATCCAGACATTCAGCGATATGGGCAGCCTCATTCAGGGTGATGATGATGACGGATAAAGACGCCCTTTCTCTTTCTGAGTGCTGCGGCCCGTCCGCGGCCATACTGACGACTGTGTCCGGCCCAGCGCTCACGCCGCCCTCCTGCGCTGACGTTTCCATAGTTTGAAGCGATTGAACACGGGTGCGATGACCGGATTCGCTGCCACAATAATGCGTCGCCCCACCGATTCACCACTCGTATTTCTTACGGCGAAGCGGTGAATGCGGGCGGGGTCTGACCCCGGTAAATTTTGGCCGAAGGCCTGTGTCGTATACAGATAGCGAAAGCCGGCTTCTTGAGCAATTTGAATGTAATCGTCGTCAAAATAGCCCTGCGGCCAGCAGAAGTGTTGCGACACCTCGCCCAGGCGTTCCTGCAACACACGGCGCGAGTCTGCCAGTTCTTGAACCATGTGTTCGTTCTTGACGTTATGGGTGGGCCCGAGGTCCCACCGAGTATGCGTGTGCGTATGGCTATGGAATTCGAATACGCCATCGGCTCGCATGGCCTCAATTTCGCTCCAGCGCAACATGACTTCGTCGGCCCTGCCCTGTTCGATGCGATCCTCACAATCGTGATGCGATGGTGTTTCAGGTAATGCATTCTGCCCCAGATGCGGGCGTACTTCGCCATCACCGATCCAGGAGGTCACCAGGAAGACGACCCCGTGAAATCCGTAGCGCTTCATTAACGGGTACGCATACACCCAGTTATCCAGATACCCGTCGTCGAAAGTAATAAGAATGGATCGAGGCGGTGCGGGCCGCCCTTCTAGATGAGCAGCGAATTCATCACAGGTCAGTGAGCGATATCCGCGCTTGCTCAGCCACTTGAGCTGATTCTCGAAGTTGGCAGTGGACACGGTGATCATGCCCTCGACCGGCGAGACGTGGTGATACATCAGGACCGGCACTGTCGTTTTCATTTTTTTAGTTCCTCCAACCAGCGCAGATACGCGGATTCCACCCGATCGACCATAGCCTGCAGACTGAAGTACCCCGAGTGACGGCAGAACTCCAGCCCTGCATTCCCCATGCGCTGTCGCAGCTCGGGGTCTTCCACCAGTCGCCGCAAGGCTGCGGTGAGCGCGGCGATGTCATCGAGTGGTACCAGAAAGCCGTTTTCGCCTTCGCGCATCATTTCCGGTACCCCGTCGACCCGCGTGCCCACAACGGGCACACCCATCGCACCCGCTTCGACAAACACCGTGCCCGAAGCTTCTTGACGGGTCGCCAACGCGAAGATATCGAAACCCTGCAGCAAGTCTGGGACATCGTTGCGCATGCCGAGCATATGCACGCGCCGACTAAGGCCCCGCTCTTTCACATAGGCCTGGATTTCCTCAAATACCGGCGAACCACCGCCGACCAGCACCAGATGCACATTCGGCCGTTCTGCAATCAGCGGCGCCATGGCATCAATGAGTTCTTTGTGGCCTTTCTGTTTGCGCATGACGGCCACGCAACCCACCACTATATCGTTGGGCGCAAGCCTGAGTTCTTTTCGCAGACTAGACTGCCCCGTCAGTGGTGGCAACTCGACTGCCGGGTATACCACGGCAACATGGCTTTCGGGAACCCCGCGTTCTGTCAGCCCTCGACGAACGAATTCGCTGGCCGTGGTGACACGATGCGGCACCACGGTATAGGAAAGCAGCGAGCCCGGTTTCTTTGCAAGGTGCCGCGTACGCACAATCAGCGGCGTACCTGCCAGTCGCCCGGCCACGCCCGCCAGCATCGTGTCACGGCGACTGTGGGTGTTAAGCACATCAAATCGGCCTGCTCGCAGAAGTGCCCGTATGCGCGCCACCCCGCGCACGTAATTCACAGGGCCGTCCATAGGCAGCGTGTGTACGGTAAAGCCTTCCTGCCGCAGTCGCTCGGTGAGCTTGGCATGCGGCTGACAGACGGCCTCAAGCGTATGTCCGCGCTCGCGCATGGCCAGCAACATGCGGTGGATGTATTGTTCCTGCCCGCCCCATCCAGTGGCCGCCTCGGAGTGCAGAATACGCAGCGGACGGAATACTGTAGTGGTGGTCATGCGTATGTGATCTCCAACCCTTCCGGCGTCACCCATTCTGCCAGCTGCTCCAGCATCGTGTCTGCCATCCGTACCCGCCACTCTTCACCCAGCCGAACCAGGCAGCGGAATCCCTCCCGCTCCAACTCGAGTTCCACCGGCACACCCGGCAAACCGTTTTCTGGATCAGCGCGGTAGGGATTAAGTAACTGGCGCAATTGTTGAGTGTCAGCATTGCCGTTTAATGTGATGCGCAGACTGTGGGCACGCGACTCACGAGCCAGCTGCAAGTCATACAACGCGTCTGCCGTCACCCTCAGACCACCAGAGAAATCATCATGCGTGACTTTTCCGTGCACGATGATGAGCTGGTCTTCCCTGAGTCGTAGGCGATGCTGCTCGTATAGCTCGTTGAAAATAGCCACTTCGACTTGACCTGAGCCGTCATCCAAGGTGGCGTAGAGCATCTTGCCGCGCCGGGTCATGCGCGGCCTGAGCGCGCTGAGTACTCCGGCGAACCATTGAAGGCTGCGCGACGGCTGCAGGCGAGCCAGCGGTGTGGGAGCGAAACGCCGGACTTCGTCGCGCCACGCATCGAACAAGTGGCCGCTGAAATAAAAGCCGAGCGCGATTTTTTCCTCGCGCAGGCGCGTCTGTAGATCCCAGGGCTGGACTTTGGCCAGCTCAAGTTCGACGATCTCACCGGCGTTGTCATCAAAAAGTGAGATCTGATTCGCGCTGCGCGCTGCCTGCTCCGCTGCCTCGATGGCATTACCCACCGTCGCCAGCAATGCCGCACGGTTCTCGGCGATCGTATCGAATGCACCCGCCCGAATCAAAGCTTCGATGGTGCGGCGGTTCACAATCGAGCGATCGACGCGCTTGCAAAAGTCAAATAGGCTTGCATAGGGGCCGCCCTCTTCTCGCGCCCGGATGATCTCTTCGACTGCCGCTTGACCCGTGCCTTTGACCGCCCCCAGGCCATAACGTATGGAGCGTGGCGGTTCACCCCGTGCCATATATTCGTCTTCGACCGGCTCAAATCGATAGGCCGATGCGTTGACATCAGGAGGCAAAACATCGACGCCGTTGGCAACAGCATCCTTCCAGAATATCTGCACCTTATCGGTGTCGTCCATATCTGAAGAGAGTGTTGCTGCGAGGAATTCTGCAGGGTGATAGTGTTTAAGCCAGGCAGTCTGGTATGCGATCAGCGCATAGGCGGCCGAGTGACTCTTGTTGAACCCGTAGCCCGCAAACTTTTCCATGAGATCGAAAAGTTTTACCGCCAGGTCGGCGTCATAGCCCTTTTCCACCGCACCTTTTTCGAAAAGTTCGCGATGCTTGGCCATTTCTTCGGGCTTTTTCTTGCCCATCGCCCGCCGCAGTAAGTCAGCCCCGCCGAGGCTATAGCCACCGATGATCTGTGAGATCAACATGACTTGTTCCTGATAGACGATCACCCCATAGGTGCTCTTCAGGACGGGTTCGAGATCCGGATGGAAGTAATCGACCTCCTCGCGACCATGTTTGCGGTTGACGAAGTCAACCACCATTCCCGATTCAAGCGGGCCGGGCCGGTAGAGCGCCAGCATGGCGATGACATCTTCGAAGTTGCTGGGCTTCAGGCTCTTGAGCAGCTCTTTCATCCCCCTGGATTCCAACTGGAAGACCGCCGTCGTATTGCCTTCAGTAAGCAGCTGATAGGCCTTTGGGTCGTCCAGCGAAAGATCCATGAGATCGAAATCGCGCTTATCCGGATTGAAACGCTGCACATAGCGCACCGCCCAGTCCAGGATAGTCAGGTTGCGCAAGCCTAAGAAGTCGAACTTGACGAGCCCCACGGCTTCGACGTCGTCTTTGTCGTATTGCGAGACCACACTGTCGGAGCCGGGCTGGCAGTACAGAGGACAAAAATCGGTGAGTTTGCCTGGGGCAATCAGCACCCCACCCGCGTGCATGCCGATATTACGCGTCAGGCCTTCCAGAGGCTTTGCCAGATCCACCAGCGCACGCACCTCTTCTTCTTGGTCGTAGCGCTCGCGGAAGGCGGGTTCTTCATTGAGGGCGCGATCGAGCGACCAGGGGTCCATCGGGCTGAACGGAATCAGCTTCGAAAGCCCGTCGCACAACGAATACGGCATTTCCAACACCCGCCCTACGTCACGTACCACCGCCTTAGCGCCCAAGGTACCGAACGTGGCGATCTGGCTGACTGCATCCTTGCCATATTTTTGCTTCACGTACTCGATGACGCGTTCACGGTTGTCCTGACAGAAGTCAATATCGAAGTCAGGCATAGAAACGCGTTCCGGATTCAGGAAACGCTCAAACAGCAGGTCGTAGCGGATAGGATCCAGGTCGGTAATCCCCAACGCATAGGCCACCAGCGACCCCGCGCCGGAGCCGCGCCCCGGCCCCACCGGAACACCGTTACTTTTCCCCCAGTTGATGAAGTCGGCAACGATCAGGAAGTAACCCGGGAAGCCCATATTGATAATAATGGAGCATTCCCACTTCAACCGTTCACGATACGTGGGGTACTGAGCTTCACGCTCGGCCTCCTCTGGGTAGAGCTGCTGCATGCGACGCTCCAGCCCTTCTTCCGCCAGCTGTACCAGGTAGTCATCCAGTGGTATGCCATCCGGCGTCGGGAAATCAGGCAGGCGCGGTTTACCCAGCTCCAATATCAGATTGCAGCGCCGGGCGATTTCCACCGTATTGGTAACAGCAGAAGGCACATCCGCAAAGCGCCGCGCCATTTCTTCTGAACTCAGCATGTACTGCTGGTCGGTGTAGCGACGTGGCCGCCTGGGGTTGGCTAATTGCTCGCCTTCGGCAATACATACCCGCGCCTCGTGCGCGCGAAAATCCTCTTCCTCCAAAAACTGCACCGGATGCGTAGCCACAACCGGCAAGCCAAGTTTGGCCGCCAGCCGCAGGGCAGCCTGCACGTAGGCTTCATCGCCATCTGCGCCGCTACGTTGCAGTTCTATGTAGTAGGCATCCGGGAAATGGGCGGCCCATTGCTGCGCAAGCTGGACGGCTTCTTCTTCCCGGCCGGCTTCCAATGCCTGGCCGACATCGCCTGCGCGGCCACCCGACAGCAAGATCAGCCCGTCCTGCTGCTGTAACCACTCGCGCCGCAATTCCGCCCGGCCACGATATTGATTATTAAGCCAGGCGCGGCTCAGCAGCTCACACAACGCCAGGTAGCCGGCATGATTGCGCGCCAGCAGCAATACACGTTGCGGTTTGTCTCGGTCTTGCTCGTTTTCCAGCCAGACATCGGCGCCTGCAATAGGCTTTACGCCTTTGCCCTGTGCGGCCCGATAGAACTTGACGAAACCGAACAGGTTGCACAGGTCGGTGAGTGCCAGAGCAGGTTGCCCAAACTCAACGGCCTTATTAACCAGAGCCGGGATACGCGCAATGCCATCCACCACCGAGAACTCGGAGTGAACGCGCAGATGGACGAACGCGGGAGGAGTGGATTCAAGATTCATGTCGCGATTGTACTCAGGCAAACCACCCTACCGGTGGCAATGACGACTCAACGCTGCAGTGACGCCCAGGCTCTTTGCAGCCGCTTCACCGATACGGGCGCGGGGGTGCGCAACTCCTGTGCAAAGAGCGCGACCCGAAGCTCTTCGAGCATCCAGCGGAAGTCCTCGAGCTGAGTGTCTTCGGCTCCCTTCAAGGCCTTCACCGCACGCTGGTATTGCGCAATCAGCGGAGCCATTTCCGCCATCAAACGAGCATCGCGCGCCGGATCCGCGCGCAGTTTGTCGATGCGGACGTGGGCCGCCTTGAGGTAACGGGGGAAATGGGTGAGTCGCTCATACGGCGTATCGCGCAGGAACCAGGTCGTCATGAGAGCCGATTGCTGTGCTTGCAAATCACCGTAAGCGGCGGCATGCGGCTTCGCCTGCGGCAGTTTTTTCACCAGGGTGGCCCATTCCGCGAGAATGACACCTGTCAGGCGCGCGATTTCCTGAACAATCAGCCCGAGGCGATTGCGTCCTTCCGCCTTGCGCGCTTCGAAGGATACCTGATCTCGTGGCCAGGGGTCGGTCAGAAAAGCCTGCCCGATACCGCAATCGATAATCTGGTCACGCAGCGCCTCCTGAGTACCCAGGCTCATGTAGAGCATACTCATGCGGGTAAGGTCTGGAATGTTCTTTTCGAGGAATTTGACCTGGTCTCGCAGACCGAGTCTGAACAACCGACACAAGCCCCGACGATGATGTCGGCGAGCCTCAGCCGGGTCATCGAATACATCGAGGTCGCAGTGAGTCCCGGCATCAACCAGCGCTGGATAACCTATAAAGGACTGACCTTTGCGCTGAATTTCCATGATCTCCGGCAGTTCGCCGAAACTCCAGTCGGTGATGTTCTCGTGCGCGAGCGCCTGGGCAACCTCGCGGTCACCTTCAGCCACTTTCTGAAACGAGGCCTGAGCCTCACGCCCATGTTCGGCTTTAAGCTGGTCAAGGTTGCGTCCGCCGGACAGCATGCGACCGTGCTCATCGACCACCTTGAAGTTCATGAAAAGATGGGCCGGCAGTGTTTCAGGTTTGAAGTCGGTGCGCTGCGGCCTGACCTTAACTTGCTTCCACATATCCTGCGCAATGGCGTCCAATAGACTGATGCCCGGGTCGTTTGCTTCCTCGAACCATCGTTCGTAAAAGCCGGCCGCGTAGTCCGGCAAAGGTACGCAGTGCCGACGCAGCTTCTGTGGCAACGACCTAAGCAGAAGATGGACTTTTTCCTTCAGCATGCCCGGGACCAGCCACTCGCAACGGATGGGGTCTATACGATTGAGCGCAAAGAGCGGAACGGTGAGGGTTACACCGTCGCGCAGCGAGCCAGGTTCGAAATGGTAGTCCAGCGCCATTTCCACGCCTTGCCAATTGACTTTCTTAGGAAAAACATCGGTGGTAATGCCCGCGGCATCATGCCGCATGAGCTGGTCGCGCGTGAGCTCCAGTTCCTTGGCTTGTTCGGGCGACAGACCGGCATACCAACGCTCCAACGTGACCGTCTGGAAGACATCCTGGGGAATTCGCGCATCGTAGAAAGCATAGATGAGGGCATCATCGACCAGTATGTCCGGCCGGCGTGCCTGATGCTCCAACTTCTCGATGGACGCAATCAAACGAGCATTATGACGAAGAAAGGGCAAGCGTCCGGTGGGGGAGCCACGCTTACCGCGCCCGCCGTTGCGTTGTTGCTCCGGCCCTCGCGGCCCATCATCGATATTGCCGGGCACCAATGCGTCACGAATAAAGATCTCTCGCGCCTGTTTGGGGTCGATGCGGCCGTAATGCACCCGCCGACCGGAGTAGACAGTAAGGCCGTAGAGTGTCGCACGCTCGTTCGCCACCACTTGCCCGGCCTTTTTTTCCCAACGCGGTTCCGACCAGCTCTTACGAAGCAAGTGTGCACCGGCGCGCTCCACCCAGCGCGGATCTATTCTGGCAATGCAGCGCGCGTACAGCCGGGTGGTCTCCACGAGTTCCGCCGCCATGATCCAGCGCCCTGCTTTCTTGCCCAGAGGCGAGCCCGGGTGAATGTGAAAGCGTATGTCCCTGGCTCCCTGCCAGAGCCCGCTTTCGTCCGTCCGGGTGCCCACGTTGCCCAGCAGGCCGGTTAGCAGCGCCATGTGAATCTGCTCGTAGGTCGCGTCTGTCGTGTTGACCCGCCAGCCCTGTTCGCCCACCAGTGCCGACAGCTGGCTGTGTACATCGCGCCATTCGCGAAGTCGCAGGGGTGACAGGAAATTCTGCCTCAGTAGGGCAACCAGCTTACGTTGCGAGGCTTTGTGCTCGACCTGTTCACCATACCAACGCCACAGCCTCAGATAAGAAAGAAACTCCGAACGTTCATCATTAAATTTCGCATGGGCTGCATCTGCCGCTTCGCGCTCGTGCATGGGGCGGTCTCGGGGATCCTGCACGGATAGCGCAGCTGCGATCACCAGCACTTCCGCGAGGCACTGCTGGTCTCGGGCCGCCAGAATCATCCGACTCACCCGCGGATCGACAGGTAGGCGGGCTTGTTCACGACCAATAGCAGTCAGGCGGTTGTTTTCGTCCAGGGCGCCCAGTTCCTGTAGCTGCTGATAGCCGTCCGCCACCGCGCGCCCGGCCGGCGCATCCACAAATGGGAAGGCTTCAATGTCATCCAGCTTCAGCGCCTTCATACGCAGAATGACCGACGCCAGCGAGGAACGCAGCACTTCAGGGTCGGTAAAGGCGGGCCGCGAATTAAAGTCGGCCTCGTCATAGAGCCGCAGACACACCCCGGGGCCGATACGCCCGCAGCGACCGGCCCGCTGGTTCGCGGATGCCTGGCTGATGGGTTCGATCCGTAGCTGCTCCACCTTGTTGCGCCAGGAATAGCGCTTCACACGTGCGAGCCCACTATCGACGACGTAACGGATCCCCGGTACGGTCAGCGAAGTTTCAGCCACATTGGTCGCCAGAACAATGCGGCGCAGACTGCCCTGCGGACGGAAGATACGCTCCTGCTCGGCTTGCGACAGACGCGCATAAAGCGGCAGCACTTCGGTTCCCGGCGGATGGTGCTTACGCAGTGCTTCTACGGATTCGCGAATTTCTCGCTCACCGGGCAAAAAGACGAGAATGTCGCCCGGCCCGTGCCTGGCGCATTCATCCACCCCTTCGACCACCGCATCAATCAGGTCTTTTTCTTCGTCGCGTACGCTTCGGGTGCCGGCCTCTTCCGTCTTGTCGCGCAGGATGGGGCGATAGCGCACTTCGACCGGGTACAACCGCCCGGAAACTTCGATCACAGGAGCGGCTTTGCCACCCATACTGAAGTGCTTGGCAAAACGATCGGCATCGATCGTGGCCGAGGTGATGATGAGTTTCAGGTCACGACGTTTATCCAGCAACCCTTTAAGGAAGCCCAGCAGAAAATCGATATTCAGGCTGCGTTCGTGCGCTTCGTCAACAATGATGGTGTCGTAGCGCCGAAGCAAGGGGTCTCGTTGCGTCTCGGCCAGCAGGATGCCGTCGGTCATCAATTTGATCGCAACATTGGGCCCGCTACGGTCGCTGAAACGAATCTGATAGCCCACCCAGTCGCCCAGCTCGGTGTTGAGCTCTTCGGCGATCCGCTTAGCCACGGACGTTGCCGCCAGACGCCTGGGTTGGGTATGAGCAATCATTCGCCGTCTACCGCGCCCAAGCTCTAGGCAGATCTTAGGCAGCTGGGTCGTCTTTCCCGACCCGGTTTCGCCACAGACGATGACGACGCGATGCTGGTCGATAGCGCGCGCCAGTTGCTCGCGATGAGCGCTGACCGGAAGATCTTCCGGATAGTGAATGGGTGGAGGGTCCCGGTCCAATCTCGGGGGCACGGCGGGGCGCCGGCCCTTTCTTGCGGTCGATGAAGGTGTGGAAGCAGAGGAACTGTGTGGGTTTTCGGACAATGTTGCAGTGTTTCGCATGAAACCGATCAGGCCTTAACAGACGCTCATTATAATTTTCTCTTATCTTCAGATTTCTTCAGCGCTGCAATAATCAAATATGACCTCAGTCGAAAGCGAAACTTACTCTGCACAAGTGGCCCCCGAATTTGCACCGGCTCAGTTCGTGCGATGGTTTCGAGAAGTCGCTCCTTATGTGCACGATTTTCGCGGAAAGACCTTTGTAGTGGCCTTCGGCGGCGAGCTCGTGCGAGACGGAGCGCTCAACGCCCTGATTCAGGATCTCTCGCTGCTGTCGGCGCTGGGGGTCAAGCTAATCTTGGTGCACGGCTCGCGTCCCCAGGTCAATGAGCAACTGCGCCTGAAGGGTTATGACTTCCAGTTCGGCCGGGGCACAGAACCCACCGGCCCGGCAGCACTCGAATGCGCAAAAGAAGCCGCCGGTGAAATCCGCCTGGACATTGAAGCCTCTTTCAGCCAGGGGTTGCCCAACACGCCGATGTCGCACGCACAGATCCGCATCATTTCGGGCAACTTCGTCACAGCGCGCCCTGTCGGCATCATCGACGGGGTGGATTATCAACACACCGGCGCGGTTCGCAAGATCGATGTCGATGCCATCAAGGCCGTTATTAACCAGGGCGCGATTGTGCTGCTATCGCCGCTGGGTTTCTCCCCTACAGGCGAGGCCTTTAATCTGGCAATGGAAGAGCTCGCTACCAGCGCCGCAATCGCCCTGCGTGCCGAGAAGCTCATCTTCCTGACCCAAGACTGCCTTATCAAGGATGCGGCGGGCAACCTAATCACGGAACTCGCCCGCGCCGAAGCGGATCGTCTGCTGGCTGAGGCCACGCTGGACGAAGACACTCACGCCTTTCTTGGCCACGCATCCCGTGCCGTCAAACGTGGCGTCGCCCGTGCTCACCTCTTGCCTTACACCCTTGATGGCTCCGTACTGCTGGAAATCTTCACACACGATGGTGTCGGAACCATGGTGGTGGAAGACACCTTGGATGACTTGCGCCCCGCACAGGTTGACGATATCGGCGCGATCGTACAGTTGATCGAGCCCCTAGAGGCAGACGGCACGTTAGTTCCGCGGGGCCGTTCCGTCATCGAGCGCGATGTCGAGAAGTTTTCCGTACTGGAACATGACGGTGTGATCTACGGATGTGTGGCCGTAGTGCCCTTTCTAGAGGACGGCATGGCCGAGATGGCATGCCTGATCGTGCATCCGGAATGGCAAGGAGAAGGCGGTGGGGAATTACTGCTGCGGCATGCGGAAATGCGTGCGCGGGCTCTAGGCGTACGGCGCCTGTTTGTACTTACCACAAGGACTTCGCATTGGTTCATCAAGCGCGGCTTTGTGCAGGGCAGTGTCTCAGACCTGCCCAAGGAACGCCGGCTGACCTACAACCGGTCGCGCAACAGCCTGATCTTCATCAAACGGCTATAGGCGGCCGGCCGAACGCTACAATGCTCCAATAAGCATGGCGCATGTCCTGCGCCATAGGCCGTTTCATCTTACTTATTTGAGGGTGTATTGCATGACTCGCATGGTCAACTGCGTCAAGCTGAAGCGCGAAGCCGAGGGGCTGGAGTACCCGCCCTACCCCGGCGAGCTGGGAGTCCGTATCTGGAGGGAGGTCTCCAAACAAGCCTGGGCCGACTGGATCGACATCCAGACCCGTCTGGTGAACGAAAACCGCCTAAACCTGGCTGACGCCCGGGCCCGCAAGTATCTGGCCCAACAGATGGAAAGCTATCTGTTTGAAGACCGCGATATCGAGGCCCAGGGCTACGTACCCCCTTCCGAGTAAATCCGATTGCTACGAGGCTTCGGTATCACGGCCGGCTATGGAGCTGGTCACATCGGGGCTGTCGAGTTCGCCCCGAGCGGCCCGCTCGGTGTACTTCAAACCAGCGTGGCGGACATCATCGCCCCGCACTAAGTAAATGACACGCTCAGCCATGTTCTTGGCGTGATCGCCAATACGTTCCAGGGCCCGCGCAATGAAGACCAGTTCCACTGACTTGGAAATGCTGCGCGGGTCCTCGATCATGTAAGTCACCATGTGACGCAGCGCCGCCTTCCATTCCTTATCGACTTGTTTGTCGTTACGCACGACGCGCGCCGCAGCCACTGGGTCATTACGTGCAAAACTGTCCAGCATGTCGCGGATCATGAGCGACACGTCGCGAGCCATATGGCGCAGTTCCACGACCGGTTCGTACAGCGAATTGGCCTCGTGCAGACGGCGTGCCACCTTGGCGATTTTCTCGGCCTCGTCGCCACAGCGTTCCATATCGGTCAGCATTTTAGAAACTGACAACAGCGTACGCAGGTCGACGGCTGTGGGCTGATGGCGCGCAATAAGTAGCCCGATACGTTCGTCTATTTCGATTTCATGCTGGTTGACCTGCCGCTCGTGCTCGCGCACCTGATCGACCAGGGTGAGGTCTCCGGTCTGCAGGGCCTCGACGGCATCTTGAATCATGGTCTCGACCAGCCCCCCCATTTCGAGAAACTGGGAACGAACCGCTTCGAGGTCTGCGGCAAACTGCCTGTTGGTATGCTCGGTCATAATCTTGGATCGCGAAAAGGATGAGATCCACGATAAAGCCGTGGATCATTGCTTTAGCTTACCACCCTATTATGACGTTTATATGTCTTGAATGTGAGTGCCGTCACGATCCATTCGACGCACACCTTCCTGCGACGACACTAGTGCCAGATCCGCCCCGGATATGGCGAAGAGGCCACAGCTTACGACGCCTGGAATGTCGTTGATACGGGCTTCCAATTCTGCAGGGGATGTAATTCGCAAACCGGCCACGTCGAGAATCTCGCACCCGTTGTCGGTGATGAAGCCTTCACGCAGTTGGGGATCGCCGCCGAGCTCACGCAGCCGCTTTGCAACGACTCGACGTGCCATAGGAATCGTTTCGACCGGCAAGGGAAAACGGCCCAGCGTATCTACCACCTTGGACTCGTCGACAATACATACAAAGCGCTGCGCAACGGATGCGACAATCTTTTCGCGCGTCAACGCACCACCGCCACCCTTAATCATGTTCATGCCGCGATCGATTTCGTCTGCGCCATCCACATACAAAGGCATGTCGTCGACCTCGTTCAAGTCCACAACCTGAATGCCCAGTTGCCTCATGCGCTGGGTGCTACGCTCCGAACTGGAGACGGCCGCGCGGAACTGATCGCGAAAAGGAGCGATCGCATCGATAAAGCAGTCGACTGTGGAACCCGTACCGACGCCCAAAACGGAATCTTTCTGGAGACAGGTGAGCGCGTATTGTGCGGCCGCCTCGGCCACTTTACGCTTGAGTTCGTCTTGGGTCAGCATGCGGATTTCTCCAGTTGGGCCAGATATTTTTTCTCGGTGAAGCCGACTGTAACGGTGTTGTCGGGCCAGACAGCCAACGGGCGGCGCACCAACGCAGGAAATTCGGCAATCAGCTCCAGCCACTGTTCATCTGACTGGGGCGCTTTGCGCTCTGCGGGCAGGTTGCGCCAAGTCATCGACGCCCGGTTGACCAGCTTTTCCCAGCCACCCAGCTCCTGGCTCCACTGTACTAGCGATTCGGGAGGCAATGGATTGTCGCGATAATCGACGAACCCGGCCTGCACCTGCTGTGTCTCCAGCCACTGCCTGGCTTTCACACAGGTGGAGCATTTGGTCAATCCATAGAGAGTCAGCTGGGTCATGAAGAAGGGATTCCTTTACGATTCTGAACACGATGCGCAATCACCACAAAAATGGCGACTAACAGCATGAAAATGGTGGCCAAGGCGTTGATTTCGGGCTTCAGGCCCAGGCGCACCCTCGAAAACACTTCCAGCGGCAAGGTGGTATGGCCGGGTCCCGTCAGGAAGGAGGCGATCACCACATCATCCAGAGACAGAGTGAAGGCCAGCAGCCAGGCCGCAACGATAGCCGGTGCAATCAGGGGCAAGACAATTTGAAAAAACACCTTGATCGGAGGCGCCCCGAGGTCGAGGGCGGCTTCTTCCAATGAGCGATCCAGGTCACGCACACGGGACTGAATAATGACCGAAACATAGGCCATACTCAGGATCACATGGCCGACCCAGATGGTGAAGGCCCCGTTACTCGCTTCCCAGCCCAACAGATCGCTTAGTTCCACAAACATAAGCAGCAACGAGATACCGAGCACAACCTCCGGTATCACCAGCGGAGCACTGGCCAGCGCTACGAACATTGCGAACCCTCGGAATCGACCCATGCGCGCCAGCACATAGCCGATCCAGGTGCCCACCACCACAGCGGCGGTCGCCGTAAAGGCGGCAATGATGAGAGACAAACGGGCCGCTTCGAGTAAGGCTCGATCGGTAAAGAGTTCGTAATACCAACGTAGTGAAAAACCTGTCCAGGTGGTCATCATGGCTGAGTCGTTAAACGACAGCACCATGAGCACAAGAATCGGGCCATACAGAAACGCGTAGCCCAGCACCAGCACCAATGCGCGCAGGCGGGAGTCGGGTTTAGCCATTGCGCCGCCCTCCCCGCATCTCGAGCTGGCGTGTCTGCCCATACTGAAACAGGACCAGAGGAATCAGCAGCAGCAAGACCATGACGCAGGTCACAGCCGAGGCCATCGGCCAGTCGCTATTATTGAAGAACTCCGTCCACATTACCCGCCCTATCATTAATGTGTCGGCGCCGCCGAGCATTTCGGGAATGACAAATTCCCCTACCGACGGAATGAATACCAACATCGCACCCGCAATGACACCCGGCATGGACATGGGCAAAGTTACTGATACGAAGGCCTGCCAGGGCCGGGCTCCCAAGTCGTATGCTGCTTCCAGCAGGCGCCCGTCAAGCTTCACCAAATTGGCATAGAGCGGCAGGATAAAGAACGGAAGATAGGCGTAGATAAGCCCGATGTAGACGGCCAAATCCGTGCGGTAGATTTCGAGGGGCTGGTCAATGAACCCCAGGCCCATCAACAGGTTATTGAGCAAGCCGTCGTTACGCAGAATGCCGATCCACGCATAGACACGTAGTAACAGTGATGTCCAGAACGGCAGAATTACCCCAATAAGCAACAGGTTGCGGGTGGCCGGCTCGGAACGGGCGATGTAATAGGCCATTGGATAGCCTATCAGTATGCAGAAAATGGTGGTGATCGCCGCCATTTTCACACTATGCAGATACGTGGCAACGTATAGGCTGTCCGTGAACAGCAACGCGTAACCACGCAGGTTCAGCACCAGACTGAGCGTCTGATCACGGAATTCCGCCAGCGCGGTATACGGCGGGACCCCGAACTGCAAGTCGGCAAAACTGATTTTAAGAACCAGCAAGAAAGGCAGCAGCAAAAAAACGACCAGCCACACGAAGGGCGGCACGATGGTCAGTATGCGCCGCCATGCAATAGGCCTGTTCGGAATACTCAGCTTCATGACGGCAGGACGGTGGCACTATCGCCAGACCAATGTATGTAGACTTCTTCGCCTATGGCCGGCGCATCTTCCTGAGCCATGGCTAAACGGGGTACCGAGGCTTCGACCTGCATGCCGGCATCTAAGCGAATCTGATAACGTGCGTAGCTGCCCATCCAAGCCATGTGGCTCACCACCCCATGAGACCAATTGAAGTCGCCCGTGGGCTGCTCACGCGTCACGCGAATGCGCTCGGGGCGGATCGACACGTGCACTTCCATGCCCAAGGGCTCACTCACGCCGTGATTAACGTAAAGCGGGCGGCTGAGCTGGTCGCCTTCGATCTGTACGTGATCAGCCTCATCAACGGTAATGATCCCCGTGAACAGGTTGGTGGACCCGACGAAATCAGCGACAAATCGCGAGTTAGGGAAGTCGTAAACCTCTTGCGGTGCGCCGCACTGCACAATCTGCCCTTCGGACATGACCGCCATACGGTGCGCCATGGTCATGGCCTCTTCCTGATCGTGAGTGACCATGATGCAGGTCACCCCGACCTTGTCGAGAATTTTCACCAATTCGATCTGGGTTTTTTGGCGGATCTGCTTGTCCAACGCAGACATCGGTTCGTCCAGCAGTAACAGCTTGGGCCGTTTCACCAGGCTACGTGCCAACGCAACGCGCTGCTGCTGCCCGCCGGACAACTGAGACGGTTTGCGACGGGCATAGGCACCCATTTGCACGAGATCCAGGGCCTCATAGACCCGGCTGTGAATCTCGTTGCGTGGTACCCCTTCCTGCTTCAGGCCGAACGCCACATTGGCTTCGACCGTCATGTGCGGAAACAGCGCATAGGACTGGAACATCATGTTCACCGGCCGCTTGTACGGCGGCAGACTGGTGATCTCTTCGTTATCCAGAAAGATGCGCCCCGAGGTCGCTTCTTCGAAACCAGCCAACATACGTAACAACGTGGACTTTCCACAGCCGGAACTGCCCAGCAGAGCGAAGATTTCCTGTCGCTCCACTGTCAGGTTTACCGATTTCACAGCCACCACATCGCCATAAATCTTGACGACATCTTCCATGCGGACGAACGCGTCCGCGGCCCCCGACCAGGAAGCCCCCGGGCGATTCTCGCTCATGATGCTCAGCGACCCGTTTTGAGTTCGTTCCACATGCGGCTCAGGTCTCGCTGCAGCCGCAGGGACTGAGGCTTGATCACGAACAGCGTGCGCGTGACGTCTTCATCCGGATAAATCATGGGATGCTCGGCCACTTCTTTGATTACGTGCTTGCGGGCTTCTTTATTGGCGTTGGGATAGAACATGGTGTTGGTGATGGCCGCGTGCACTTCGGGAGTTTCGATGTAGTTGATGAAGGCATGCGCCGCATCAACGTTACGCGCATCCTTGGGAATGGCCATAGTGTCGAACCATACGGGCGCCCCCCCGTGCGGGATGTAGTATTCGATTTTGTAGTCGCGACCGGCCTCACGCGCACGGGCGCCGGCAATCATGACGTCGCCGGAAAAACCGTAAACCATGCAGAGATCACCCGAGGCCAGTTCGTCGATGTATCCCGACGAGCTGAACTGTCGAATGTACGGACGGATACCCTTCAGAACTTCGAGGGCCTCCCGGTAGTCGGCAATGTCTTCGCTGTTGGGATCCTTGCCGAGATAGTGCAGGACGGCGGGGAAAACCTGTGCCGCTTCATCCAGAATCGAGATACCGCAGGAACGCAGTTTTTCAGCGTTCTCCGGCTTGAACAACATGTCCCAACTGCCAAGGTCGACGTCGTCTCCCAGGATTTCCTTCACCCGAGTCACGTTGTACCCCAAACCATTGGTGCCGTAGCCCCACGGCACCAGATACTGATTGCCCGGGTCCACGGTGGCGACCACCTCCATAATGGCCGGGTCCAGATGCTTCCAGTTGGGAATCTTGGACTTGTCGAGCTTCTGGAACAGCCCCCCTTCGATTTGCCTTGCGGCGTAATGGGTGGACGGCACCACCACGTCGAAGCCGGATTTGCCGGTCAGCAGCCTGGCTTGCAGGGCGTCATTGCTGTCATAGACACTGTAATTCACCTTAATGCCTGTGGCTTTCTCGAAGCCCGACAGCGTATCTGGAGCCGTGTATTCGGCCCAGTTATAGACGTTAACCTCTTTGTTCTGGGCCGCCACGGACACCGACGCGGCAACGAGCGCCAGGCCCACTACGGAGCGCAAACCCAAGCTGAATTTCATTTGCCAGTCCCCCGGACAAAAGTGAAAAAAGTGCGAAATAGTAATCGAATTTGACGCCGGAATCAGTGTACTGATGTCTATATGCCTACAACGCGCGTCAGCTTCGCATAACTGCGGTTGAGCTCATCCCACCAGCCTATGCCCTTGGCGCCGGCCACCTTGGCCAATGAGCGGCGTAGCCGCAGCAAATTCGCTGCGCGCCTTTCGGTCGACAGTACAGGGCGTCTGGCCTTGTCGAAATCGATGAGCCATGCTCGACCATCCCGGTCAAGCAGAATATTGTACGCATTCAGGTCGGCATGCCATACGCCTTGCTCATGCATGGCATAGATTGAGCCTGCAACCTGTTCACTATCAGCAACATCCAGCGCCGAAGCCAGCGGTATAACGTCGTTCAGGCGCTCAACGAGAATAGCGGCACGATACATGGGGCCCGAACGCCAGAAAGCTGAAGCCAGGGGCCGCGGCACCGGCAGACCTGCTTCATAAAGCGAGCGCAGAATATCGAACTCGTTAAAGCTGCGCACGTTGCGCAGACCCATCCAGATATAACGGTCCTTGGACAGCCGAGCCACCAAGCCGCCACGGCGATAGCGACGGAGCACGGCATCATAATCACCGCAACGCACATACCAGGCAGCCTGGCGGCCGCCCTCACTCACCGGTTGCGATTGCAAGGCCGGTGTGGCGGGATCAAACAGACTGAAGTCGGGCAGGCTGATAACCGTGGCGTCATAGCGCATAGCTGCGCTGCCCTGGTGGTAATCTCGAACCTCAAGCATTTTCCTCATGCGGCGTCTCTCAAGGTAGACAACGGCGATGCGCGCAATACCCCTGACAGGGCGAATCGACCCGCCAGTATTGCGGCCAATATTCCTGCACCAATACCGACCGGCCAGGGCCACCACACTGACACCAGATCGATCTGGAGCACGCGCGCGGCGAGCACCCATGACAGCGCCAATGACGCTGCCGCGGCCAACACACCTGAAATCAGCCCTGATAGTAGCAATTCTCGGAACAGTGCCGAGCGCAGCAGACTTGCCCGCGCGCCGAGCGCTCGCATGACGGCCACTTCGTGCATGCGCTCTTCTCGCGTCGCATGTAAAGCGGCGGCCAACACCAGCACACCCGCTAACAAGGTGAAGGCGAACAACAACTGCACAGCCGTGACGGCCTGCTCTAGCATCTTCCTGACCTGATCCACGATGACACCGACATCAAACACTGTGATATTGGGATGTGCTTGCACAATATCGCGCTTAAGCGTTTCGGCAGCCGGCGGCACGTATAACGATGTGATGTAGGTGGCCGATGCACCTTGCAAGGCCACGGGGCTCAGCAGAGCAAAGAAATTGACCTCGAAGGAATCCCAGCGCACGTCACGCAGCCCGCTCACTCGTACATCAACCTGGCGACCCGCCACATCGAAGCGCATGGTGTCCCCGACATCGATCCCCAGGGATTCGGCCATGCCCTGCTCCAAGGCAAGCTCCGGTGCGTGCGGGTCCAGCCAGCGCCCGGCCACCATGCGGTTGCTGGCCGGCAAATGTTCTGCCACGCTGAGGTTGAATTCCCTGTCAGCCAAACGTTGGGCTCGTTCGTCCGTGTAGTCGTCTGGATGCACGGCACGCCCATTGATGGAGACGAGTCGCGCCCTGATCAGAGGGTGAAGTTCCGGCGCTGCGAGGCCGGCCTCCGTGGCCATTTGAACAATGTCGGTGCGCTGCCCTTCCTGCACATTAATGAGAAACACATTGGGCGCGTCAGGCGGCACGCTTTGTTGCCAACTGCGCAACAGGTCGCCACGCAGCACGCCCAATAGCAGTAGCAACGTCAGCCCTAGAGCCAAAGAGCACAACTGTGCGAGTGTCAGACCACGCCGACGCGCCATGCCGGAAAGGGCGAAACGCCATGCCAGCCCGCCGGCTTCGCGTCCCCGAAAGCGATTCAACGCCCAAAGCAGCGCCAGGCCGGCCAGTGAAAAGAGCCCAAACGCTACCGCAAAACCGGCAACCACCACAATACTTGTGAATAGGTCTCCTGACGTCCAGCCCATCAGTAAAAGAAAAGAGGCGGCTGCGACCGTGTAGGCCGGCCAACGCCGCAGCACACTCACCTGGATATTACGCCGCAGCACCCTTGCCGGCGGCACATGCCGCAGACTTGCCAATGGCGGTAAGGCAAAACCGAGCAATAACAGACAGCCACTGGCCCACCCTTGCAACGCCGGCCTCCAGCCAGGTGCCGGCAGCTGTGCATGCATCCATCCGGCAAATATGTCTACCAGGCCAAAATGCGCCACAAAGCCCAACACAATTCCTGCCGTCGCCCCAACCAGCGCCACCAGCGTGAACTCTACCCACAAGACGCCCAGGATCAAGGCCCGCCCTGCTCCCAGGCAGCGCATTACGGCCACCCCATCGATATGCCTGCGCGTGTATTGACGAGCCGCCAAGCCAATGGCAATGGCGGCGACAAGCACCGAGAGCAGTGACACCAATACCAGGAAGCGTTCGGAGCGCTCGATCACACGGGAGACTTCCGGGCGACTGTCTTCGAGCGTACGCAGACGCTGGCCCCGTTCCAATCGCGGTTCCAGCCAGCTGCGGTAGGCTTGGATCTGTTCAGGCGCACCGGCCACCAGCAAAAAATAGTGAAGCCGGCTACCGGGCCCCAGCAGCCCTGCATTGGGCAAATCGGCAAGGTGCATCATGAGCCGTGGCGCGAGGTTCACGAACTGTGTGCCACGATCCGGTTCGTGCCGAATGACGCCGGCCACCTCTAACAGGAGGTCGCCCACTTCGAGCCGGTCGCCGATGTCGGCGTGCAGCATCCCAAGTAGCTGGCTATCCACCCACACCGTACCGGGGCGAGGCCCCCGCGCCGCTTCCCCATCAAGAATGTCCACAGCGGACGCGACCCTGAGAGCCCCGCGCAAGGGGTAGGCGTCATCCACCGCCTTCAGGGACACTAGGGTGCCGGCTTCGCCATGCATGGCCATAGAGGGGAACTGAATCGTGTGGCCAACGTCCAACCCACGTCCGATTGCTTCCGTCGTAAACGCTTCGGGTAGCGGCTGGGCGGAACGCAGCACCAAGTCGCCGCCCAAAAGTTGTGCCGCGTCTCGTTCCAGCACTCGGTTGGCTCGATCTGCAAGAAACCCTACGCTGGTAATAGCCGCGACGGCAATCATGAGAGCCAAGAGCAATAAGCGCAGTTCACCGGCACGCCAATCGCGCAGGAAAGCCCGGCAACCCATGCGTACTGAAGGCGACAAAAAGGAAGATGTCATTGCAGGCCTTAGCGCAAGCGTTCCATCGCGGCTTCGATACGATCGACCGGGATGATCTCCAGCCCTTCGATCGGTTGCCGCGGTGCGTTCGCTTTAGGAATAAGCGCGGTGCCGAATCCTAGCTTGGCTGCTTCCTTAAGTCGTTCCTGCCCCCGGGCGGCAGGGCGGATTTCCCCGGCGAGCCCCACTTCCCCAAACGCCACCATACCGGGCGGCAACGGCCGGTCGCGCAGCGACGACATGATGGCCAGCAATACCGGCAGATCGGCGGCCGGCTCGGTGATTTTCACTCCACCAACGGCATTCACAAACACGTCCTGGTCGAAAGTGGCGACCCCCGCATGGCGATGCAGAACAGCAAGTAACATGGCCAGTCGCGCACCTTCCAGGCCCACTGTAAGACGCCGCGGATTGGGAACGTGCGCCGAGTCCACTAATGCCTGTATTTCCACCAGCAATGGTCGCGTGCCTTCCTGGGTAGCCATGATGCAAGAGCCCGCCACCTGCTGACCATGTTGGGAAAGGAACAGCGCAGATGGATTGTTCACCCCTCTGAGCCCCTTATCGGTCATGGCGAAGACACCCAATTCGTTGACGGCACCGAATCGGTTCTTGAAGGCACGCACCAGTCTGAATGAAGAATGTGTGTCCCCCTCGAAATACAACACGGTGTCAACGATATGTTCCAGTACACGCGGCCCCGCCAATGTGCCATCCTTGGTGACATGGCCGATAAAAACAAGGGTGACCCCGGTTTGCTTTGCCAGGCGCGTCAATTGGGCCGCACACTCCCGCACCTGCGACACGGAGCCCGGAGCGGCGCTGAGTTCGCTGGAGTACAACGTCTGAATGGAGTCGATTACCGCCACTTGCGGCCGTTGGGTGGAAATGGCGTCCATAATGGCTTCGAGCCGGATTTCGGCCAATAGCTTCGTACCCTCTGTGGGAAGATCTAGGCGCCGTGCCCTGAGCGCAACCTGTTCTGCCGACTCTTCTCCCGTTACATACAGCACCGGTACCACTCTTGCCAGGGACACCAGGGCTTGCAGCAGCAGGGTCGATTTCCCTATTCCCGGGTCGCCGCCAATCAACACGACCGAACCGGGCACGAGGCCACCGCCCAGTACACGGTCGAACTCACCAATCCCGGTCGGCTGACGCGGCAGTTCGCGCGCCTCGATGGCAGAGAGTTCCTGTACGGGGGTACTGCCGGCAAGCGGTGCGTAACGATGCGTCGGAGTCGCGGCTGCCAGGCTTTCATTCAGGGTATTCCAGCTGCCGCAATGCGGGCACTTCCCCTGCCATTTTGGGGCCGTACCGCCGCATTCGGAACAGACATAGGTACTGCGTGCTTTGGCCATGGAACGTCTCAATGATGCCCGGGAACGCTGTAACCACCGTCCACGCCGAGCACCTGGCCGGTGATGAAGCCCGCCTCTTCACCCAGCAAGAAAATAACGGCACCGGCTATTTCATCGGGGCGGGCAAAGCGGCCCATGGGCACCCCCGCCAGCAGCTGTTGTTCTTGTTCGCTGCCCACCGGATGTACTGCACGAAACGGCTCGGTTTCCACCGGACCCGGTGACACAGCGTTCACCGTGATGTTGTATGGCGCGAGCTCGAGTGCCCAGGTGCGGGTACAGGCGATCAGACCCTGCTTTGCGGCGCCGTAGCTGGTGTGCCCGGACGAACCCAACCCGAGATGTCCACAAACGTTTACGACTCTACCTTCGCGCCGCGCCTTCATGGCACCGACAAACGCCTGAGTGACCTGCACCGCAACTCGCACATTCATGTCGAACGACTCATAAAGTTGTGCAAGTTCGATCTCGCCCAGCACGGCATGCTCGAGCATCCCCACGTTGTTGACAATGCCGTCGATGGGATATTTTTCGCGGATTACGCGCAGCACTTCCTCTGTCTCGCCTGCATTGGCAAGGTCACAGGGATACAAGTAGCCAGGAAAGTCGATCTCCTGCGTGTGGCGTGCCAACCCCACTACATGACAACCCAAGTCAGCCAGTCGCTGGCTGATCGCCCAGCCAATGCCTTTCGTAGCGCCGGTCACCAGCACACACTTATTCTTCATTCAACAGGTCTCCATGCTTCACGCCACCGGGCGTGGCGGTCGAGTTAGCAGAAATAATCGTTCGCGGCACCCGGGGGGCCAGTGCGCAAAGCAACTCGTAGCCAACCGTACCGGCCGCGGTTGCGACTTCATCCACGGAAGGGCCGCCCTCGCCCCAAAGCACCACCGGTGCGCCCACACCAACCGACTCCAGCCCGGTGAGATCTACTGCCAGCATGTCCATGGATACCCTGCCCAGTAAACGGGTGGCATGCCCTGCCACTGTCACCGGCGTGCCGGTGCCCGCGTGACGCGGGTAGCCGTCGGCGTAGCCGCAGGCCACGATACCCACACGAGTGGGTTGCGTGGCGGTAAACGTATGACCATACCCCACACTTGCACCGGGTCGGCAATCTTGCACGGAAATAATACGTGCCTGCAATGTCATGACCGGACGCAGACCTAGCTGGTCGGCAGACCGATCGGCGAACGGTGACGCACCATAAAGACAAATGCCCGGTCGCACCCATTGCTGCCTTTGCGGTGACAGTCTCGTCCATAAACCTGTGCTGAGTGTCGCGGCAGAGTTACATATGCTGGTGACGCCCGGCATATCGGTCGTCAGGTCCAGGAACGTCTCAAGCTGCCGCTGAGTTTCCGCAGGGTCGTCGTCCGCGCGCGAGAAATGCATGACCGTCCCCAGCTCGCCCACCACCCCTTTACGTTGCAGCGCACACAGGCGCTGCCAGGCTTGAACGGCGACATCGGGGATAAAGCCCAGACGGTTCATCCCGCCATTGATCTTGAGATTGACGTTGATGGGCCTGCTCGGAGCGGACTCTTCCAACATGCGCAGTTGCTCTTCAACATGCACATTCACCGTCAACCGGTATGTATCTACAACGTTGATATCTTGAGCCTCGAAGAAGCCCTCCAACAACAATAAGGGCTTTTGCCAGCCAGCCTCGCGACATGCGACGGCCTCTTCCAGATCCAGCATCGCCAGCCCGTCGGCTGCTGCGAAGCCCGCTAAGCCCTGACTAAGGCCGTGCCCATACGCATGCGCCTTGATGACCGCCCATACCTTGGGTGCCGCGCGGGTGGCCTGCCGGGCCTGCTCTTGCAAGCCGGCGGTGACGTGGTTCAGATTGTGCTGCATGGCCGGTATGGAAATTGTGGCCATTATTGGACGTGGCATCTGCTTCCTCGAACTTGATTGACAGCGCGTTGTACGGATCGAGATGCATGCCCACAGCCCGAACCGCCCGAAGTAGTATGGCGAAGTCTAAACCAGGAGGCCATCATTCGTTAACTTCATTACCGGCGACAGGATCGCGGCTTATACTCTCTGCGCCATGGCTGTCGATCACTACGAAAATTTTCCCGTCGCTTCACTCTTGCTGCCCCGTGCGCTGCGCGAGGCGGTGCGCGATATCTATCGCTTCGCACGTACGGCCGATGATATTGCGGACGAAGGCGACGCCACGCCGCAGCAGCGGTTGGAGGCGCTTGCGGAGTTTCGTCGTGGTCTGGATATCCTTGACGGATGTTCTCCGACGGATCTGCCCCTGCCCCACCCTGAAATTTTCGTCCCTCTGGGCGGCACCATGGCGCGTCACGGTTTGCCGTCGTCGCTGTTTCGTGACCTGCTTTCCGCCTTCGAGCAAGATGTCGTCAAGCAGCGTTATGAGACTGATACAGAGCTATTTGAATACTGCCGGCACTCCGCCGACCCAGTCGGCAGGCTGCTGCTGATTCTCTATGAACGAGACGAGCCGGACAACCGGGCCTTTTCTGACGCGATCTGCACCGGTCTGCAGCTGACCAACTTCTGGCAGGATGTTGCGCTGGATTGGCACAAGGATAGGGTCTATCTGCCACGCGACAAACGCCGGCGCCACGGGGTGCCGGAAGACTGGATCGGACGCTGCGCTGAAGCCGGCCGGCTACTGAACACGGGCAGTGACGCGGCTGTCGCCCAGGCCTGGCACAACCTGATGATCGAGCAGGTCAAGCAGGCCCGCGAGCTGCTGCTTCGCGGGCATCCGCTTACGCGGCGCCTGCCCCGTCGCGCGGGCTTTGAATTGCGATTGGTGATACAGGGAGGCCTGCTGATTCTAGAGCGGCTGGAGCAATTACACTATGACGTATTCCAGCGACGTCCCGTCCTGCGAACCATGGATTGGCCGCGCATGGCGTTAAGAGCCCTTTTCAAATAAATGAATCCTGATCAATACTGCCAAGAAAAGGCCGCGCGTAGCGGCTCCAGTTTCTATTATGCGTTTCTCTTTCTGCCTCCGGAACGGCGGCGCGCCATCACGGCCCTATACGCCTTCTGCCGGGAGGTCGACGATGTCGTGGACGAATGCAAGGAATCATCGGTCGCGCGCATGAAACTGGCCTGGTGGCGCACGCAGGTGGACGCTCTGTATAGTGGGCAGGCCGAACATCCCGTCATGAAGGCGCTTGCGCCCCATGTCGAGCCTTTCGGAATTCAGGACAGTCAGCTTTATGCGGTGATTGAAGGCATGGAAATGGACCTCGACCAGCTTCGCTACCCCGACTGGCCGTCTCTGGACAAGTACTGTTGGCATGCCGCAGGTGTCGTGGGAGAAATGTCTGCCGGTATCTTCGGACCTGTCACGCCTCAGACTCTCGATTACGCCCGCAAACTCGGCACCGCATTTCAGCTCACCAACATCATTCGGGATGTCGGCGACGATGCCCGGCGGGGCCGCATCTATCTGCCTCAGCAAGATCTGGATCGCTTCGGTGTGAAAGCGTCCGAAATCATGAACGGCATGCATACCGACCGCTTTGTCGAACTCATGCGCCACCAGACCGCCAGAGCCCGCGAGTATTACCGCGCCGCAATGCAGGCCCTGCCTTCGCAAGAGCGCCGCGCGCAGCGTCCCGGCCTGATGATGGCGGCCATCTATGCCACCCTGCTTGACGAAATCGAACGGGACGGCTGGCATGTGCTGGATCAACGCATCTCGCTCACCCCGATACGCAAGTTCTGGCTGGCGTGGCGAACTTGGGTGGGCGGCGGCCAGTGGGTGGTGCGCCGGCTGTCACGAAGCACATAGCACTGTCGGGCGGGCTATGCAGATCGCTATTGTCGGCGGCGGGTGGGCCGGGCTGAGTGCCGCCCACACCGCGGCCCAGATGGGGCATAACGTACACGTGTTCGAGTCGGCCGGCACGCTGGGCGGGCGCGCACGCAGCGTGCACTCTCCCACCCTGAATACAGCAATTGATAACGGCCAACACATTCTGCTGGGCGCTTACACGGCGACACTAGAGCTGATGCAGGCGCTAGGACTGAACACCGAACAATCGTTCATCCGCCTGCCCCTATCGCTGCGTAGTGCTGATGGCAATCTGCATATGCGAGCCCCAGCGGGGCTGCCCGCCCCCTTTCACATCGTTGCAGGGTTATTGAGCGCTCGAGGTTTGACTTGGGGCGAGAAGCAGGCCGCGTTACGGGCTATGTCTCAATTGCGACGAGCCAATTGGAAGATGCCCCGCGCGGCAACGGTGCAGGAATGGCTCGCGCTCACGCGCCAACCGCTACGTCTGCAGCGACTCATTTGGGCGCCATTATGTGTTGCGACTCTCAATACGCCAGTCAACCAGGCCTGTGCGCAATTGTTCGCCTATGTGTTGCGCGACAGTCTGGGCGCCGCCAGTCGTAGTGCAAGCGATATGCTGATTCCGCGGCATACACTAACAGAGCTTTGGCCTACGCGTTTGGCTGAGCTCGCCCGTAGCGGCGCGCTGGGCACATCTCCGGCGGCCCGCCTGCGTCTATGTACCTCCACCCCCGTGCGCTCATTGCGCTATGCGGCCCAACCTTCGCCTCGACTCATGCTGGATGAGGGGACGGAACTATATGATGCAGTCATACTGTGCGGAAACACGCCTTCCACCGAGCGTCTGCTGGCCACCCTTCCCCCTGTACAGGGAAGCGACACGTTTCTGCATGACCTCGGGGCGTTTAAACATGCTCCCATCGCGACGCTCACGCTAGAGCTGACTGAGCCCTTCACGCTTGCCGCGCCCATGCTTATGTTGCATGAAGACCGAACACGCGGGCATTACGGGCAATGGCTTTTTCAGGGCCAGGACAATGGCCGCCGCCTGCTACACGTAGTGATTAGCGATGCTGCGACGTTAATGCAGCAGCCGCGCGAAACCGCGCTGGCGAGCATGATTGAGCAATTGCGTGTCCAACTGGGCGGCACAGGCATGCCGGCCATCCGCCGGCATGCACTGATTGTTGAGAAGCGCGCCACATTTCTGGCCATACCGGGCTTAAAGCGGCCCGGTAATCGCACCCCCTGGCCGGGGGTGTGGGTGGCAGGTGACTGGACAGACACCGGCTACCCCGCGGTATTGGAGGGTGCGGTACGCAGTGGCCGCAATGCCGCCAGGGCGGTCGACGCGGCCTTGAACGAGCCCAGGGCGTAACCCCTGAGCCCTGTGAGTCAGGGGGCTTCCGAATTTCTAAGTGGTGCGTGTTCGCGTATATATTCGCGCACTTGCTCAACGTCACATGCCATGTTCACCACCCGCTGCGGC